>JANQHN010000144.1 GCA_028282665.1 Phycisphaerae bacterium | reverse complement strand
ATGAAAAACTGCATGGCGTGGAACTTGGATCTTCTGCGGGTGCAGCGCGGAGGGCATCGTCGATCGCTTTGGTGTATGCCTTGTCGCGCGCGTCGTTGTCGACGTAAAGTTCAACCAGAAAATCCTCTGCGCGTTGTGTGCGCGGAAGCCTGGCCAAGCCTCGGACTAATTCCGCACGGTATTCGGAGTACTTATCAGACGCAGTGAACCACTCGTAGATGAGTTCTTCCATGCATGGAGTCTCAACAGGAAGTCGAGTGGCAAGATACGCACGGATCACGGATAGATGGTGGGGCTCGCGGTCTTCGTACAGCGAATCCGATTCCGCCTCGCCCATGATGACCCGGCGTTCGAGTTGCAAAAGCGCTTGAGCCAGTTGCGGCGTATTGATCCTCGAAAACCCGCTGTTCAACTCTTCGACAATGAAATACGCCTGCCAAAGTTTGCCGCGCCGCCCGAGGAGATCGTACATCCGCACGAGCGTATCCTCATCCGCGTTCACAAAGTCGAAAAGCTCGTCTTCTTCTGAATCCCCAATAAGAGCGGAATAATACCAGTTATCCCGGTAATCATCAGACCAACACCCAGGCATGGACCGATCTGGTTTTTTGAAGATGTTTCGGATGATTGAACGTAGCCAACGCATGGCCGGGCTCTCTTCGTCGCTATAAGTTGCCAAACGCTGTATGCACACCGGCCGATCCGCGCCGGCGTCTGCTATGTCTCAGCAGGCCGGGGCGAGAATATAGCGCATGTATAGGCGCATTCTACTCCAAATATGAGATTTCGATTGCGACCATACGCGCCAAGATCACCCGGTGGTTAAGGTTGGGGCTGACGGGGCCTTGCCAAGCCCCACTCTCCGAGCATCTTAACCACAAGTTCCATGGGCATTCCGACGACATTCGTGAAGCTGCCTTCGAAACTCGTAATGAAGCGGTCGCCGCCGTCCTGGATGCCGTACGCGCCGGCTTTGCCCTCCCACTCGCCGCTTTCCAGGTAGGACTTCATTTCATTCGGAGTGAAAACTCGCATGGTAACGCGAGTCACATCATGCCGGATGATACGGCGGCCGGTTGCGGCATCGATCAGAGTAACGCCGGTGATGACCTGTTGTGTCGTACCGCCCAGTGCGGTGAGGATTCGGCATGCATCTTCCCGGTCTGAAGCCTTACCGTAACAAGTGTTGCCAACGGCGACAATTGTATCTCCGCCGATCACAATGCCTTCATCAAGCGTGTCCGCCACGCATCGTGCTTTGAAAAAGCTCAGCGCCTCCGCTTTCTCTGCCGGAGTCGAGGCATCGCCGAGGTGGTCCGGTTCGGGCAACGTCGGCGGAATAATCTTAACGATGAAACCGTACTCGCGCATCAGATCGCGTCGCCGAGGACTACCTGACGCTAAGATGAGGCGTTTGGTTGTTCGCGTGGCTTCGTTCGTCATGATATCGCCAAAGGATACCCGCCTACATCGGCAAGCGGATTGTCGCAAACCGCGATTAGAAGCAGTGACGCCGGACGAAATACAATACTCCCGAGAGCCATCGCACGCGACGCGGCTTGGTTTACCTGAACATCCGCATACCCTTATTGTCGATTAGCCGGCACACGTTGCAAGACGGTGAGGGTGGGGCTGATTTTCCCGATGGCATCGGTGCTCCATCCCGCTAAGCCGAGCCAGTGTCTGCCCGTGCCCAAATACCTGCCTTCGAATGTGATGACCTGTTCGTAACCAAGTTTACCGGCGAGCAGATCACTCAGGACAGCTTGTTGTTCTTCGTCAAAATCGATGTAGTTGTAACTGCTAAGCACAAGCACATCGGGTTGAGGCCTGTCGAACGCTTCGCGAGTCATCTCGACCCCGTACCCTGCATAACCCATCTCCGCGATGCGGGGGAGGTACTGAGGCTTGGCGAACACGCCCACGCTCGTATCAGTGGAGACGTTTTCTTCAAACCACGCCTCCGCACGGTAGCGCGAGTCCGTCATCATCTCAAGATTGACTACTGTCACATATCCCAAAGATAGTGGAAAGACAATCAGTGGAACAGCAACCCGAGCCGCGAGGGGAAGTCGTGCATTCTTCGCCAGATCGACAATTGCCCGCCCAACGAGCGGTGCAATCAGCACGAAAATCGGAAACAAAAAACGCCCGTAGACGAAGTTCATCTGCTGGATGACAAACATGTAGTAAGAAAACGCGGGGAGCAGCGTTATCAGCGCAAGCATGCGGTGTCGCGCGACGACGTAAACGGCGGACGCGAGCATCAGCGCGAGCATGGGCCAACCTGTAGCGCTCGCGGCATACCAGAGCGTCGCCATCAACAGGGCAAGCGGGCTAGTATAGCGATACTGCTCGGCGTGCTGGGTGTCAGCCGAATCGTCGAACCAGTAGCCCAAACGCACTGCGTATGTAGCGTAGTCCGTAAAGATACCGTTGATCCACAAGTATAACACGGCGAAGACAACAAGACCTACCGTCCATCCGATGAAGCGTTTTTTCAGCAATGCCCACTTTTGCACCTGATCCGATTCATCGTGCCAATTTATGACACTTCGAACAATCAGTACGATCGCCATGCCGGGATACACGCCAGCGGCGCTATCTTTGGTGCAAATGGCCAATGCGGCGAACAGGCCGAGCAATCCACAATCCACCACACGCCCCGCTTCGCTCGCCCGCACAAAGAAGTAGAAGCTCAGCGCGATCCAGAAAACCGATGGCACATCGACGTTGCCCAGGCGGGCGAAATATGTGAAGTCCGCGCCAACCATAAGCACCGCAGCGGCACACAGACCGACGGCTGAATCGCCGGTCAATCGACATGCTGCGAAGAAAGTCGCAATTCCCGCTCCGATCGCCATGACCATGCTGAGCAACCGCGAGGCGAGAATAAGCACGCCTACTTTGGGCGCGAGAGGTTCCGCGGGAATGCGCATGCCCGTTTGTGGATGGCGTACGAGTTGACCACTCGCGTCCCAATGTGCAAACCACGGCCGATAGAGTGCGGCGTTAATGCGATAGTGCAGCGGAGGGTAACGACCGCGAAAGTGCTGCGGATCGGATTCGAGGGCAACAAGGGTCCGCATGCCCGCAATGGTATCCTGACTCCAGGAGCCTACCGCGGGCAATCCCCATTGTATGCCCGGCAAGTAGAGCATCGCCCCTAACACAATGAGCATCAACGCACAGATCCACCATCGCAACGGCTCAGGGCAAGCACCAGGCTGATCGGTACTCACTGGGCTTTCCGTGTCTGTCGAACAGGTAGGCATCTAATCGGCTCTAGTCTTTCCTTGGTCATTGGTCGTGATTCTGACGGCCCTTGCCACAAATGCAAGAATTGCGCGAAAAGCAAGATCGGTCAGATATCTGTGTTCCAGTCTAGAAACGGGCGCGACAAAATCGCCTAACAACACTGCGCGGAGGCATTTCAATTTTCTTTTAGGCGCCACTGCCCTGAGAACGCCGTTTCGTAAACAAAGCTTTCCTAGCGTACGAGGATAAACGATACGGGTGTGCTTTCATCCCCTTTCGAATCGGACCGATAAGTCTGTAACGGGGCCGATAATTTGCGAAGGTTCCATCCGCAAGTGCTCGATATTACGGGGCAGCAAGAAAAAGGTCCGATCATGCGGCATGCGAAACGCTGACCGCGGTTCGGGGAAATAGGCCTTTAGTTGATGCGGAATGTGATCAACGTGGTCCGGCGAATGAAGGATAAGGATGGGATCATGCTCAAAAAAATAGTCGCACCGTCACTCATTGGTTCGGTGGTGTTGCTCGCAGGAGCTTGTAACGAGCCAAAGGAAACTTTCCGAATGCGAGCACAGGGCTCGAACGACGCGCATACATCGCTGGAGCGGTATTTCGGGACGATGGCGGACAACGCCATGGTCAGTGAATTCGCAATTTCCGACTTCCATTTCACGAGGCACACCATTGACCTGTCGGACACTGGCGCGGCGCGTCTGGATCGGATGCTGCCCTACCTAAGCACGTACGGCGGAACGGTTCACTATCAAACATCGCAGGACGACAAAAAATTGATCGAAGGTCGATTGGATCACGTGCGCGACTACCTCGCGATTCTCGGCTGCGACATGAAGCACGTAAAGGTCGTTGCGGGTCTGTCGACCGGTACGGGTATGTCAGCTAAAGACGCAATCACGATTAAGCAAATGAACTCGTTCACCGCACAACAGGAAGGCGGGCAGGATCCGGCAGCCGGCCTCACACTTCCAACCGGTGGCGGCGATCAGTAGGCGATTTTTTTGCAATACGAGGTGGAAACGTTATGCGACGATATCTGAAAGCACTGATACTTACACTGTCCGTCACTTTGCTCGCCGGCTGTACGTCGAGCGAGTTCTCCACCGCACGCCAACAGAACGCAGCCAACGAAATGCGTTTGGCCGAGCTGGAGAACCTGCCTGAAGTAGAATCGCCCAAAATTCTGCCCGAAACGTATCTTGCGGCGGGCAAACTCTTCGAGCATCAAGGCGCTCTGCGAAAAGCGATCACGCAATACCAACACGCAATCGCCACGAAGCACGATTACGTTGAAGCCTATCATCGCCTGGGCCTGGTGCTCAGTCGTGTAGGCAATCACACCGCATCCGCGCGAATTTTCAAACAGGGTCTTACGTTCGACAAAAACAACGCTTCGTTTCATAACAATATTGGTTGGGAACTGGCCTTGCTCGAGCGTTGGACCGAGTCGCAACAGTGGCTTCGCAAAGCGATACAGCTTGATCCGGATTTCACCCGTGCGCACATCAACCTTGGCATCGTGTTGAGTCAGCAGGATCGTTTTGATGAAGCGTTTCAGTCGTTTTTTGCGGTGTTGCCCGAAGCGGACGCGCACTACAACATGGGTTTGATGTTCCGCGGCAAACAACATTACGCAAAAGCGGCGGAGTCGTTCAAGCATGTCCTGCGACTCAACCCGCAATTTGTTGCAGCCCAACGACAACTCGACGAAATCGCTCATCACCTCGAGTCCACCGTCCAGTGGAAAGAGGATCAACTTGATAAGAGCGAGGCATTCGCCAACGCCGAGACCTGGGACTGGGAGAGCCAAGACAAATGGGCTCGTATCAAAGATGCCGAGGAAAAGTTCGCCCAGGCGAAGCGACTGAAGGAGCGATCCTTCTACAAGAAAGTAACCGTAAAGCCGCGCCGCCACAAACCAGTGACAATGGCTCGCGCAACATGGCGTGAGTCGACACGTGAAGAGCGTCAAGCCATTTGGGAGATCCGCCCGCACCATCGAACAGTCGCAGCCCGCGAGCAGTACCTGGCGACAAACTGCCTAGATGAGGACAATAAGCAGGATGTCACGCCACGCCGATCGACCCTGGCATCGACGGTAAAAGTCGGCGCAATCCCAAAGAGCAATCGAAACCAAAGGGCGCATGAGCCATTTGAACCAAACCCTTTCGCCACCATGAAGTTTGTCGACAAACCCGGCGCAAACAGCACTACGCTCGGCGCCAAGATCTGGAAGTCGGTTTTTGAAAATGACGGGCAAAGCGATCATTCTCCCTCGTTTGACGATGCGCAGAATCAGGAAATTCAGGTTGACGAAGGCGTGAACGCAAAACCCGCTTTTAAGAACAAGCAAAGCAAGGGGAACTCGTCCGACGCCTTTTCCGATCCAGGCAAACGTTGCGAGACGAGCATGGCCTCGACCGTGATCTACCCGAGGCGACGACCACCGGCAGTGAATCCCAATTGGGTCATCTTCCAGATGCGAATGAAGCTACACGACCAGCAGTTGAACCCCGTGCAGCAAAAGTCGACGTCGCTGGAAGCGCAGCGTCGATACTGGCACAAAAAAGCACGCGACGCGCAGGAAAAGAACTTCGATCACTACCGCGCGAAGTTCGAAAACAGCGATTTCATATTTGTGCCGTATTATCAGGCGTTTGAAGTCGAGTAGCGTAGAGCTTAAACCGATTCATCGGTCACGGCAGCACGAACAAACTAACATAACAAAAAACTGCGCCCGCGACTCGTCGATGAGTCTCGGGCGTTTTCGTTACTTTCGATTGCGCAACGGCCAACGGAAAGTCATCGCGAGTCCACGATTTCTTTCACCACACGTCGATCCAACTGAGCCAGAATGCTTTCTTTCTTTAGCCATTCGGTTAGCAATCTCTTGGATTCAGCCGTCAAGTATTGATCACCAAACGTTTCGCCCTGAAAGCGAAGATGCGTGCCGTGGTGTAAACTTATCGAGGCAATCAAACTTTCGTCTCTGTAAAACTCGAAACTCAAATCGCCACAGCAGCGACAGTTCGAAATCTTCACGTATTTAGGCGCAACGGCGATGCATCTGAGCAAATTCTCGATGCCCTCATGGTGGACCGTCTCAAGGAGGAGGATTTCTTTCTCGGGATTTCGGTGACAATGCCCACCGGTGCGGACACGCATTTTCGTTGTTTCGTCGAGGGAGTCGAGGAAGTTATTAACCTCCGCAGACTGATCCATCGCTACCGCAACGGCGAACATCCCAATCGCCACAAGTGGCATACCGCACCATAGCGAGCGAATGGCGTGCCGTTTAAAAAACGCGCTGTACGTTGTTGCAAAGTCATCAGCCCCGCGTCGGAATCGTGCAATCGCGTAGGCGATGTTCACCAGCAAAAATCCACCGATGACCGTAAGCACAACCCAAACGAATAAGAGGCTCAGATAGGCGACAAGCATTATTGTGAAACTTCTACGAGAACATGACGCAATCGAGATCACAACCCAATAAACAACTTACGAATCGAACGATATGGATTCCCTGAAATCTACGGGTTTTGACAAAAAAAACAGGTTGCCGCAATCACTTGTTACGACAACCTGCATAGCCTTCATCAATACTCGCCTGCATTTCGTTGCGTTTGTCTAATCCGTAGTATAGTCCAGTTCGATCGTTTCCCTTTCCCCATCATCGAGCGAGTGTACGACGAAACTTCGC
This sequence comes from Phycisphaerae bacterium, assembly GCA_028282665.1. Taxonomy (GTDB): domain Bacteria; phylum Planctomycetota; class Phycisphaerae; order UBA1845; family UBA1845; genus JANQHN01. The sequence continues at coordinate 13,051 of JANQHN010000144.1, read as the reverse complement.
GTCATGGGGTCGATCCAATAAACGAAATCCTCATCAACGATGGGGCGCGCTAACGCGAAAGTAACTGCACCGCCGCGTAGACGTTTCAAGGAATCCGTTTCCCCACTATCGAGATCTACTAAAACCAGCGCAGAACTTTGCTCAAAGAAACTAACGCGAATCTCCTGAATAATAATCTTTTCACCGCTCGCGTCTCCAAAGTATGGAAACTGTGCCTGGAAACTCGGCGTATCATCACTATACTCTTTTATTTTCTTCCATGTTTCACCTTCAATATCATAGCCATAAAGAGCCGAGTCCCCTCTCTTCATCAGGATCGTGTATACTGAACCGTTGGCAACCGAACTCCAATTGAAGGGCCGCCAACCTTCCGGCATGTCGGTTTGAGAGTATGTTCCTTCAGTAACGTTCACGAGCACCCACTGTGGTTCAAGGGAATCTAGAGGACGCGACTGAATAGCGACTATGCCGGGTTCAAAATCCATGATCCATGCCTCGCCATCCGGCAACGCGATTTTGTCAACCTCGCTGCGTGTAGACAGATCGAATAATACCAGATCGCCATCCCGATCAATGTAGCTCACAGTCTCGCCGTGAATGGCAGCGGAGCCGGGCGTATCATTTTCTTCATTTTTTTCCCATGTGTAGATCTCGAACTCTTCTTCAGTGCTGACTTGCACCGCCACCAGACGGAAATCCGCATCCCCCTCTTCAGACTCAACGATGTACGCGTAATGATCTTCCCCCGCCAGAAAGATCATATATTTCGCCTCAGGTGCAATTTCTCGTGATTCCCCAGTCTCCAGATCAACGGCCCAGAGCGAATTCTTAGATCTCCCTTCGCCCAGGATTTCGTAGTGCTGGTAATAAGCCGTATCGTCCTCGACAGCAGCTAGCAATAGCACATCCCGCTCGTTTCCAATACCGGTGCATCCGAGCAACGCAACCAGCGGCACGCAAAAAGTGATCATCAACATCGTTCGTTTCATCAAAATGCTCCTTCGCCAAAGACTTGTTTCGGAAAAAAGTCGAGTCAATCCGCACCGCCAATTGTGCGGACCGGGCACAATTTTAGCAATCTGAAAATACAAATCTGTACATATATATGTGGTTTTAGATAAAAAAAGACTGTCCACTACAACCGCTTGTTGCGGCAACCTGCGTGGGCTCATTAAGGTTCATCCAGCTTCGTGGTGTTCACCTAATCCGTAGTGTAGCCCAGTTCGATCGTTTCCCTTTTTCCATCATCGAACGAATGTACGACGAGACTTCGCGTCATGGGGTCTATCCAATAAACGGAATCCTCATCAACGACGGGGCTCGCCGTTGCATAGAAGAGTACACCTCCGCGCAAACGTTCCAAGTTTTCAGTTTCTCCATTCGCAAGATCCACCAAAACCAGCGTGGAACTTTGCTCCCAAAAACTAACACGAATCTCTTCGATGACAGCCTTTTTGCTGTTGGCTTCTCCAAAAAAGATAAGCCGCATGTCAAAAAGACCGCCTTCGCCGAAATTGCTTATTTCCTCCCAGACTTCACCATCGATATCGTAACGGTAGAGAGCGGATTCAATTTCTTCGGTCACGACCGTATATAGCGAACCGTCAATAATCGATGCTTTGAGGGCGCAATCCAATCCCCCTTTCGGCAGATCAGCTTGAGTAGTAACCGTCCCCTCAGCCGCATCCACAAAAATCAACTGCTGCTCATCAACATCAGGTTCCGTCCCCAGAAGAGCCACGCTCCCAGATTGAAAACCCAATAGCCGATTCGGATCGATCGGTAACGCTATTTTGTCAGCCTCACTACGCGTGGAAAGATCGAACAACACCAGTTCGCAGTCCTTGTCAAAGTAGGCCACAGTTCCCCCATTCACTGCTGCGTTCAGGCAATCCCCGTCCTCCCAAGTGTAAATTTCAAATTCCTCTTCCGTGCTAATTTGCACGGCCATCAGACGGACTTCCGTCTTTCCCTCTTCAGGCTCAAGAGTGTAAACGTAATGATCTTCTCCCACCATTAAGGTTACATACGTCTGTTCAGGTGCGATTTGCCGAGCTTCTTCAGTCTCCAGATCCACGGCCCAAAGCGAAGTCGGAGTCCACTCGTCTGCAAAAAATTCTTCGAAATGCTGGTAGTAAGCCGTATTATCTTCGACGGCAACCAGTAGTAACACGTCTTGATTGTCTCCAATACTTCCGGTGCATCCGAGCAACGTAACCAGTGGCATGCAAAAAATGATCATCAACATCGTTCGTTTCATCAAAATGCTCCTTCGCCAAAGACTTATTTCAGCAAAAGACCGAGTTGGTCCGCACCGCCAATTGTGCGAACTTGGCACAATTTTAGTAATCGGTCGTGTGTCCGGACAAGAGATAGAACAACACTGAAACTTGAAAACCCTAATTGATTTTTTCCTGCAAAGATGACTTTTTGCAATCATCGACGCTTGCAACCCGAATCACAGACCAGCCATATTAGGCCAATCCCAGTGTTCGTAAGGCCGGTTCCATTGACGACAAATCCTCAATTCGAGCCACCAAACCTTCTACATCGCTATACAAACCAATTACAGGGTTACCGAACGAGTCCGATGGGCATTAAAGTGGAATTTCATTCGACGTCTTTTTTCGCCCGGACTGCTCCGAAGAAGTTCTTCCTGTACGACAAATCCAATGGACATACGAAAAAATCGACTGTTGATTTTCCGCTTCCTCTGGAGATTTCGCACCTGACTTCTTTCCCGACCACCGGCATTCCACTCGTGCTTGGCAAAGGTTCTCGCTAGAGCGTTTGCAACGCATAAGTGTATTTTGAGTTTTTAGCTAAGCGTAAAGGGAAAGCAGTTGCAATTTCGCGGAGACGTTTGCGCTCGCACGACCCGCTCTTCAATTCGATGACGCAAGGCGCAGCCAAAAATTTTCGCCGAAGAAAGTTGATTCCACGGTTAGTGAATTGTTGATCGAAGAAGGTTACATCCCGATCGAATGTCAATCGCACGCTCCGATCGCGCGACTGGTAATAAGATCGATCGTAACTCACCAGAACGGTTGGTTTATTGAGCGGTTCGATCATCCGTTTCATCGCAACGGGAGAGGCCTTCATCAATAAGCCCCGCAGCTTAGACCACGACATCGAGTTAAGGTCGACCGCGCGGGCGACACGCACCTGGTGTTTCCAGCCAAGCCCGCCCTCTTTGCACTTCAATTCCAAAGTGACATCTACTGCCGTTGCAGCCTGACCATACCAGCGTAGACGGAGTTTTCGACGACGACTGATGCCTGCAAAATTTTCCTGCGCACAGGTAAGATCCGGCGTGTCGAAGTACAGGCTGTTAACCCGCCTGTCCGGATAAAGCGTCGAGAAGCCTGCGGGGTGCAAGCGAAGCCAGGCAGTGACGCGATAAGCTTCACGCGGAGGTACGAGAATCTTAAGCTCATAGCGTCGATACTCAATCGGAGGATCGATGAGCGGTTCTTCTCGCCGGTGAGTAAGCGCCTCTTCCGAAGTTACCACTGCCGAAACAGCGGAAACCGGTAAGTGTTCAAGCCTATCCTGTGGCGATCCGGTGGCTGGCGTCTTAGCGGTTGTACAATCGGTCAATGTCGACATGCGTCGGTTCCTGAGCCTCACCGTTGAGGGAGATAAAAGAGCCAAACTGCGTCAACGTCTCCAACTCCACCTCAGCGATGGAGGCCTTATTGATGAATAATTCAGCAGGGCCGTACTCGGGTTTCTTTTGGTAAGCGGCGAAAGCAATCCCAGCCTGCTGCACCACTACGTCGTCCGCGTCCACGTTCGAACGATCCTTGCTGGCGATCGCCATGCCGACAACCTCCGCCGAAAGCCCTCTGACTTTCATCGTCGTGCCCTCGCCCGCTGACACCGCTTTGTCATAGATGCCCTGCGTTCGCACGTCCTGGATGGTTACTTCGCTGCCACTGAAATCCAACGCGTCTCCGCTGATCTTTTCAAAAAGAGAGTCAGTTATTTTCGCAGTGACAAAATCCCCATCAAACGCATCAGACATACATCGCACGAACGAACACCGGCTCATCGCAACTTCGGCGCTGATAACATTGAGCGCATCTTCACAGAGAGCATCCTGAAACGTAACGTCATTCAATTCCACGTCGCTTCGATAAAACGTCACACCACCCGTCGTCTGCCATCCCCCGCGCATTAGACTGGTCGTACCTTGAATGATCACGTGTTCGAGCTTGGAAGTATGCGCAGCATCGAGCACCACAAGTCCGCCCCAGGATTCACCAAAAGGAGAAAGTTTGATCGGCGCACCGGTGGTGCCGATCATCGTGAGCGGCCCACTGAGTAACAGAATTGCATCCTCTTCGAAAAGTAACTCGGTTCCGGGTGCCACGACAAGCGATGCCCCAAAAGGCAAGACGAGATCATCCTCAACCTTCCATGCGCCGGGACCGATGGCGAATTCAAGCTTTTCGGAATCGGGTTGGAGAAATGGGTGAGCGGCGCATGCATCGTCGATAGTGGGCCAATCGGGACCGTTCGTTGCGTAGCTACGCGGCGGAACCATACGGACGGAAGTGTAGGTTATGTCTTGCTGGCCGATCAATCGCGTTCCGATCATCAGCTCCTTGTAGCCGCGTAGACCGCCCTTTACGCCATCGAGCAATTTGCGATTCAAAGAAAGGCGAATTCGCACGGGCACTGGTGGCTTTCTGAATGCGCCGGGGTGGAGAATCAATCGATCAGCGAGGTGTGGTGCCCCGACGCCCGACGGCCCGCCCGCGGAATCAGTATCGTTGCCGCTTGTAAACTGCGACACCGCCCACGCCCGTCCACCCGGCGTCTTGAAGTCAACGACCTCCACAGGCAGGAAGGCAATGTTATCCACTTCGACCGTAAGATCGATGGCATCATCGGAACCGACGGTCAATCCACCACTGTTCGAACTATCACCCGGCAGGCTCGTCGGAAAGGCATACGCACGAACCAAGCGATCCGGCTTGAGTGCCGAGCGAATATAAGCCTGTCGATTCGCTAACGTCTCCCAGTCCGGATCGAGTCTTTTTTGGAAAGGGAACTCGGGCTTCATGGCCTGACTCCACCGCTTCCACGCCGGTTCGAGACGTGCTTTTATCTCTTCAAGGTATGAGGGCATTGATAGGCGACGGAGTTCGCGAAGGTATGCAGTGGCGATGATCGGATCTTTGAGTGGCGCGCTAACAAGCTGATCTTGGGGCCTGGATGCAATCATAGGCGACGCACCTTGCCCCCACATCGCCATCGTGTCGAATACAATCGGTTCGAGCTTGGCGGTAACCGGGTTGTAGTAGAACCGACTGTTTTGCCACAGATTCGCGTGCCACGCTTGCCACACATCCAACAAGGCGAAATACCGAGCCAGGCTGTCGACATCAAAGACTTCAGAAGCAGTACGCCTGCCCTCCTGGAAATCACGCAGCAGTTGCAACGCCGCGTCATGTTGAGCAGTCAGGTCCGCGTTTTCCAGCAAGCGTGATGTGTCATAGGCACGAACCTCCTGCACGCGAACATCAGTCAATGGTCGAATGGCATCTCCCCCCAGGCCTCGCTCGAATGTGTTGATGTGGTAGAATTCGGGCTCCGCGAAGGCGACGATCACCCCCGCACGCCGACCTTGCGATTCAAGTAGCTCTTTGCCGAAGTGCTCCTCAACGGCATACGCTCCCATATCCCGGCCGTTGAGAATTAGGTTCGCAAAAGTATACCGCACCGCGATCAACCCTTCGGTCCGTGCGGCCTCCAGAAATGCCCACTCGTTCAAATACCATCGGGTCTGTGGATGTTGCAAGGAAAAGTTTCGCATCCCCCAAAGCCTGCCATCGCCTTTCCCTTTAACGCGGAAGGACCATTTTTCCGTGTCCAAGTGGGCAAGACGGTCGCCCTTAAGCCGCACTTTGCAGGCGAATGCCTCGCCGTCGGCGATCATCCGAGCAGGCACATAATCGTCATCCGTCGCAATGATGAAGCCGGCGGATAAAGCACGCTGCCTGTGCGCGACAATGTGTGACATGTGTTTGAGTTTGATGTCCAACACGATGGCAGGTAGCGGTTCGCCATCGACCAGCAACTCCACTTCAGCTTCAGCGGAAGCAAACGCTTTCGAAATTTTGTTTTGTAGAAACCAATCCCAATGCTTCCATTTGGCGTATGCGCCTGCAAGAAACGAAACAGCTAGAAGTACACAGAGCCCCAGGCGTTTGAATCGCCGCATCCAACGTTGGCAGTGCACCGATCGCGTGCTCGCTTTGGAAGCGTCAATACGCATGATTAAGCATCCAGGCTCGGACTTTGATCTACGAAGCTCACCGAGGCTTCTGGAAAACGTCCGCGCAAGGCTTCCATGAGATCGAAAAGTTGCCGATCGTCCCTGCAATCGACAAAAAACGTTGCCTGCAACAAGTGTTCGGATACGTCCATGCGGCGGAGATTGACGTCGCTCGCTTCGCGAGAGACGGTCGTCGCGACTTCTTCGCAAAGCCTCGGCGAATCCGCGTCGGTCGGTACTTCGATGTTCAAGTACAGATTGGAACGCCGCGAACGATCACCCAATTTCGCATAGATTGCCGTAACGATCAGAATAACAAGCACGGCAGGCACGGTGGCCTTCCACTGATCTGCGCCCAGTCCTATGCCGGCAGCGATCGTCAAAAAGAGGTAAGCAAGTTCCTCGGGCTCTTTGATCGGTGTACGGAAACGCACAATGGACAACGCGCCCACCATACCGAGCGAAAGAGCAAGCTGTGACTTGACGACCGAGATCACTAACGTAGTGATGAGGACGACTACTACCAATACTCGGGCTAGCGCAGTCCGATTGCACATGGCTCGGCCGAATTTTGCGTAATGCCAAGCAGTAAGCAATCCTAGCAGCAAACCGAACCCCAGGTTCAAGGCGAGGTTTTGTACGGAAAGCTGAACCGAAGACGAAAGCGGTCCCAGCGAATCAGAGAGACTGGACAACTCCGGCGGCATGGCTAGGCGCTCCAAAAGCTCGATAACGAATATCGCCGCCCATATCGATGGGTAGCCTGCAAAGACGCGCTCACCATGCCTACGTCTGAGGATTCGATTTCGGCAGGGCCGTTCACCTGGTCCGAGAAGGCGCAACGCGACTCATACTGATTATCGGTCAAAAACAGGCGCAGCTTGGCTTAACGACCGATAAAATGGGATGCCGCCACCCGTTGCTAACAGCCTCTCATTCGCCCAAAAAGCGCCGATTTCATACATAAGCGATCTGCCCGGGAAAGCTCCTTATCAGCATAGAATGCCGCGCTCCATACGCTCGGTTTTGCCAATGCTCTCTCGGACGGCAACATTTGACCGCAAAGATGATCAAAACCTATTCCAAACGGCTCGATGCGCTTCGCAAAGGTTCGACAACTCCAATGAGTTTTGACCGATTGCCGCTGCAGTAGTTGAATAGACAAGAATTCATGAAACCAACTGCCCCGTCCACGGTCCAAAAGAATATGGATATTCGCGACCGAACCTGCGGATAAGGAGAACGTCACCATGACAACTGTGCGTGCTTTGTTACATGCTTTCGTCACATTTGCCTTGATTGCAGTCAGTCTCGCAGCCACATCCAAACCTAGCGATCATCCACTCGCAAGTGCACTCGATGAATACGAAAAGCACAACTACAAAGTTGCGTTACACGAGGCGCGAACGTACTTGAAAGTTTTCCCCAAAGACCCAGCCGCAACTGAAGCGGCGAGTTTGATCGTGCGCTGCCTTGTGGGCTTGAGGGATTTCCAGACCGCTGTACAGGAAGCCGAAAAACTCGAGAAGCAGTACTCGGCCCTGGAGGAAGACATTCCTTACACCGCTGCGGTCGCCAAGATCGGCGAAAGGCTCTATGCAAAACGCCACCTCGCCATTACCTACTATCAACGACTGGCGGATTTGCACCTTGCTGCCGGTCACGACGACGATGCTGCACTAGCTTTGATCGCCAAAGGACAGATTTACTTCCATTTCGATCGCTGGGATCTGCTGCCGGATCCGCCGAAAAATGTACCTCAAAACTGGCAAGCGAAGCGACTTTATCAACGCGATCATGCAGTTGAATGTTTCGATCGCGCTGTTGAACTGGCCAAGAAAAAAAACACCATCGTCCAAGCGTTGAACCGAAAGGCCGAACTTTTCATCACAGGTCTGAATTTCGACAAGGACGATCTTTTGACCGGCATCGAAGTCTACAGGGAAATTGGTAGGCGATATCCGGACACACGAGCCCATGCGCACGCACTGCTGAGTGTTGCCGACGTGTATAGCAATCGGCTCTCCGACTTCGTTGCCGCTATCAAGACCTATCGACAGGTTCTCAAACTGGAGCGTGTGCCGTCCAAACTGCACGAAAAATCTAAAGATAGAATCAAATTCATCGAAGCTCCCGATCTCACTATCGCTACGCCTCGCACGCTAGCCGCAGGCATTAAGCCAACCATCTCCTGGCAGGCCAGGAACATCGAGAAGATCGAGTTTGAATTATTCGAAATTGATCTATTAGCCAACAGCCAACGTAATCACTCGCCATTAGCGATCCCGCGCGGTGCGAGGCCTATCGAGACCTGGACCACGCCAATAGCCGATGCGAGCAATTATTCCTATTCAAGCAGTAGAGATGAGAACAAAACACCCATCGATCTACCGACGGACAAAAACGGCGCCTACACCATTCGCGCCAGCGCGAAAGGCAAGTACCACGGCAATACTTCGCATACAGCCCATTTGATCATTACTGACCTTGCCGCACTAAACGTTGGCGACGACAAAGAAAGCCTGCTTTGGGTGGTGGATACCGCAAGAGGGAAACCGGTCGTCGGAGCCACAGTCTACGCGATTCGCTATCTCGACCAGGACAAGTTCGAAGTATTCCACCGGGGCGAAACGGATGCGGCGGGCTTTTTGCGAATCGTGCGTCCTTTGGGGTGGGGTAAAAACAGCCGTTGGCGAAATTTCACGTATATCGTCGGCCAAAAAAAGAGCTACGCAATCTGTGAAGGGAATTTTGCTTATCCATCGTACAATCGCGGCTACCGTGTCTATAGCTTCACCGATCGCCCCGTCTATCGCCCCGAGCATGTCGTGAAATTCAAGCATACGCTGCGCAAAGTGGATGAGGGCGCTTACGAAAACCAACCGCGTAAAAAAATCTTCGTACGCATCAACGATCCACAAGGCCAAAAAGTTTATGAAAAGAGCTTCTCGACCAACGAGGCAGGCAGCATTGCAGGCGAATGGATCGTCCCCAAAGACGCCACCCTTGGCCAATACGAAATGCACTGTGAGGTGGATGGCCGAGAATTCCGTGATTATCGAAACGCAGGCCGCTATTTCCGCGTAGAGGAGTACCAAAAGCCCGAGTTTGAAGTCAGCGTGGTGCCCACAGCCGACAAGTACCGAATTGGCGAAATCATCGAGGCGAAGGTCAATGCAAAGTACTACTTTGGTGATCCTGTGGCGAAGGCTGACGTGAAGTACGAAATCTGGCGGCAGGGCGCGCCTATGAGATTCGATCCACCTATCCCCTGTGGTTGGCTAATGCAACAAGGAAGACGAATACGGGCTTCCGCCTCACACGACTATCAAGATTCTTATACCTATTGGCCTTGGTGGCGCTGGTACAATCGAGAATTGGTTAAGCGAGGTCAGGCTGAGACGGACGAAGAAGGCAACGCACTCATCAAGTTTGCGGCCACGCCGGATGCCCAATATGCGATTGACCACGAAGATGCACGGCACTCAAATCTTCATCAAGTCACACGTTACAGATACGACATATCCACAAAAGTCCTCGATTCCTCACATCGCACGATCGAAGGCTCGGGCTCGGTGTTCGCTTCGCGAGAGCCTTTCTTTATATCGGTGTCTCCCAGGAAAAACATGGTCGAACCTGGCGAACGCATCGAACTCAAGATTACCGCCAAGGATGCAGCAGAAACGCCGGTAGCGTTCGAAGGCACTGTCAGCATGCATCGCGTATACAGAGATTATGACGAAGAAAAGCAGCAGTGGACATACGAACTGGGTGACGAGGCGTTCTCCCAAATTATCTCCATCGAAAATGATGGTAAAGTAGTTCGGTTCGTCGCCGACGAAGAAGGTCCCTTCCGCATCGTCGTGCAAGCTGAAGTCGCCGGTGAGCCCAAACACATGCAGCCGCGCGTAACGCGGGATATCTGGGTCGTCAAACAGGGTCGTTCCTATGATCGTTTCAAGCACAAAGATCTCGAGATCATCCCAGATAAGCCCTACTATGAAATCGGCGACACTGCCCGCGTGTTAATCAACACGACGTTTGATGACGTTTACGTTTTTTTCACGACGGCCGGCGCGGACCTTTTCAGCCAATCAACGATTGTGGTGACTGATCACAGCAAGGTCGTCGAAATCCCCATCACTGAAAAGCACGTTCCCAACTTCGAGATCGCAGCCAGGCTCGTTCGCGACGGGCAGGCGAGGGAGGATGTCGTGGATGTGCTCGTTCCACCAGTCCGTCAGTTGCTCGATATCAACATCGAAAAAACCGGCACGGAGTTCGAGGTCGGCACCAAGACACAGGCGAGCGTAGTTGTGAAGGATCACGCCGGCAAACCGGCTTTGGCCGAGTTGGCGGTGATGGTAGTGGATGCAAGCATTTACTACATTCAGTCTGAGTATCGAAAGGCGGTCAAGTCGTACTTTTACGATTATTGGCGGCATGCGCGAGTCGCCACCAATTTCAGCATGCCCAGTCCGGATGCCTGGGATGAGCGTTACCACATGCAAGTCAGCAGGCGCGGCCGTGGAACGGGCGTTACATCTGACATGATGGAAGCTAAATCCGTTGCCGCTTCCCCGGCTGCGAATGAGATGTTTTCCAAAGACGAAGACGGATCTGCGGGCATGCCGCAGGTGGACATTCGCGAGCAATTTGCCGATGCCATTGTCTGGATCGCTCAAGCTCAAACCGATGCTGACGGATCTTATTCGTTCGACATACCCTTCTCCGACGATCTGACCAGATGGGCGATGCACGCCATCGCAATCGATGAGGATACAAGAGTCGGCGAAGCAACCACGAATTTCATTACCACGAAAGGCATCATCGCCCGTCTACAAACCCCGCGTTTTCTCGTGGAGGGCGATCAAGCGTACCTCAGCATCATCGCCCACAACGACCTCGACGAAACGATCCATGCGAATGTTTCACTTGCGATGGGTACGACGCTCATTCGTGGTCATGCGTTCGTCGAGGGTATCGAGGCGTTTGTCGACGAGGATGGTTCGGTGGACATTGCGGTACCGGCGCACGGTGAAGTTCGCGTGGATTTCGAGGTTATCGCCGCAAAAATCGATGATTGCGAACTGGTCGCGAAAGTCGTGTCGAAACAAGGTGGCGATGCGGTGAAGCGCAACTTGCCCATTATTCCTTACGGGGCGGATACGCTACTGACGGAGAGTAACGTCATTCGTACCGGAGGCGATGATACGCAGCGCACCGTCATGAATCTGCCAACGGATATCGATCCGATGAGTCCGAGGCTAACTATCGACGTTTCGCCATCGCTCGCAGCGGTGATGATCGATGCGATGCCCTATCTTCTTGATTACCCCTACGGATGTACGGAGCAAACGATGAGCCGATTCCTGCCGGCGGTACTGGTACGAAAGACGCTCAACGATTTGGGCTACTCGCTGGCGGACATTGAAAAGAAGATCGAGAAACAGGGAGCCCCCAAGGGAAATCCGGCGCTTGATCGAATCATCCGTAACCCGGTCTACGATACCGCTATGATGAACGACATGATCGACCAGGGTGTGGCCCGACTGGCGGACATGCAACGCGACGACGGAGGATGGGCATGGTGGGCCAACGGATCATCCAATCCCTACATGACCGCTTACGTCGTGTACGGACTCGCGGAAGCGCGAAATGCGGATGTGCCGATGGATGGCACTATCTTGCAGCGAGGCGTGGACAACCTCAAACGCAGACTGGCCAGCAACCAGGATCTCGTACCAAGATGGTGGGGGCGATCGGAGAACATAAAGGCGTGGATGCTCTACGCGCTCAGTGTCGCCGAGCCAAGCTCACTTGCTTCTCCCAAGATCAGCGAAGCGCTGGACGAAGTCTATGCAGATCGGGATGACCTTAGTGACTACGGCCGGTCTATGCTCGCCATCGTGTTACGCACGGCGAATCAGCAGGATAAGGCAAAAATCGTCATTGAAAACCTGGACAACACCGTCGTGGTCAACAAGAGACACAGCACAGCCAATTGGGGCCAAAAGACGGGGTACCGGCGATGGTACAACAACGGCACGGAGGCAACCGCGATGGCTTTGCGGGCGATGCTGGCGGCCGACCCGGAAAACCGGTACATCCCTATGGCGGTGAACTGGCTGGCACGCAATCGTCAAGGAACCCGCTGGTTATCCACCAAAGACACCGCGTTCGTGGTCTACGCGCTGTGCGATTACCTCGAATACAGCGGCGAACTATCGCCCAACATGACCGTCACCGTTCGCGTGGATAACGATGTCGAACGCTCTTTCTTCATTACCGAGAAGAATGCACTCACCTTTGATGGACGAATCGTTATCGAAGCAGATCAACTCGCACCCGGTACACACTCCATCGCAGTATCCAAGAAAGGTAAAGGTACGGTCTACCACTCCACCTACCTAGAGTACTACACCAAGGAAGATCCCATTCCGGCAGCAAGTCATGAACTCGCGGTAACACGTAAGTACACTTTGCTCACCGCACGCGAAGTCACTAAAACCAAGCAGGTGTGGGATCCGGAAACCATGAAGCAAACGGAAGTCCCCTATCAGACCATCGAGTACGACCGCAAACCGCTTGAAACGGGCATCGAGATCAAACCGGGCGATGAAATCGAGGTCAAGCTCACCATTTTGGCCGAGAACAACTTCGAATACGTCATGGTGGAGGATCCCAAACCGGCAGGATGTGAACCGATCCGCTTGCGAAGCGGTTGGGCGTCGGGTCAAGGCGTTTACGGGCACATGGAAATGC
>JANQHN010000088.1 GCA_028282665.1 Phycisphaerae bacterium | reverse complement strand
CTCTTTTGCGATTCCGGCGATCTTATCACCTGCCAGGTCGATCTTGTTGATCGCAATAACGACTTGTGGAAGTTCCACGGACCCCAGCTCGCGACGCAGTTCCTCGACGCCCGGGTTGGTTGCGTCGATCACTACACAAAGCAAATCCACCGTCCCCGCCGCATCCAGCGTCATCGCCCGCGCTTTCGTTAACACCTCGTCCTGCGCGTCATCCACGCCTGCGGAGTCGATAAGCATCACCTCACCCATGACATGGGTCGACTCGAGGTTCGCCGTTGCGGTCAAAAGGTCGCGGGTGGTACCGGCAACCGCGGCGCAGATCGATCGCGGTATGCCGGTCAATGCATTCATCAGCGTGCTTTTTCCCGCATTCGGCAGTCCGATCAACAACACGCCGGGCAACTCATCAAACCGCTCAACAACGGTACTGCTGCCGGACAGCTTGTCGAGCCGTTTTTTGAGCGAGGCAATTCGGTCTTGAAGTTGTTGCGGGGATATGAAGTCGATAGGTTCTTCCGCAAAGTCGATATCCGCTTCGACCAAAGCGAGCACTTCCGCCAACTCGCCACGCAGGCTTGTCAGCAGCCTGCCCAGCGACCCGTCCGCCATCAGGCGAGCCGCGCGGAGCTGAGTATCGCTGACCGCGCGAATCGAGGCCGCGACGGACTCCGCTTTGGACAAGTCCATCGCTCCGTTCAGAAGAGCCCGGGCCGTGAACTCTCCCCGTTGGGCGGCCAGCGCGCCCAGTTCAACCAATCGAACAACGATCGCCCTCAAAATAGGAGGAGCACCGACGGTGTGAATTTCCACGATGTCTTCGCGCGTGTAACTGCGCGGCGTGCGAAACACAACGGTGCGGGCCGGCAAGCGAACCGTATCGTCAAGCTCCAGTTCGACAAGAAGATGCGTTCCGCCGGGTGCGTGATGCAGGAGTGCCGGGTGATCGTTCGCGGTCACGGCGTGCTCATCCGAGTCTCGCACAATCGCGTCGACAAGTTCAATCGCTCGCGGGCCGGCGACACGTACGATGCCCAGCGCGCCGCTTCCAGGCGCTGATGAAACCGCAACGATGGTTTGGTCGAGCCGATCCAGCATGTCGGACAAGTGTACTTAAGTTACATCGCACAGATTGATTCGTTCACGCACATAATAGGCTTGAAACAACATGTCCGCTATGATTAGCCTCCGCATAATGGTCGCGCAGCGTGCGGCTCGTCTTAGGGTGGAGCGACAAGCGATGATTCGATATGAATGCGATCGGTGTGGCGAAAGGCTAGGAGCCAACGACCCCAAGAGGTTCATCGTGAAGCTGGAAGTTTACGCAGCGGCAGGCCACCTGGAATTTACCGAATCCGATCTCGATGCCACCTCCAAACTCAACGAAGTCATCGAGGAACTCGCCGTCGCCGACCCCGACGAACTGGAAGACCAGACCTACCGCCACTTTCGTTTCGATGTCTGTGACGCCTGCCGCAAAATCATCCTCAGCAATCCTCTTGGAATTAAGTCTCCACAATAATCCCCCCCTCCATTGCCCGGCCAAGCGGGAAGGTTTTCCGCACTCGCTTGATTTGTCGCACGATAGGCCAAATACTCTCATTGCCCCCGAGAACGTCGCTGCGGCTCACTCGCAAAAGTGGGTTGATTTGGCGGCAGGTGCCCTTGCACGGGAAACTGCTACACCCTTGCGGGCACCGGCCTGGTAGCCACTGCGCGATGCTTTACAGATCGTTGAGCATCGTCGCCGGCATACAATCGCGGCAAGGCGAGCTTCTATGCGACCACTGGTATGGTTTCGATCCGATCTGCGCATGGCGGACAACCCTGCGCTGTATCACGCTTGCAAGACGGCGGATGAGGGCGTGGTAGGCGTGTTCGCCGTCTGCCCCAAACAGTGGCAGGCGCACGATTGGGGCACCATGAAGGTCGATTTTCTATTGCGCAACCTCGGTGCCCTTTCACGCAAACTCGCCAAATTCCACATTCCCCTGAAGATCGTCAACACGCCCCGGTTCGACTCAGTACCGTCGGTCTTACACAAGCTCGCTAAAACAACAGGTTGCGACGCAATCTACTTCAACAACGAATTCGAGGTTAACGAGAAGCGCCGGGACGAGTCGGTCGCTACGTATTTCGAAAAGAAAGACCTGTTGGTCGAACGGTTTGAGGATCACTGCGTCATCCATCCGGATCGCATTGCCACCGGAGACGGTCAACCGTACAAAGTTTTCACGCCTTTTTTTAAGAAGTGGCGCGATACGCTCGACCGCGAGCACGATCTGCGCACGCTCCCCGCCCCTCGCGCGCAAAAGCCGACCGGTGTTTTGCCGGATGAGGTTCCGTCCAAAATCATCGGCTTTGATGGTGAAACGCGCGAAGATCTTTGGCCGGCGGGAGAAATTGAGGCTTGGCGTCGCTTGAAGGTTTTTATCGAGCAGCGCATTCGCCATTATCAGAAGAACCGCGACTACCCGGCCGTGAACGGTACGAGCGTCATTTCGCCCTACCTTGCCGGCGGTGTGATTTCGATCCGCCAATGCCTTGCGGCTGCGGTTCTTGCCAATCACGGTCACCTTCGTGGCGAATTCAAAGGAGTGGACACGTGGATCGGCGAACTCGTCTGGCGCGAATTCTACCGCCACGTTCTTTACGCTTTTCCTCATGTCTGCATGAATCGCGCGTTCAAGAAAGAGACCGATCGGATCGAGTGGCGGCACGATGAAAAACTCTTTGCTGCGTGGTGCGAAGGGCGGACCGGCGTGCCGATTGTCGACGCGGCGATGCGCCAACTTGTCCGGACCGGATGGATGCACAATCGTTTGCGCATGATCTCCGCGATGTACTTGACCAAGGACCTGTTTATCGACTGGCGGTGGGGCGAGCGATTCTTCATGCGGCACCTTGTCGACGGTGATTTCGCGAACAACAACGGCGGTTGGCAGTGGTCCGCTTCGACCGGTACCGACGCCGCCCCTTACTTCCGAATTTTCAATCCGGTCGCCCAAAGCAAACGATTCGACCCGAACGGCGCGTTCATTCGTAAATTCCTGCCCGTGCTCGCGCCACTGTCTAACAGGCGGATTCACGACCCGTACGCGGGAAAACAAACGGCCGATATCGATTACCCCAGACCGATCGCGGACCACAAAAAGGCCCGCGAGCATGCCATTGCAACCTTCAAGGATCTATGACCTTCGTAGCGAACCCCCCTCGATGTTCGATGAAATCCGTTGTACATTGCCCGCCCGGCAGACCCGTGAGATCAGGCCGGTGATGGAAAACCTGGGACGGCGAATCGAAGGTCGGTGAGTATGGACGCAACAAAGCAAGTCGAGGCGTTGGTTCGCGGCAGTGACAGCGTGTACACCGCCGAAGAACTGGATAAGCGAATTCGTAGCGGGAAGCGATTGCGGGTCAAACTGGGCATGGACCCGACGGCGCCGGATCTGACGCTGGGGCACACCGTGGTGTTGCGCAAGCTCCGGCAATTCCAGGACTTCGGGCACAAGGCCGTGCTCATCATCGGCGACTACACCGCCCGCATCGGCGATCCCACCGGCAAGAGCAAGACCCGCCCCATGCTCACCGAGGATGACGTCAAGCGCAACGCCGAGACCTACTTCAACCAGGCCGGCAAGGTGCTCGACCTGTCGGAAGAAAATCTCGAGGTCCGGTACAACAGCGAATGGCTTTCCCGGATGGATTTCGCCGACGTGATCCGATTGATGAGTGAAATGACGGTCGCGCGGCTGATGGAGCGCGACACTTTCGCAAAGCGACAGGCGGAGGGGAAGGAGATTTACGCCCACGAGCTGCTTTATCCACTCATGCAGGCCCGCGACAGCGTCGCGATCGAGTCGGACGTCGAGCTCGGCGGAACGGACCAGACGTTCAACAACTTGTGCGGGCGCGACTTGCAGCGAAACGCAGGCCAACCTCCGCAGATTGTTTTGGTCATGCCCATTCTGGTCGGTATCGACGGCACGCAGAAGATGAGCAAATCGCTGGGCAACTACGTGGCCGTCACGGACGCGCCGTCGGATATGTTCGGGAAGATCATGCGCATTCCGGACGAGATCATGCGCAATTACTTCGAGTTGCTCACGGACGCGGAACCGGCGGAAATCGCGAAGTTGACCGATCCTGCTCAGTGCAATCCGCGCGATACGAAGGAGGCGCTGGCGAGGCGGATCATCGCGCAATACCACGACGAAGCGGCGGCCGAGGCTGCGGCGGAGGAATTCAAACGGGTGCACGGCGGCTCGGGTGGCGGGGGATTGCCCGACGACGTGCCGGAAGTGGAAATTCCCGCAAGCATGCTCGACGGCGGAAAAGTCGTACCGCTGGAGTTAATCACACACGTGGGCTTTGCCAAGTCGAACGGCGAGGCGAGGCGTTTGGTGAAGCAAGGCGGCGTGAAACTAAACGGCGAAACGATTAAAGACGTGATGGCGCCGATCGAGGTGAAGACCGGCGACGTCGTGCAACGCGGAAAGCGGCAGTTCGCCAAATTGAACGTCTAGAGCGAGATCGCATACGCACGGGCTCACAGGGCGTCCCCTCCGCTTGCCGAGGAGCGTCCTTCCGCCCGGAGGATGAATGGCCTTAGTCAAAGACAAGGTTTTTCGCTGGAAGATCGAGAGCCGGTGATACGCTTCCCCGCCCAAAGATCGGGTGTCGAGGATACGCTTTCCCGCCCGGAGGGCGGACGAACCGTTCGTAGTGATTCAAGCGTCCGGCCTTCTATAGCCGGGTGCCCCACCCCGAAAACGGGGCGGGGCACCCTTGCTTCCGACACCGTGTTTTGTACTGCCGGAAAGTCGACATTCAGCGCTACGATTGAAACTGCTATAGGATCGCGATTCAGCCTGCAGTTACCGCCCGGACGCCCGAACGGAGCAAGGCATGAATGGGCGCTGTCGAGGTCTTCCCCGCGCCGCAGGACGGACGTCGGCCGCATTGTTGCCGAGCAGATGAAGTCCGCAGTTTTCGAAGTGCCGCGGCCTCATCGATCATGGGATGATCCCTGGAAATTACTCGTCGAGCCAGCGTTGGTACTGTTCTGCGTCGAGGCGATCGGCGCGCTCCTTCTCGGCTTTGGACGCATCGCAGAGCCCGATTTTCATGGCATTGGGACACTCGGCCCAGGCCAGCACGTCACGGTAGTCAGCCTTGGACGCCTGCACCAGGTGTTCGATCTTGTCTACATCGCTACCGGCTAATTTGAGAATGGCGAGACGGACTCGAAGCGATTCCCGCTCCCAGCTTTCCGAGCCGTATCGGGCAAGCAAACCCTCAACGCGTTCGCGCAACGCCTCGTCGGGAAAAAGCCCGCACAGCTTCGCCTCGATCACGGCCTTCGCTCGGTCGGGTAAGATCGTCATGTTCATAGTATGAAAAACAACAAACGCCAAGGCAAGAGTGAGATCGCACACGTATGCGTTCACAGTAAGGAGGCACGAGCTTGACGACTCGCGGTCTCCCCCGGAAACCCTGGTACGTGAGCAAGCTTTTTGTTGCCAGGATCAATGCTTCGCACAACTGCCGTTGCAGTTTAATCATTAACGAGTCGAGAAAGGGAACGAACACATGAAACGCCTAATTACACTGAAGCGCCTTTTTGTAGCCTTCGTCGCTGCTAGCACATTTTTGTTCCTTACCCTGTCACTCAAGATGTTGATATTCTTCAACGGGCTCACTACGAGTGTTGCTTGGTCCCGTGATAACGGCCAATTGGTATTACGGCATAATCCGGTTAGTGCGCATACCTACCTGACCGTCCTGGACACCTATCGGGGTAATGATGACGGTCAATGGTGTTTGACCGAAGGGCAGGCGCCGCCGGGTTTGCCCGCCGCAGAGCGTCTTGTCAAAATTGCCTATTTGACTAGTGAATCGGGAACTGTTGGGTTGGCACATTTCTACCAAGACGCGTCGGAAGAACAAAAAATGGATATTGTTGATCAAATTAGTGAGCGAGTGTCTAAGTCCGATGTGCTGCGTGCTGAGCTGCAGAATTTTTGTGTGTCTGCAAAGTGGGAGTGGCTAACGCAGCTTCTTGACAATTTGGAATAGCTGTATCGGTTCTGCACTGCAGATCTACCTGACATTGAGTAACTGAACTGGGCGAGGGCGGGGTGCTCTGCCTGCTCAGACCGTCAAAATGGGATTTCATTGTCTGTGGACGTATTATCGCCGGATGGTACGAGATAATCCTTGACGTCTTCGCAGTGCTTGCCGGTCCACTTATTGAGTAATGGCAATAGGTAATCATTACCCTCAAAGGAGTAAAAGTTCTGCTTATTAACCTGATACACCTTAAGCAATTGATGAACTTGTGAAGGCGTCAAACTCTCAAATTTGGACAGTACGTTTTTTACTTTCCAAACTGAATCTGCCCAACTGGTGGAATCAGCATAAGCCGAAAGAGCGGCAGTGAAAAGTTGACGCTTGTCGATCAGTTCTTTTTTTAGCAAAAGTTCAAAAATGTTTAATGACATCCGGCTTGTATCTTCCCATTGACACCCACTCAAGCCCTGTTGTTTCCCCATGAACCCATACGGGTCCCTACCAAGACGAATGGAGACGATTGGAATACGTCGTCCTATCGCAACTCCAACCTCCTGATCAGTCCAATTGCTATCATGAAAGTCCTCTGAAAGAAGTGCCACAAGTACATCCATGCTGAATAACGCACGCTCAACTTCCCGAAGCCACTCGTCGGTTGGTTCAATATCGGAGTGCGCCACAAACGCCGCGATGCCGTAAGGTGCAAGGCTTTTTTTAAGATTGAATGTCTGTTCTTTGAAAGTCGCTTTGTGGCTGAGAAAAAGACGAATACGTTTATCTCCCCAAATGCGAGTCGAATCAACCTCGGATCTTGCACTCGGCGACCTAGGATGGAGTACTCCCGAATCTTCACGCCATCGCTCTCCCTGCGAAGGCTCCATCTCAAAGAACACCTTGCAGATGTACTCCCTATTCATGTCATGTAGCTTTTCAATGTCCTCGCGGATTTGTGACTCAAGACTGGCTTTGTCGTTTATGATCTGGATGAATACTTCTTCTGGTAATGCGAGAGTAAGGGCATGCCCGTATATGCCTCCATTCCAGTTGTCATATTCGCGTGCCTCCTCAAGAGTAGGTTTCCCGTTTACGACTATCAATTCAAGTAGGGAGTTTTTTTGGGAAGCATAGATTTTACTCATCGTCGCAAGCAGATTGTCCAGTTTAGAGGAGAGTTCAAATGTTTCTTCATGTGAAGTCATGTCCAATGCCTCTGTAGTGCTACACTGTTGACAACAGACAAATCGTGGTGAAGAGCGGTATCGGCTGTAGTGTTAGGCAGAATACTGGCGTTGTTCTTTGTCGCCCGAGCAACGACCAGCACGAACCTAATTCCATTCAATCATAGTATCCGCACCCATCGAACACATCGCAAATAAAACTTCCCCGTCATCCGTGCGTAAGGAATGACTTCTCTGCGCATTTCAGACTGCAAATCCAGCAGACGGTTTGTTCTACGCCCAGACCGAGTCTACCGTCGTCGATCATCTCCAGTATATCGTGAAGCGGTACTTCTAGCAGGTCGCTAAACAACCGAATCCAGGCTTGATCAAAACCACGTGTAAACCCTCAAATGGGCTCAAGGGTTAGGTCTTAATTCATAATCAGACCTTTCGTGAGATTGAAAAAGCCCCGAAGAAGAGTTATTTAGCGGCCTGCTAGAGTGCGGCGTAAGGTTCCCCGTCCGGAGGGCGGACGATGTTAGCCAGGGGCGCAGCGCAGCAAGCCCCTGGTTAGCGATTGTTTTTTAAAACCCCACCGCCCGGTAGGGCGGACGAATCGTTCGTAGAGATTGAGGCATCGCAGCTAGAAAAAATCCGTGCATGCACGTTGGGTATTGGGTGAATTCGTGTTCGAACGTTCCATTCATCCGGCAATGTTCGTCTGCCCTGCCGGGCGGGGAAGATTTGTTGGGAGACTCCCGTGTCCAGGGGCTTGGTCGCTTCGCGACCCGCGCACCCTGGCTAACGTCGTTCGCCCTGACGGGCGAGGAGCCGGGAGTTGCTCTCTTACTGCTTTTTGTTTTTCTTCGTGGCTTGTTTCGTTTTTTTCTTTGCCTTTGGTGGGTCGTCGATCATTTCCAACATGTCGTGAAGCGGCACGTCGAGAGTGCGGCAAAGGATTTCGACATTGCCCAGCGTCGGTGTGTAACCGAGACGGCTGCCAATCGAACGTAGCGTTGAATGTGCGATCCCGGTCAATTCCGCCAATTTTTCGTACGTCATGCGCTCGCCGGTCCGCCGACGGTATTCCTCCAATGCCTCTCTCAGCTTGACTACAATCATTTGCGCTTGTATAAATACAAAAAGCTTGAATAAAGACACTTTTCGCTTGACATAAGCTTATTCGTCAAGTATGCTACTCCAAAAGATAAAGGCTCGCTACATAGCGATTGTTTCGGTGTAGGTGAACCGCCGATCGACGTATTCGCGCGCATTTGCTGCTGTGAGGGCGTCGGTTTATTCAGTCCTGCCGAAACGGTTTCTCGCCCGGGTGAGTGTCCGCGCATATTATGCGGGCGCTGCCCGGTGCGCGGAGTCGTCTGGACTGAACTTGGCGGTTCGCCTGCGACTCTTAGCGCATCGGGTGGCGCTCGTTTTTTTTTGGGCTCCCCCCTTACAGCAACAACAAAGGTAAATGGTTCATCCGCCGATGGCGGAATGCGCGATCGGTTTGCGCGGATTGCACCGTTAACGACGAGAGGAGGCTTTCGTGGACGACAGGAGTCAGGAACAGAGAAACGTGTGGAGCGGCGGGCGGTCGTGGAAGTTGTCCAAGCGGCTAAGCGGCGGCGAACATCTTACGCGCATGCCGCAGGTTTGGATGACCGAGATGGCCCGCGA
>JANQHN010000049.1 GCA_028282665.1 Phycisphaerae bacterium | reverse complement strand
AATCTGTTAGCACATGTCATCAGCCTCGAAATAGAGCACAACTCACGGCTGTTGGTCTCAACGCCACTCCCGCACTCTGCGGGATTCCTGATGCAAGCTTGCTTGGCACAAGGCGGCACGGTTTATTTGAGTCGGAGATTCGATCCGGAGAGCCTATTGGCAACTGTCGAACGCGAGCGGATTACCTCGACTTTTCTTGTCCCGACGATGCTCTATCGCCTGCTCGATTCCCCGATGCTTGCTCACGCGGATGTCAGCAGTCTTCGTACCATTATTTACGGCGCGGCGCCCATCAATCCTACCCGCCTGCAGCAGGGTATCGATCGATTCGGTCCGGTGTTTTTGCAACTGTACGCCCAAACCGAATGTCCGAATATCGCCACAACACTGTGCAAGGAGGATCATCTCATTCCCGAACTGCAACGTTCGTGTGGTCAGCAGACGTTGACCGCACAGGTGCGCGTTGCAGATCCGGATACCGGATGCGAAGTTCCATTGGGCGACGTCGGTGAAGTTCAACTGAAGTCGCCGTACACAATGTCCGAATACTACCGCGAGCCAGAGAAAACCCGTGACGCCTATTGCGGTGACTGGTTGCGCACCGGAGATCTCGGGTACCAATTGGCGTCCGGACATTTCTTCCTGGTGGATCGGTCCAAGGACATGATCATTAGTGGCGGACTAAATGTCTACTCGTCCGAAGTCGAAGCTGTTCTAAACCAGCACCCCGACATCGATGATGTCGCCGTTATAGGTGTACCCCACGCAGATTGGGGGGAAGCGGTACACGCTGTCATTGTCTCGAAATCCGATGCCTGCTTGTCCCCGCAGCATCTGAGGACCTTCTGCGAGACAAAGCTCGCCTCCTACAAGGTCCCAAAATCGGCTTCGCGAATTGAGCAACTGCCGGTCACAAAGTTCGGAAAAACTGACAAGAAAGCACTCCGAGATCAGTTCTGGCCGCGCCGCGATCGCGCAATAAACTGAGTGGGTGTCCACCAATATGAAAATAGTTCCTCAAGAAGAGAGTTGAAATGAAACAGCAAGTGATCGTCGCTGGCGTCGGTATGACCCCTTTCGTTAAGCCCAATGCCAGCGAGCCTTATACTGTCATGGGTGCCGCGGCCATCAAACAGGCGCTTGCGGATGCCGGCATTGGCTATGACGACGTCCAACACGCGTACGTGGGTCATGTCTATGGCGATAGCACCAGCGGGCAGCGTGTTCTGTATCAGGTAGGTATGACCGGTATCCCGATTATCAACGTCAACAACAACTGCTCCACTGGTTCCAGTGCGCTATTCCTGGCTCGCCAGGCCGTGGAAGCTGGTGTAGTCGACTGCGCAATTGCCGTTGGTTTCGAGCAGATGCAGCCGGGAGCCTTGGAGGAAATATGGAAGGATCGGCCTTCGGTGCTCGAAGAATTCATACGCGTGGCGAACGAACAATCGACTGATACGCACGCGCCGATGGCGCTCAAGCTTTTCGGCGGTGCGGGCGTGTCATACCAGAACAAGTATGGAACCAAAGACGAGACCTTCGCCAAGGTCCGAGAGAAGGCAAGCCACCACGCGGAACACAATGACAAAGCGATCTTTCGTAAGCCCGTTACTGTTGACGAGGTAATGGAATCGCCGAAAGTCACCCAGCTCCTAACCCGGCTCCAGTGTTGCCCACCCACTTGCGGTGCCGCTGCAGCGATCTTGTGCTCCAGGAGCTTCGCTGCGAAGCACGACATCGACAGCGAAGTGATCATTGCGGCCCAGTCGATGTCCACTGACTTCCCGACGACGTTTTCTGCCGGCAACATGATGCAACTTGTCGGCTACGACATGACTGCAGCGGCGGCGGATACGGTTTACGAACAGGCCGGCGTTGGACCGGAAGATATCGATGTCGTCGAATTACATGACTGTTTTACAACTAACGAGTTGATTACGTACGAAGGTCTGCGATTGACACCTAAAGGCACCGCGGAAAAATTCATCTGGGATGGTGATAATACATACGGCGGCAAAGTAGTCACCAATCCGTCCGGTGGTCTGTTGTCGAAGGGTCACCCTTTAGGTGCTACGGGTCTAGCGCAGTGTTATGAATTGGTTAACCAACTGCGTCACCGAATGGGTCCGCGTCAGGTCGACGGCGCCAGAACTGCATTGCAGCACAATCTGGGGCTTGGCGGCGCCTGCGTAGTCACGTTGTACCAGAAGGCGGGTTGAGCATGATTAGTAAAGAGTTTATTGGTCATGAGTCGGCGCCATTTTCAACCACGGTCGATGCGGGCCGTTTGCAGTTCTTTGCCAAAGCAACGGGACAACGCGATCCGATATATTCGGACGAAGATGCAGCGAAAGCAGCCGGCTACCGCAGCATACCGGTGCCACCCACGTTCCTGTTTGGACTTGAAGTAGAGAACCCCAGCGCTTTTGCTTTGCTCCACGAAATGGAAGTCGATCTTGTAAAGGTCCTGCATGGCGAGCAGCGATTTGAATACCACAATGACATCTGTGCGGGCGACACGCTGATGTTTAGGCCGCGCGTAGTGGATATTTATGAAAAAAAGGGCGGGGCTTTGGAGTTTATCGTCCATCAGACATCTGTGACCAACCAGGACAATCTTCGTGTCGCGGACCTGCACCGGGTCACTGTTATCCGAAATTAGTTGGGGGTTCCAGATCATGTCATTGCCGTCTTTTGAGTCGTTGATTGTCGGGGATCCGATACCCGAACTCGAGATAGCACCCATCTCACGCACTACTCTGGCGCTTTTCGCCGGGGCGTCCGGCGATCACAACCCGATTCATATTGACATCGACGTCGCAAAGAATGCGGGTATGGATGACGTCTTCGCTCACGGAATGCTCGTCATGGCGTATCTTGGCAGGTCGCTGACCGACTGGCTCCCGCAAAGCTCGTTGAGAAGCTACGGCGTACGGTTTACGTCAATCACCAAGCTTGGCGATGCGATCACCTGCAGCGGCAAGATCGTGGAGAAGGATGAGACCCGAAAGCGTATTCGTGTCGAGGTTCAGGCGGCCGATGAAGATGGTGACGTCAAGCTTGCCGGCGATGCGGTTTTCGAAATTCACTAACGACGAGCATTATTGGGAAGAAAATAATGGGCAAATTAGCAGGCAAAGTTTCC
>JANQHN010000041.1 GCA_028282665.1 Phycisphaerae bacterium | reverse complement strand
CCGCGATACGGTGCGACCGGTCAGGTTTCCGACAACGATGAACGTGATAACGACAACATCCTGGGAAACAAGGGCTCTGGCGAAGACTCGCGACGTGCTGCGACGACTTGCGGAAACGCGCCGGGCAGGACTCGAACCTGCGACTTTCGGATTAGAAATCCGATGCTCTGTCCAACTGAGCTACCGGCGCCAGCGCGAAGGGCCCACATCCGGAGCCACTTGCAGCTAAGAATGATGCACTCATTTGTTGCAGTTTGCAATAGCGACCTCTTTACGGCCAAGTATCTGCCCGCACGTGCACGGTCGTCGCTGTTTCCAATAGTGGTCTTCTCCGCAAGCTCCACACATCCGCCAGCTCGACCTACCTTGCTTTTAGAGTTATCCGGATGTCCAGAAACACGGACTTCCACCCCGTCTCTGTCCCGCGCGCCAGCGCTATTTCCGCACCAGAAAATCCCCTTTATAATCGCGTGAATGCTAGAAACACTGCTGGAAGAACTTAAACGATTCGTCGAGTTCGGCGACGAAGACGCCGCCTTGCTCGGATCAATGGCGGAAGATATGGCGCCGTACCTCACGGGCGTCGCGGAGAAATTCTACGACCAAATCCGATCAAACAAAAACGCCCGCGCCGTCTTTACAGGCGGCGAGGAACAGATCAAACGGCAACGCGTTGTTTTCATGGAATGGCTTCGCGAGGTCTTTGGCGGCGTGTATGACGCGGAATACTACACTAAACGACTCAAAATCGGCGAAACGCATGTGCGCGTCGGCCTCGATCAGCACTACATGTTCTCCGCGACGGAACTGGTTCGCCGCGAGCTCAGCGACGCAATCCGGCAGGCGAATTCGTCCGATGCGGACAAAAAGATCATCGCCTTAAGTAAACTCCTCTCCATCGACCTGGCTGTCATGATGGAAAGCTATGAAGATACACACGCCCAAAACATCCGCGAAACAGAACGTTCCGCCGTCGAAGAGAAACTCACCCGTGCGGAGCACCTCGCCGAAATCGGTCAACTCGCAGCCTCTCTCGCTCATGAAATTAAAAACCCGCTGGCAGGCATCAGCGGTGCGATCCAGATCATTGGCGATTCACTCGGGGAACAAGACCCGCACAGACCAATCATTAAAGAAATCCTCAGTCAGATAAGCCGGCTCGATGCCGCCGTAAAAGACCTCCTGGTCTACGCCCGCCCTACTCCGCCTCGCGACAGCCAATTCGACCTTGACAAGGTCATCCGCAGGGTGCTGACCATCCTGCACGAGGAGCCCGCATTACAAAAAGTCAGGATCAAGTACAATCGCTTGCCCAACATGCCCGAAGGTCATGGCGACGAAGCCCAGATCGAACAGCTCATGATGAATCTGATCATCAACGCGGCTGATGCCTCCCCGCTCAACGGCTCGATTCGGGTTTATACAACATTTGACGAGGGATTCGTAACTTTCGCGGTGCAGGACAACGGCCATGGGATGAGCCCTGAAGTGCGTGCAAGGGCATTTGAGCCGTTTTACACGACCAAAGCTAAAGGTACCGGTCTTGGCCTATCGATTTGTCGGCGTATCATCGACGCCCATCATGGCAAAGTTTCGCTGGATAGTGGAGTCGGTGAAGGAACGACGGTTGTGGTATCATTGCCAAGAGCTTATCCAGAGGGGTAAACCCCACTCTCGAGCGGCGTAAGGAGAGAAACGCCAGAGAACAAACAATGCGCCCAGCGCACAAGCAAGACGCAACGAAACATGAACATCCGCGTACTGATTATCGAAGACGAAAAACTAATCCGCTGGTCACTTCGTCAAAAGTTCGAGACTAGAGGATTTCGCGTGACCGAGGCGGAGGACGGTCAAACCGCTAAGCAGGCTTTGGACTCGGGCACATTCGACCTCATCATGCTCGACTATAAGTTGCCCGACATCACCGGCATCGAAATCCTGCGCGACATCCGCGAGCGCGACAAAGACGTGGTGGTCATTATGATGACTGCCTACACAAGCATCGACACTGCCGTCGAGGCGATCAAGCTCGGCGCGTTCGATTACGTGGCTAAGCCGTTCGACATGGAGCAGGTCTTGCGGACGGCGGACAAAGCACTCGAAACGACGAAATTGCGTCGCGAAGTCCGCGAACTCCGCAGGCACATCCAGCACGACTACGGCATGGAGCGAATCATAGGCCGAAGCGCCCCGATGCTCGAACTTTTCGACGTCATCGATCGCGTCGCGAAAAGCGGCGCGTCGACTGTCTTCCTTCGCGGAGATACCGGCACCGGCAAAGACTTGGTCGCGCGCGTCATTCATTACAACTCGGATCGTGCGCCAAGACCATTTATGAACATTACGTGTACGGCACTTTCCGAGACGTTGCTCGAAAGCGAACTCTTCGGCCACGAAAAAGGTGCGTTTACCGACGCGAAGACCACGAAGAAAGGCCTGTTCGAATTAGCAGACGGCGGCACAATCTTCCTGGATGAGGTCGGCGATATGCCGCTCGCGTTGCAGTCGAAACTGCTGCGATTCCTGGAGGAACGGGCGTTTCGCCGGGTAGGCGGATCGAACGAGATTTCCGTCGACATCCGTGTCATCGCGGCGACCAACCGCGACATCGAGGAAGCAATCGAAGAGAAACAGTTCCGCAGTGATCTTATGTTCCGCCTAAATGTCGTACCGGTTTTCCTTCCTCCGCTACGCGAGCGCGGAGAGGATATCAAGCTGCTCGCAGACAGTTTTGTCATGCGTTTCGCCACGGAATTCAAAAAACCGATCACCAAGATTGAAGACGCCGCTTACAACAAGCTGTTTGGATATTCCTGGCCTGGCAACGTGCGCGAGTTGCGTAACGTGATGGAGCGTGCGGTCTTGCTTACTCGTGAGGAAACTATTTTGGCGGAAGATGTCGTGCTCGGCAGGCCCGACCGCCCAGAGCAAATGGCGGGTGGATTCGTACTGCCTGCCGACGGTATCGATTTCCACGAACTGGAAAATTCGCTCATCAAGCAGGCATTGACGCGAACAAACAACAACCAGACGCAAGCAGCAAAGCTCCTCCACTTGAGTCGTGACGCCTTCCGCTATCGACTCGAAAAGTTGGGCTTGCTGTAGGGCGTCATGTACGGACCGTAACTATCGACACAACCCGAAAGTTGCGCCGAAAACGAGCACAATAGTGTATTCTAAACTCATCGAACTTGAGGCTTGCGCCGGCAAAGGCGGCACGTACGTCGAATGTGGCGGCAAACAACTCGCTGTTTTCCTCAAAGATGACGGCAAAATAAGCGTCGTCGACAATGCCTGCCCACACGCTGGCGGGGATTTATCACAAGGCGAGTTGACTGAAAACGAAGTGTCATGTCCTTGGCACCAATGGGAGTTCGACCTGAAAACCGGCGTCAGTAAACATTCTGCATTCGCCCGCATTCGGGTTTATCCCACGAAGATCGAAAATGGTGTGGTCTACGCCGATCTAGACAACCCCGTCACGCCG
>JANQHN010000437.1 GCA_028282665.1 Phycisphaerae bacterium | reverse complement strand
CTTTACTGACCAGTTCGCCATGCACAAAGCCACATTCCGCCTCCACCGACCTGAATTCAGGTAGTGGATCACTGCAGAAATCGCGCAATAGTGCAATACCGTGTGAGGTTTGCCCACTGGGATCGATTGGTCGTCGAGCCGGTTTTCGAATGGTACCGTCGTCGTTTGTGCAGCGCATTTGCGATATGACCAGCGGTGCGCCTGGACGCAATTGTCGCAGATTCAGATGGCCTTGTACGGTCGCATGGTCAAGCGTGTGCGAATCGCTCGATGGTTGAACAATCACGCATCCCAATTGTGTTCGAGTATGAACCCCCCATATGTGTCTTTGAGCCCTGAAGGCTGCGCGGCGATGTTGCAGGTCAACCTGTTCCCTCTGCTCATCTGCGACGAATCCGGAAATCATCGAGTCGAAGGTCATTCGGTCTCCGGCATGTCGCGCAATGAGATCCTCGAAAGCTTGAGCGGCCTCGGTGGTTGACACGATAAGTTGTGCGGGTATCCCCCTCGCTTCGGCAGCATTAAAAAATCGTTTTAAATTGGCCGCTCCTGGTACATGGGTGCCTGCCACAAGGGGCTCGGCTGCAGTCGCCAGTTTATAAATCATCCAGCTCAGTTTGCGGTCTATGCCGAGTAATCTGTGCAAATCCGCTCCACTATCAACGCGTCCCGGAGCGGCGTTAATCAATTCGGCAAATCGCCCTCTCAAACGCTGAAGGACGTCAATAACCTCCCGCCGGAATTCGTGTGCGGCTTCATTTTCACGATAACAAGGCTGCATGAATACAGGATATTCGGGTGGATTTAAGAATGCAACTGGCTATGGAATATTCTTCGATCATTTTTTGTGATGTTTCTAGAAATTTTCCTTTTCATGTTGCATTGCACAATTGAATTTTGGTAGAGTGAAACTTGCCGAGAGTTTGGCGGGAAGGGAGCGTCATCCTTGCAGGTTATTCACCTTTGTAAAGCTTGTGCTAGCAATCGCTCTGTCTTCACTGTTGACGCAACCAATCCAACGATGTCTCCGTGGGGGGACATGGCAATTCGAGAGAACTTCGAAGCATCAACGCCATGGAAACTGGTGCGACAGGGCGTGCGGAGGAAGAACCCGAACGGCTTACCGCGCAATCGGCCCGCTCTTCGGTCTTTAAATCGCGTGTCGTTTTCGGAACGCCTGAAGCGTTGCAGAACTACTAATCCTTGTCCATTCCCAAAAGCGCAAACGAAGGAGGAATCGTATGTGTTGTAAGTCGTTTGCAGGTATCTACGCTATCGTGTTGCTAAGCGCGAGCCCTGTGTGGGCCACGGAGAAATCGTCTCTGACCCCCGCTCATCCGTCGGCGGTTTTGTCCGTTTCGGCGACGGATAACCAAACGGCGGTGGAAGAAGATGGTGGTGCTTCGCCGGATCAAGCGATCGCGCGTCCCAAACAAAGGGTTTTCAATCCGCTGACCGAACGGACTGCCGTTACCGCTTGGCCGAGCCAGGAGTCTGCGAGCGAATCGTCGACTCCAGCGAGTCCGTTTACTGAAGAGGCTGTGGGAAGATGTGTATTGGATTGCGAACCCAACGAAGGGGAACCGAACTGTTACGACGGTTACGATGATACTTACAACAGCGGTTGTTTGTATTGGCCGGGGAATTTCCTTCCACTGCAAATCGGTGACACGATCTGCGGCACCAGCGGAACGTACGTACCTGCAGGATGGCCCTTTACTCAACCGGCTTTGGACTATTATTCGATCACGGTGACCGAAGACACCGAACTGACCATAACTATTTACGCTGAATTTATTGCGAACGCCGGATTGAGTGCGCCGCACCCCAGTCTCTTTTGCGAGGGACCAAAGCAGCGTATTGAGCTATTGGAGTGGCTGACGCCCTGCGAGGAGGCTACGATTACCAGGTGCGTGCCTCCGGGGACGTATTGGTTCGGCATCAACCCAACCTTTGGGCATTCGATTCCCTGTGATGTCAAGTACGAATTGGCGGTTACTGGACAACCCTGCCAGGCTGATGTCCCCGAGAATGATACGTGTGATAACGCTACAGAAGTTTCCATTCCTTCAACGACCGTTGGGGATTTACTGTTCGCCCAGCCCGATGAATTGCCCGATTGCATGATTGACCAGTCAGGCGTTGGTGTCTGGTACGAGGTCACAGGCACGGGCAATAAGATCACGGCGAGTACTTGTTCGCCGAACGTCGCATCCAACACCAGAGTTTCCGTGTACTGCGGGTCTTGCGACGGACTCTTTTGTGTTGCCGGCAACGAGTGGGATAAAGAGTGTCCGTTTCAGGGCAGTGCAGTTTCCTGGTGCTCTGTTCCCAATGAAAAATACTACATTCGTCTAACTGGGAACAGCAGTGATACCCAGTACGAATTCACGGTTACAGACGACGGTCAAAGCTGCACTACGCCAGCATCCTGTGCGCCGGTTAGCACCGATTGCCGGCCTGGAGACATTCCTGAATGGGAACCGGTGTGTCAGGATGAGTACGTGGATACTTACAACGGGGGCTGCGATGGAGTACCGTCCGTATTCCAATCCACCGCCTTCGATGAGACCGTTTGTGGGACAAGCGGCGTGTATTGGAGAGATTCACAACCGATCCCCGAAACCGATTGGTACGAGGTTGTCGTTACAGAAGACACACTTTTGACATGGGCCGTACAGGCTGAGTTCCATGCCGATGTCGTTTTGTGGGACGGTACCTCAGGCTGCGATTCAAAGATCGAAATTGATCGTGCGTCAAGTGCTCCTTACCAATACGCTATGGTATCGGCCTGTGTACCGCCTGGTACTTACTGGCTGGCTTTACGTCCCTCGCCCGCGGCAGGCATTACCCCTTGCGGTGTCACTTATCGCGTCACGGCGACGCGTTCCTCTTGCACCATTCCCACTGGAGCCTGTTGCCTATTAGACGGTGATTGTTTGATCGTGCCCCAGAACGCCTGCACGACTGATTACCAAGGCATCTATCATGGCGATGGAGTGTCCTGCGACGATGTTTCATGTCCGATTTACGCTGCTGCGGACACTTGTTTTGAAGCGGTTGAAGTTACTGTGCCTTCATCAACACTTGGCACTACTTTAATGGCAACTTATGACAATGTGCGAATGTGCAACGATCTACCTCCCGGACAGGGTGTCTGGTTCAAGGTGACGGGAACCGGAACGGCGCTTGCCGCAACAGCTTATGCTACCGATACAGGGTTCGCTCCGCAGATCAAGGTATACTGTGCGGGTTGTGAAGTAACCCGCTGTGTAGGTGCGGACGATAGCGGTTGTCCTTTCGATGGACCGCAGGCATTTCCCAATACCGTAAATTGGTGTTCAGAAGCAGGCGTGGAATACCTGATTTATGTAAGTGAATGTATCGACAAAGGAGATTTTTGGTTGGATGTAACGGAGGGCGCAACTCCCTGTACGAATCCTCCCGCATGCGAGGCTTGTACCCCGGATTTCGTTATCACCGCACCGGGAGCCTGGGCAGGAACAACCTGCGGTGCTTTGGATGACTGTGTCGACATCGGTAACGGCACTTATGAGGATCATGTTTACGAGCTTACCATCCCCTACGATGGTACGTGGGTCATTTCCCTTTGCGGTTCATCGTATTCGACCGTATTGGGATTAGGCACGCGATGCTGTTCTACCGACATCGCCCTGATTCAGCCCACGCAAATTCCCTGTATGCAACCTGAATTTACCGGTTTCTTGGAAGCTGGCACTTATTTCGTCAGCATAGAAGGAGGCGGTTGGTTCCCTATGTGTGGTGATTACACCCTGCGCGTTTTTGAAGAGGGTTTAACCTGTTCTTTGGAGTGTCCTGCAGGGGCGACGAACGAGCAAGAGGCATGCGGTCTTCAGACGAACGAAGGCTGCGAACTGTCATCGCCTGCCTTCGAGACTATCTCGAATGGACAGACTGTGTGCGGTACTTTCTGGAGCGATGCATTTTCTTTCGGCAACGATTGGTACGAGATCGTGCTCGATGAACGATCGGTCGTTACCTGGACGGTAGACAGTGAAGTTCCCACCCTAGTTGCACTGCCTGGATCTATGAATCCGGGGGACGGCGATTGTGCCTCTCTGTCCCAGCAACTCGCCCATCACATCATCTCAGGGTATTGCCAACATGCAACTTTGATCACTGACGTGCTTCCGGCCGGGACGCATTGGTTCGTCATCGGGCCGTGGCTTTCCGACCAACCTTGCGAGCAACCGTACGTCGCTACGGTTACGTGGGAAGCTGCGCCCACAGGCGCTTGTTGTATCCATGACGGTTCCTGCATGCCGGACATGCTGGAAGACGAATGTTTGAATCTCGAAGGTCATTTCCAGGGTGTAGGCACGACCTGCAATGATGCAAGCTGCGAATCTTTCTACTGCAGTGCCAGCGGCATGTGTGGTGTATATATTAGCCAAATGCAGATCGCAGATATTGATCATATTTCGGATTGCGAATCCTATGCGTACTACGCAGACGTTACCACCGAACTTGCCGTAGAGAGTAATTACGACATTTCCGTAACTGTGCCGATGCCCACCGGCGCAACGGAATCGTGTTCGGTTTGGATTGACTGGAATCAGGATCGCATCTTCAATGATTCAGGCGAGCTTATCGAACTCATCGGCCCTTGGGATCAACCCGAGACCGTGTTTACGGGCAATGTGACCGTACCCTCGGACGCCTTGCCCGGCGCGACTCGTCTTCGTGTCCGTCTGCAATGGGGTCAGGATCGCCTACCTTGTGCGGAGCACTGGAGTTCCGGCGAAGTCGAAGACTACATTGTCGTTGTGGCCCCGACTGTATGCGGAGACCTGGATGGCGATGAAGATGTTGATTTTCAGGATTACGCCATCTTTCGATCAGCTTTCGGCGGCGCCGTCGACGCGGATCCGCCCCAGGACTATCTGTGCGATTATAATGACGACGGTGTCATCGGCATGGCTGATTACGCCGCATGGGTACAGTGTTATAAGGATTACGACGGAGGAAATCCTTAGCCATTGATCATCGAACAGGTTTTCCAGCCGTCATTGCAGATTCTCTTTGTCAAAGCGGGAACGAGCAATGAACGGAATTAAGACCTATTGACGCGGAGAGCCGGCTGGCTCCTTCCCCTGTTTCGTCAGCCGGTTCTCCCATGCCCGGCATTCCTGTTGGAATTCGAGTTGTTTTCAAACAAACCAATCAATAAGGAAATACACAAATGAAGCGTCTATCAAATTTCGTACTCCTGGCCGGCCTGACGATACTTATCTGCGGTACTGCTCGTGCTGATACGTGGGTCGAATGGGTACCTGAGCACGCTGTCGTCGCCCCCGGTGAAAGTGTGCTTGTGCAACTGAAAGCTACTTTCAGCGATCCGGTGATTGGCTGGGGAGTCGACTTGACTCTGGATGACCCCGGTTCGGTGGAATTGAGCGACATTGCCATTGGGGTTTCCTGGGATGAAGTAAACACGATCGACGGTGACGGCTTGGCCGGCCTGCTTTTTCCAACGGGAGTGAGCGGCGAAGTCTTGCTGGCTACTCTGACATTCACAGGCGTAAACGAAGGCGCAACCGAGTTGCTGCTAAGCTATGACGGAGAAGACGAGGGCTTTCTTTTGGAGGCCGGCTTGCTGGATACGAATGTTACTTTTTCTCCCGGTACGATTACGGTCATTCCGGAACCCTTAACGGGAGTGCTGGTTTGTCTCTTCGCGGTACCGCTGTTGATGCGGAGATTTGATCGTAATGCGCCCTTTTAGGCTGCAGCTTATCTTTTAACGATCTTTGTGTGTGTGATTGGGGGCGGCTGTTTTTGGTAAATTCGCCTTCGCCCTTTGCGTTGACCGGTCATAAACTTGGCCGCTTTTGCATGAAAGAAAGATAAGAAAACCCAAGGCGACCGAACGGGCGGATCGGTTGTCTTTTGACCGACCTTACCAACAGCACCGGGCTGCATTTGCGGAGCCTGGTGCTGTTGACGTAAAAGATTGGGCCTTCCCTGGCGATCAACGGTGTCGTAGTCTTTAGAATAGGAATGGAATATCGCTAAGTGCGTTGGTGTTTCTTATTGGGGTGTGAGAATTGTCAAAGCCGGATCTGAGTCTGCCGATCGATGAATGGCTCGAAGCGTCCAGGAATGTAGCGTTGCTGCGCCATGTAGAACAGCTCTACGCCGACCTCGATAAGGAAATCACGGCGCAACCCGCGGCGTGTGTGATGAAGTCGCTATGTTGCCATTTCGAAGGGCACTACGGGCATCGATTGTATGTCACGGCGGTGGAGGCCTGTTACTATTTGTCGAAGGAAACGCCTCCGCCGGCGACCGGCGACTCCTGCCCGCATTTGGTTAACGGTTTATGCGGAGCGCGCGAAGCCCGGCCGGCGGGATGCCGCATCTTCTTTTGTGATCCGTCCTCACAAGCTTGGCAAGGTCCTTTGACGGAGACCTACCTTGCCAGACTCAAACAGTTGCACGTGCGATTCAACATTCGGTACGTTTACGCCGATTGGCTCGTGGTGCTTGAGGCTATTCGTACACATCGTTTGAGCTGAATCTGCAATAGAAAAAGGCAGTGGAACGCGCATGAAAAGGGCGAGACGCATCGTCTCGCCCGTCCGTAAACATCAGCTTATAGCAGTTTCAATCCAAACGTAGCGTTCAAAGTCGACTTTCCGGCAGTACAAAACACTGTGCCGGGCGCTACACCTGGCTAGAGCTTGCTCTAGCCGAGTTTCTCGGCGATTATCGTTTGGCTTTTTTCTTGGCCTTAGTCTTCGTCGCTTTTTTGGCGTTGGTTTTCTTGGCTGCTTTTTTGGCAACCTTTTTGGTGGCTTTTTTCACGCCGGCACGAGGCTTGGCCTTTTTTGCGCTCTTTTCCTCGATCGTGGCCTGGGCGGCGGAGAGTCGAGCGATGGGGACGCGAAGCGGGCTGCACGAAACATACGCCAAACCGACTTCGTGACAGAAACGAATCGAATCCGGGTCGCCGCCGTGTTCGCCGCAAATGCCCAGTTTGATTTTAGGCCTGGTCGCGCGACCGTTCTCGACCGCGTGGCGAACCAGGCGACCGACGCCGTTCACATCCAGCGACTGGAATGGATCGGCGTAGAAAATGCCCGCTTTGTCCTGATCTACGTAATCCGGCAGAAAACGGCCTGCGTCGTCGCGAGACAAGCCCATAGTCATCTGTGTCAAGTCGTTGGTACCGAAGCTGAAGAACTCAGCAACCTCGGCCATCTCTTCGGCGGTCAGCGCCGCGCGAGGCGTTTCGATCATCGTGCCGACCAAATACGTCAGCTTCGATTTGCGATCCTTCAAAATGCCGTCCGCCGTTTCACGTACCTTGTCCACCAAGATGCCGAGCTCCCTGCTGTCGATAGACAGCGGGATCATGATTTCCGGCAAGACCTTGATTTTCCGTCCGGTGCAATTGACGGCCGCTTCGATGATCGCCCGTACCTGCATCTCCAGAATTTCCGGGTACGTGATGCACAGGCGGCACCCGCGGTGTCCCAGCATTGGGTTGGATTCGTGTAACGTCTCCACGCGTTCGATGATTTGCTCGGCGGACACGAGTTTCTCCGAGAGCTTCGCCCGCAGGTTGTGGTCCCAGTATTCGACGCTGTTCAGTTCGTCTTGAATCGGCTTGTTCAGCGCGTTGACCACTTCCTCCACGCCCTGTTTGTTGTCTTCTTGCGGGAGGAATTCGTGCAGCGGTGGATCGAGCAGGCGGACCGTAACGGGTTTGCCGTCCATCGCCTCAAAAATTCCCTCGAAGTCTTTGCGTTGGTAGGGGAGCAGTTTGTCCAGCGCGAGTCGGCGGTCTTCCTCATTTTCGGCGAGGATCATCTCTCGCATTGAAATGAGGCGTTCGGGTTCGGAGGGATTGAAGAACATGTGCTCGGTCCGGCAAAGGCCGATGCCCTCCGCGCCGAGTTCCACCGCACGGCTGGAATCTTCCGGCGTATCGGCGTTGGTGCGGACCCGCAACGTGCGGATCTTGTCACACCATTGCATCAACGTGTCGTATTCGGGCGGTGCGGTCGGTGTAATGGTCTTGATCTCACCTTTGAAGATGTTGCCCGAATCGCCGTCGAGCGTGAGCATGTCGCCCTCTTCGAGCGTTTGTCCGCCGAGGGTCATGGTGCCTTGCTTATAATTGATCTTCAGTCCGCCGCAGCCGACGATGCAACATTTGCCCCAGCCGCGCGCGACCACCGCTGCGTGCGAGGTTTTGCCGCCCATGGCGGTCAGGATACCCGTCGCGACACTCATCCCGCCCACGTCTTCGGGCGAGGTTTCGTGGCGGACGAGCACCACTTTCGCGCCTTCACCTGCGCGTTCTTCCGCCTTTTCGGCGGAGAAGCAGATTTCGCCGTACGCGGCACCGGGAACCGCGTTGATGCCCGCGCCCATCTTGCGCGATTCCAACTCGCTCGCCGGTACATCCGGGTCAAGAATCGGATAGAAAAGACGCTCAATATCCACGCCCTTGATACGCTGAATCGCCTCTTCCTTGGTGATGACCGGTTTGGAAGCGGCGGAGACATATTTCTTTGGGAGGTACTTCTTCTTCGCGAGGCGCTTGGCGAGGCTTGCGGGAACAATGCCCGACGTCGCCTGATCGACCGCGATTTTGAACGTTGCGCCTGGTGATCGTTTACCCGTGCGGCATTGCAGC
Source organism: Phycisphaerae bacterium (assembly GCA_028282665.1). Lineage (GTDB taxonomy): Bacteria > Planctomycetota > Phycisphaerae > UBA1845 > UBA1845 > JANQHN01. Next base: position 6,518 of record JANQHN010000437.1, on the reverse strand, counting down.
ATATACAGCGTGTTTCGCTCGATGGTGAATTCGAGGTCCTGCATTTCCTTGTAATGAACTTCGAGAATCACGCGAACGGCCTCGAGTTGATCGTATGCTTCGGGCATGATCTTCTTGAGCTCGTCGAGGTGGATCGGCGTACGCACGCCGGCGACGACGTCCTCGCCCTGCGCGTTGATGAGTAAGTCGCCGTAGTAGACGTTTTCGCCGCTGCTCGGGTCGCGCGTGAAGCACACGCCCGTGCCGCAATCATCCCCCATGTTGCCGAAGACCATTTGGCAGATATTTACCCCGGTACCGTCCAGTCCGGTGATTTTCTCGACGCGGCGATAGGTAATCGCCTTTTCAGACGTCCAGCTGTTGAACACGGCGTTGATCGAACCCTTGAGCTGTTCAAAGGCGTCCTGCGGAAATGGCTCGCCGCAGCCTTCTTCGTAGATACTCTTGAAACGTTCCACACAGGCTTCGAGATCATCCGCGTCCATGTCTGTGTCGTTGATGAAGCCGTCTGCGTCGAGACCCAGTCGCGTCGCTGTGCGCGTGCGTTTGATCTCGTCGAAGGCTTCGTCGAAGAGTTCTCGCGATACGCCCATCGCGGTCGACCCGTACATCATGATAAGCCTGCGATAGGCGTCGAACGCGAAACGGCGTGAGCCTGAGGCTTTTGCCAGTCCTTCGACGGCTTGATCGTTTAAGCCAAGGTTGAGGATCGTTTCCATCATGCCCGGCATCGAAACCGCCGCGCCGGAACGAACGGAGACCATCAGTGGGTCTTTGTTGTCCCCGAACTTCTTTTTCGCGGTTTTTTCGAGTTTTTTCATGTTGGCGCGAATTTCCTTTTCGAGACCGACAGGCCACTTGCCGTCCTTGTTGATCGTCTTCGCGCAAGCTTCCGTGGTGATCGTGAAGCCGGGTGGTACAGGCAGACCTATGCGGGTCATCTCCGCAAGTCCCGCGCCTTTGCCGCCAAGGAGTGCCTTCTGATCGCTCTTGCCATCCGCCTTGCCGGCGCCGAAGAAATAGACCCATCTGGTCTTTGCAGCCATAATCCTATACCTCACAAGTTTGTGGTTTTTCGCCCACGACCTGCCATCGACCGCGCCAAGCAAAGCGAATGGGCGGGGGGCGTTTGTGAATCGCCTTGAATTTACCTTACCGGCCCGCTCCACCGCTTGGAGCGGATGCGTTGGGCAGCGCTAAGAGAGCCCATTGCAACCGGTAGCTCGATGTTAAATGCCGCTGTTGCGGCGGTCAATTGATTGTTCGCTTTTGCGCACCAGTTGTTTGGCGCCGTGAGAAACTAGATGCTGTGCGAGGCGCGGCGCTTTTCCCATAAGATGGGCAATGTGGTAGTTGAGCAGAGCGAATGCGCCTTCCGCGCCGGACGACGGCACGAGTTGTTGAAGCACCTTGAGGGTCGGTTCACTAACAGGGTGTTTTTCGTTGAATTTGGGCAGGCAACGTCCGCAGATCATTCCGCCCTCGAAGGAAGAAAAATGGGTGAGTTGATCGGTCCGGCGGCAGGCGACGCAGGCGTTGAATACGGGCATAGAGCCAATAGCAGTCAACAAACTCATTTGGTAACGAACCAATGCCTCCATGGGTTCTTCTGCCCCATTCAAAGTGTTTAGTGACTCGATCAGTGCGTCGTAGAGGTAATCGTGGTGATCCCAATCTTCCGTGAGATAGGCTGTGATTTCCGCTGCGTATTCTGCCCCGTAGAGGCGGTGCAAGGACTCTCTTAGTCCTGATAGCGACCTTGATTGTTTCCATTCTGTTAAAGTAGACAAACTGTCGGAGGATTCGATTCGTCGGCTCACTGTGATGAAACCAATGTCGAGAATGTCCAAACCGGTAGAAAATCGGGTCTTGGTACTACGCTTGATGCCTTTAGCGATGGCGCGAATCTTGCCGTGCTCGCGGGTATAGAAGACCACGATTTGTGAGGTCTCCGAATAATCGAGCCGGCGTAAAGCGATAGCTTGATCCTGCAGCGTGGCCATGTGGTGGTGTATTTTACGCCAAAGCGGCGTTGCGAAAAAGCTTGGCGGTGTCCCCATTGAACCATAAAAACAAGCCGGGAGCAAAATCGATGATCGACCAATCCACCAAACCACAAGTCGTCACGGTGACACTCAACACGGCGGTTGATCGTTTGGTTTCGGTGCGGGAGTTTCGGGTCGGTTCGCACCAAAAAGGCCGATTGATGGAGCGTGTCCCCGCGGGGAAGGGCGTAAACGTGTCGCGGTGCCTCGCACAAATGGGGCTTGGTTCGATCGCAACGGGCTTCGTGGGTTTTGGGGAGCGGACTTTTTTCTGCGAACATCTCTCGGGCATGGGTGTCGGATGCGATTTTGTTCCTGTTACAGGCCATACTCGTGAGAATGTAACCATCGTCGATCCGACAACCCGTGAGGAAACGCACATTCGTGAGGAGGGGTTCGAAGTTGGCGTTGGCGATTTTGATGAATTAAAGCGTCGCGTCACGGCGCAGGGGGGTAGGGGAACGATTTTTGTGGTTTGCGGCTCGCTCCCGTGTGGCTTGACGCGGGGGGCTGTCGAGGAGTTGTTTGCTCTGATCGAACAGCGTGAAGCGAAACTTGCGATTGATATGGAGGGCGATCTGTTGGCAATGGCACGCTCCGTCAAGCCGACGGTCATCAAGCCGAACCGTGCCGAGTTTGAAGAAATGATCGGGTGTACACTGTCGAGTGAGCGACGACTTTTGGCCGAGGGGCTTGCTGTGGCGAGAGAGATTGACATCGTACTGGTGAGCTGCGGGGCAAATGGGGCGTACTTGTTCGTGGGGGATGTGGTGATCCGTGCTACGGTAAATATGGCCGGTTTGCACGTCGTTTCGACAGTGGGGTGCGGCGATGCATTGTTTGCCGGCCTGCTGGCGGGGCTTGTGCGAGGAGAGCATGTCAGTGTGGTTTTGCGAGAGGCAGTGGCGGTGGCGTCGGCATCGGCAATGTCTGTGATGCCAAGCGTTTTTGATGCAAGGGATCGTGATGAATTACTTCAAAGGGTATCGGTGAAAAATATGGTGTGAAATTGCCGGATAGCAAGTGGGACTAGGCCGGTACCTTGATCGTTCTTTTGACCCGGCAGACAGACTTTGGGTACATGCATTGAGTGGGAGTTGAAGAAAATGCCATTGGGCGGGAAACAGGCTGCTAGAGCAAGCTCTAGCCAGGTGTAGCGTCCGACACCGTGTTTTGTACTGCCGGAAAGTCGACATTCAACGCTACGTTTGGATTGAAACTGCTATAGACTTTCTGTGAGGTGGCGTGAACGGTAAATTGCTGGTTAGTCGCCAGCGCAGCATCAGCAAATCCACAAACAGTTGGGAGCGAACTCATGGCTAAAAAGGTCGACTGGTACTATCACCGCAATGGGTGAACGTCGTGCAAAAAATCGCAGGGGTTCCTTGCGCAACACGACATTGGAATCAAAGAAACCATCAGTGCGAAAGAGAAGCTCGGAGCGGATGATGCGCTTGCTTTAGCGAAGGCGTCATCCAGGGTGACGATCGCCAAAGGCAAGAAAACCGTTGCGTTCGACATGAAGAAAAATCCGCCCGACGACGATACGTTACTCAGGCACATGCTCGGCCCCACCGGCAACCTGCGAGCGCCGACAATCCGTAAAGGCAAGCATTTGCCCATTGGATTCAACGAAGAGGTGTTTGAGGATACGCTGGCGTAATCGGTTCGCGATGCGAGCGCTGTTTGCTTTCGTGAACCGGTCATCTTGAGAGGGCGAACGGGTTCGCTGGTACAATTGGGTTCGCGTTTAGGAATTGGGCGCTTACGGGGTTTTGCTCTGCGTTAAAGTATTCGCGGCTGTCGCTTACTTGAGCGCTGCCTGTGTGGGACTGTTTGTATCTTGCGTTCCTTGCTCCGCTATTCCCGAAAAATCGTTGCAAATCCTCTCCCGGAGTACTACAAATTGAAGCGTATTTAGGGGCGATGGAGGTTGCCCCGTCCTACCCGCAAGGAGGCGATTCATGTCAGTTGGATCTGATTCAATCAATAACGTGGTGCGCGGCGGCCGTGTTTTGAGGGGCGTGGGGTGTCTGGTTTTAATTCCACTGCTGCTTTGTTCCTGTACGCTGATTAATCCCGGCGGATCGAACAACGCCAATGATAATGACGATGGGCCGGGGCAGCCGATCGGTGATGTGGTAGGATCGGGGACTGCTCGTGTCGCGGGATCACTTCGATCGGCTGATCCGGACGCTCCTTGGCCGCTTGGCGGGGTGCAAGTGGTTCTGGGGGATGCAGGGGCGGTCAGCAACATCGACGGTTCGTTTGTCTTACAGGGGGTGCGAGAGGGGAAAGGCCGGCTCATCATCGATGGGTCGGGTTTGATTGCGGGTGATGGCCAATTTGCTCACATTGTGCTTCCAATTACCATCGAACGCGGAGAGGACTTTACCTTTGCGGATACTGTCTACCTTCCATTCGTGCAGCAGGAATCACTGGTTACCGTCGAACCGGATCGAACGACACGCGTTGCATCCGAAACGGGATTGACCTTGGTCATCGACCCGGGCGCTGCTCGTGCGTTCGGCGACGAATATACCGGTGATGTGTCCGTTCATACCGTCGGAATGCAGCGAACGCCGGTTCCCATCCCTGCTTCGTTTTCTGCCAAAACGTTGGCTGCGTTTGTCGTACAGCCTGGCGATGTGTCTTTCCCCGTGGAAGTGGGGCTGCAACTTGACGAGTTGGAAGCGGTTGAGGATCTGCGGCTTGCGGTCTGGTCCTACAGCGAGACGAGTGCAACGTTCGAGCGTTCCGCCGTTGTTGAATGGCGTGGTTTGAAGTACGAAACGATTGCCGGTGGTGTGGGTAATAGTGGGTTGCACCTGATTACACCGTTCGAGTTTGAACTTCGTGAGCCGTGCGATGGCGGCGAGGATAAAATGAACAGTGAATGCGCCACGGCGATCGCAGCGCTCCTCGATTCGTTGGAGGCGGTGTGGAGTGACTTTCCGTCCGGCGCGCGAACGGTTTTCGGACGACTGGATGCATCGTTGACGGCCCGCGGCACGACACTGAACACTGCCCGCACGGTGATCGACATCAGTGGAGCGCTGTACCCGAAAGCGCGCAGATTGGCTTCCTTGTACAGCGCGGTTTATCAGAGCCACCACTTCGACGCTTTGGGTGTGGCGCTCGGGCAGGCGCGATCGGCCTGTGACGAGGTCGCCCCTTGTTCCCAAGAGGATGTGGATGCGATTGCATTGTTCGACCAATTGGATTCACTTTTGTTGACAGCCAGGGAAAACGCACTCGCGTACGGACCTTCGTTTACGCGATTGGAGGATGCTCTCGAAGACCTTTCGTCGTACTACGGCACGACTCTGCAGTTGGCGCAGGAAGAGTTACCCGCGTTTCAAGCTGCGGCGAGAGAATTGAATCAGGCGTATGCGGGATTTGCAGATCAGTCATCCCCGATCGACGTGTACGATGAACTGGTCGATGCGATTCGGGATTCTCGCATTGTCTCTAGGCATTTGTTGGATCAGTATTCGACGCCTGCCCGATCGGGTGCGGTGGTGCAGCTTATCGAGTCGTCTGTTGGTTCGACTATGCTTTCGACGGTCGAGGATGACAGCGGGTTCGTGTCGTGGGTCGAACCGCGTGATCAAACTCCCGGTGATGAGGGGTATTTGCTGGCGTTGGATGCACGGCGAGGTATCGGCCACGCTCCGATAGAGACGGCGGAAACATTCGCCAGCCTCAGACCTCGATCGACTCTTCTGCTTGATAAGAGTTTGACCACGCGGGCGATCACTCCCGGCGTACCGCTTTCGAGTTCATTAACTCTGGCAGAGCCGGTGCAGCTGTGGACGTTCGATGCGCCCCAGCGTGGTGGCGTGGATGTGAGCTTTTCTGCGGATGGTAACGTTGTCGCTGCTATTACCGATCAAAAAGGCGAGGTGTGGGTTGCGAGCGACGGAGGGATGTCGTTGCGGAATCTTCCCGGACAGGGAGCGTCGAGTCTAGTTGTGTTTTCTTCGGGCAGCGCGGAGACCGACTCGCTCACCTACCGTTTTGAACTCAATCCAATAGCCGACCTATTCGACTTTGCCGTACCGATCGAAGGTTCATTCGACGTACATCATCGATTGGCGGGCGTGTTGTTTGAAGCGGTGAGCGGTGAACGGTTCTTTGTGGACAAGCAATGTTGCGATCCGCTCGCTACGCTGTATCGATACGATGTGATCTCGCCTACCGGTGACCGACTTTCCTTGATACCGACTGACGCCGCCCAGTCAGGTTTCGGCAGTGCATGGTTTGACGTTACCGAAATCGGCGTGCATCGAATCGTGCTTGCACCTGCCGAGGAGGCGTTTGCCGATTTCAGATTTTCGCTGGAAGCGGTCCCTATCAACCCGCCCGATCCGTTGGAGATCAATAGCACCGCCACGGCCAGCATCACACGCATCGGCGAAACCCGTGGTTACTTCTGGGATGCCGACGAGGGGGATGTTCTTGCGTTGGTGG
>JANQHN010000389.1 GCA_028282665.1 Phycisphaerae bacterium | reverse complement strand
GTTTGTGCCCGAGAAACTCCGGGCGTTTGCTTATCAGGATTCGCCCCAGGCGATCGGACACGGGCAGACCATATCTCAGCCGTACATCGTTGCCTTTATGACAGAAGCGCTTGGGCTTTCTCCCGGCGACAAGGTGCTGGAGATCGGTACGGGGTCAGGGTATCAGGCGGCTGTATTGTCAGAAATGAATGCCAGGGTATTCACCATAGAGATTGTGGAGCAACTGGGTAAACGTGCTAAGTCCACATTCCTAAAGCACGGTTACGTGTGTATCGACGCTCGAATTGGCGATGGGTATGAAGGCTGGCCCGAACACGCCCCCTTCGATGCGATTATCGTAACCTGTGCGCCAGAGGCGATTCCGCCGAAACTTGTCGAACAACTCGCTAGCGGAGGTCGCCTCTGCATACCCGTAGGCGAGCAATGGACCGGGCAAAAATTGATCCTGGCCACGAAGAAGCCGGACGGCACATTGACACGTGAGGTGCTGTTGCCTGTGCGGTTTGTGCCGATGACCGGTCGCGAAACTCAACCAAAGCCGTAATAACCGTAAGTGCGTTCCATGCACTCAGAACCTATTGGAATGCTGCTTACAAGAATTATAGGACGCGCGTTCACGGTGACGCAGATGCGGTACAGTATGAATTCGGCCGCGGTCATCATTTCTGCGCCGATACGATTTCGCGTTATTTGCGAAGTGCATGCGTCGATATCACGGTAGATGAGGCGCGGTTTGGATAATGGGCGTAGGCCTGAATTCAATCCGGCTTCCAGTCATACAATCCCCTGATCGATGTCGTTTCAGAGGTTAAGGATCGTTCTTTATCCGTGAGTCGTGCTGGGGGACGATCTATCTTGCTTCGAATCTGGCGCGGATCGGAATCGATCCGCCGGGCGTGGACCCTGATCGCATGAGGAAGCATTCGAAAAAAAACATGAGTAAAACTTCCGTCGTCTCCGTGATTGTTGTTGTTGTGCTTCTCCTGCTGTCAGGCTGGGGTTACCGCGCAACCGCCGAACGTTTCGGTCGAGCCGCTGGCGGAGTGGTGCTTCCCAAAGGCACGCTGGGCAAATTTCCTGACGAATTTGCGGGGTGGCGAGGCAAGGAAGTACCGCTTGATGTTCGCATCGTGGAAGCGACGGATTCCGACGATCTGATTCACCGCGAGTACCGCGACCAAAGCGGAGTGCGTCGGGCAGTGTTCTACGTGGCTTATGGCATTCAGCTTCGTGACCTTGCACCGCACCGTCCGGAAGTCTGCTACCCAAGCGCAGGCTGGACGGTCGATAAGACGGATCGGTTAGAGATTTCACTCGAGGACGGCAGCGTTCTTCCGTGCCAGATTCACGTCTTCAAACGCGGTGGATTACAAAGCGACACGACGACTGTACTGCATTATTACATTGTGGATGGACAATACTGTGCGGATGTTTCGCTTTTGCGATCAGCTCAACGCGAACGCCGTGAAGGCGATCATGCTTATGCCGTGCAGGTGCAAATCATCGCCCCCGGGACGCTGAAGGTCGTTCCACCCGAACAAACCGTAAAGGACTTTGCGGCCGCAGTTGGGGCGCGCTTCTACAATTTCATCACCAGCGAAGTAGCCAAAACCGTGGCGGCGCAGACACAATTGGCGGCTCCGTAAGCGACAGAAGCAATAAACCGCAAACAATAGCGAATAGGAGTAGCGAGAAGCCGATGAGTTCGAAGTCCGCAAAACACGCTTCGCTGGATCGTGCGAAGAGTCCCTCCGATCACCATTGGCTGGTCGCTTTAGCGGCGGTCATCGCCGCATTCGTCTATTGCTACTGGACCACTATCCTTGATCTTTTCAAAGAATGGCAGGTCAACGATAACTACAGCGTGGGTATGCTCGTACCTGTTGCAGCTCTTTACCTCATTTGGCAAGAACGCGAGGGTTTGCGCAAAATCGAAATCAAGCCCTGCTGGTTTGGGCTTTTGCCGATCGTTCTAGCTTACTTCGCTCGCGATTTCGGCCTGCGTGATCTCTACGAATCTGCGGAGCGATATGCATTGGTTCTTACGATTGTCGGTGTGGTGATGCTACTCGCCGGTTGGCGTGTTTTCCTCAAGCTCTTTTGGGTAATGGGCTTTTTGTTCCTGATGGTGCCTTTCCCGGGCAAGATCCACAATTTGATTTCGGGGCGGCTTCAGGAACAGGCGACTTCCGGTGCGGTGTTTGTGCTTGAACTCTTCGGCACAGCTGTAACGCACGAAGGTAATGTGCTGGTACTCAATGGCGAAACGCAGGTTGCTGTGGCCGAAGCGTGCAGTGGGCTGCGTATGCTGACCGCGTTTATTGTGGTGGGCTGCGTGCTCGCCTACGTGGTAAACAGACCTCGATGGCAGAAAATCGTGTTGGTCATTTCGACGATTCCTGTGGCTATTCTCTGCAACCTCATCCGTCTTGTTGTCACAGCCTGGCTGTACACCCTCTTTAGCTCACAGCTTGCCGAACGCTTTTTCCATGACTTCGCAGGTTGGACGATGATGCCGCTGGCTATTCTTATCCTCGCAGGTGAATTGTGGCTTATGTCGGTGCTTGTCATCCCCGATGAAAAATCATCGCGCGTTTCCGCTAACCCACAAGTCAGTCGCTAAAGCGCCACCTCAAGTGACGAGGCATACATTACAGATCATGATGCCCTGTGTTACCGTGCAAGTTGTGACATAGCGCAACCGTTACGTCCAATAACGATCGCACGTTTCGAGGCCATTGTTCAATGACAAGGCACGATTCCATAGCGCTTGCATTTCGCAAGCCAAATCCGCTATACCACATACTCGACAGGTCGGCAGCTTCTTGATGGGTATGACAACCCATAATCTATACGGGCAAAGTTGCCGGAAGCGCAAAAACATAAAAGCGCAACGGACCTGATTATTTTCGAACAAGGGGAGGGAATAGCTATGCACCTTTCAGCCCTGAACGGTGTTTTCCACGTTTGTGGTGTTATGGGGTGGCACATTTTTCTGGCTATATTTGGCGTGCTGCTTTGTGCCGCACGCGTTATCGCTGGCGGGCCTGACAATGCGTTGATCATCATCGATCCGGATAAGCCCCAATCGATGTACGTTGGGAATTACTACAAACACGCCAGGCAGATTCCAGATGAAAATGTCCTGTTTATGAACCCCCGGGCGGCCAACTTCGAAGACCACATCAGTTTTCAGCGCGAAGCTTTGCTCGGAACAATCGCTCACCGCAACCTCGCCGATCATATCGATTTTATCATCATTCCTCCCTGCGGCGATTTCTTTGTCTCCGCTCCGGGCTACGTCAGCGATCCCTGTGCGACGGTAAGCAGATTCTCACTCTCATCTGTTTACACGATGACGTTCATTACCGATCAAGTGCTCGCGGGCGTGGAGTACGATTTGGTGAACGCTTACTACCGCGGTATCGGCTTCTCCGCTTACGCATTCGACAGCGAGACTCACTGGGCTAATGGCCTGCCTAACGATTCCACGTTTCTACCGCGTTACTTCATCGGTGCGCTTTTGGGCTATGACGGAAATCGCGGCAACACGATCGATGAAACCATCGCAATGATCGATCGCAGCGTCGCCGCCGACGGCACCAGGCCTGCCGGCACCTTCTACTTCATGGAAACGACGGACGAGCTTCGAAGTGGTCCTCGGGATGGTTTGTTTGACACTGTAGTATCGTGGATGGTTGATTTGCTGGGCCTAAACGCGGAACACGTAATGGGTGTGCTTCCCGATGGGAGCCAAGACTGCCTCGGCATCATGACCGGCTGGGCTTCACCCGATATCGATGGCGCGGACCTCACGATTCTTCCGGGCGCCTTTTGCGATCACCTGACAAGCTTCGCTGGAAGATTTGATGCGTCCTCGCAAACCAAACTTTCACGCTGGATTGCCAAAGGTGCCAGCGGTTCCCACGGGGCGGTCCAGGAACCGTGTAACTATGCGGGTAAATTTCCCGATCCCCGCGTTCATGCCTTTTACGGGCAAGGCCTGACCCTGGGCGAAGCCGTCTTTCGGAGTTTGGCATTTTTCCCGTTTCAAGGCCTCATCTATGGCGATGCGCTATGCAGGCCTTTTGCGTACATTCCTGTCGTCTCTGTTCCCGATGCGCCAACCGCGCCAGTCTTAGGTTCCATCACCTTTACCCCTGAGGCGACTACTCCGAATCCGCAGGCCCAGATTGATGAATTCGAGTTGCTTGTCGACGGGAAAAGTGCCGGGCGAGTCGACGTGGGTGGATCATTCGTGCTGGACACGACCGTCTTGGCGGAAGGCGCCCATGATATTCGGATCATTGCTTTTGACAGTACGGTGGCGAGAGTGCAGGGGCGATGGATTAGCTCCATCTATGTCGACAACCTCCCTACGTGGGCAACATTATCCGTGGACACGACGGCGGGCGATCTCGGTAGTATCTTTGAATTCACTGCGACAAGCGGCGGCGCGGACATCGTGCGGATGGAGTTGATCGTCAACGCGCGAACGCTGGCCGTCGCCGATACGCCCGACGCTACGTGGCAAGTTCCCGCGATGGCGTTGGGTGCGGGAACAGTATCGGTGAAGACGTTTACCGAATTTATCGATGGTTCTCGCGCTGTCAGCGAACCGGTGATGCTGTTTATTGAGTTTGAAGATCAGCCTAGTGGCGGTCCCGGGGCGAATAGACCGACTGCGTACATGGTTCACAAAGCATTCGCAACTTTGAAACCGATGGTAATTCAATTGCCCGCGCTGGATATGGACGGTTCCGAACTTGAATACGAAATTACGTCCAATCCTGGCTTTGCCGAGATTGTTCGCAAAGGTTCCGTAGTATTGATCTCTCCGGACGATGATGCGTTAGGATGTGATTGCGTGGAATATACGGTTGCGGACCTCGATGATCAGCCGATACCGGGCAAGCTCACCCTCCGCTACTCTCCAGTTCAGTGGGACGTCGATGCAGATGGCGATGGTGACTTGGCTGA
>JANQHN010000359.1 GCA_028282665.1 Phycisphaerae bacterium | reverse complement strand
GTCGAGGACTATATAGGCCACGATGACATTCGCGCTAGATTGGGTCTGATCTCCGAAAATGCCGTAAAAATTCGCGAAACCCTCAAAGACATCACATCGAAAAAACCGCGACTCGTTGGTGCACGAACCGCAAAGATCACGCAGGATGCGGTGCTCACGGGGAAACGCATTCTCATTGCCGACGATCAAGACGTGATTCGCTCCACAGTACGCGATGTACTTTGCGGCTACGGCTGTGAGGTGGAGACGGCTGCCGACGGTGCAGAAGCGGTCGATTTCATTCAGTCGCAACATTTCGATCTCGTTCTCTCGGACATCAAAATGCCGCACAAAAACGGCTACGAACTTTTCGCCGCCGCAAAAGAGGAAGACCCACTTACGGCGGTAATTTTGATGACGGGCTTTGGTTATGACCCGAACCACTCGATCATCCGAGCACGCCGCGAAGGCCTCGCTGCCGTCCTCTTCAAGCCCTTCAAAGTCGATCAACTTCTTGGTGAAATCAGAATGGCTCTCAAACCGAAAACCGACGCTTAACCTCCCCACCTTTCAATTCGTGCTCTACATCGACCTGCCCCAGTTTCAAACAGCAAGCAAATTTGGTCTGTCGGTCTTTTTCTCCGCCGCATAGACTCTCGAAAAACCAGATTAACATTCGACCTGACCTTCGCATTGTGCCCAATCTTGAATGTTTCAGCATCATTGGCCTGTGGAGACCCAATTATGAATGGAACCTATCTGCCCTTTTGCCTTATGCTGCTCACGATGTTCGCCGTCACTAACCACGCCTCGGGTGGGGATCGACTAACCGGTAGGCCGTTCGCGACGCGCTCGGAGGTCATCGCGGCCAACGGCATGGCCTGCACATCTCAACCGTTGGCCACACAGGTCGCTATTGACATCTTGAAAAGCGGCGGAAATGCGATTGACGCAGCCATCGCAGCCAACGCAACACTTGGCCTGATGGAACCGACGGGCAATGGTATTGGCGGCGACCTGTTCGCCATAGTCTGGGATGCAAAGACAAAAAAACTCTACGGTTTGAACGCGAGCGGTCGCTCCCCCCTGAGCTTGTCGCGCCAGCATTTTATCGACCGGGGATTGAGTGAGATTCCACCTTACGGACCGCTTCCCATCACCGTGCCCGGCTGCATCGACGGATGGTTCGAACTGCACAACCGCTTCGGCAAAATGCCGATGGAACAAGTACTTGCTCCAGCAATTTCATACTGCAATGAGGGTTTCCCCGTTTCGGAGCTGATCGCGTTTTATTGGGAGTACGGTAAGCGACGCCTTAAGGACTTTCCAGGATTTGCGGCAACGTTTCTACCCAACGGTCGCGCGCCTAAAAAGGGCGAAATATTCAAAAATCCGCGACTCGGTCGTACACTTTCGATCATTGCAAACAAGGGACGGGACGCGTTCTACGAAGGTGAACTCGCGGATGTGATGGACGCCTTCTGTCGTCGCGAGGGAGCGTTTCTTCGCAAAGCGGACCTCGAACGCCACCAATCAATCTGGATTGAACCTGTTTCGACGAACTACCGCGGCTACGATGTGTGGGAACTTCCTCCAAACGGACAAGGCATCGCCGCACTGCAAATGCTAAACATCATCGAAGGTTACGATTTGACCGCGATGGGGCATAACAGCGTCCGGTACCTGCACACACTTATCGAGGCGAAAAAGATCACCTACGAGGATCGAGCGCGGTTCTACGCGGACCCAACTTTTGTGGAGGCCGACATCCGGCGGCTTATTTCAAAAATGTATGCAGACGGGCGCCGCAAGCAAATCGAACCCGATCGCGCCGCTCGAAGCTATCCACCCGGGCCCATCGATTGGCACTATATCGATCAAAAGCTGCGTGAGGCAGACACCATCTACCTCACCGTTGCGGACAAAGATCGCAACATGGTCTCACTCATTCAAAGCAACTATCGAGGTTTCGGATCAGGCCTGTGCCCGGACGGCCTTGGTTTCTGTTTTCAGGACCGTGGCGAACTGTTCGCCCTCGAGAAAGGGCATCCAAATGTCTACGCGCCGGGGAAACGTCCATTTCACACAATCATTCCGGCGTTCGTGACAAAAAACGGCCAACCGTTTATGAGTTTCGGAGTCATGGGCGGTGATATGCAGCCGCAAGGACACGTACAGATACTTTGCAACATCATCGATTTCGGCATGAACCTCCAAGAAGCCGGCGACGCACCGCGGTTTCATCATACAGGATCATCCGAACCAACGGGCGGAACGATGGAGGACGGCGGGCAAGTGGCGTTGGAGTCGGGTATCGGCCTGGAAACACGACGCGGACTCTCCTTAATCGGTCACTGCATTCGACACGCTGTCGGCGGGTACGGCGGGTATCAGGCGATTATGTACGATGTGGAGCGTAACGTACTTATTGGCGCTTCCGAATCACGTAAAGACGGGCAGGCAGCGGGGTATTGAGTTACCGAATCGATTGCGTGTCGCAACAGGCAAATCCCACTTTCCTGCATCATGATGGAGAATCAAAAGGCATGCCCGGTGTTCCCTACAATAGCAAGCGAGACGAGACGCAACCTTACTGCAATCATTGTGGATACACGCTCACCGGACTGACCGATTCGTCAAAATGTCCGGAATGCGGCAAGCCTCTCGTTGAGGTCTTGACGCGCGACAGCTTTCCCGGCATCAAGGGCTATCGTTACACGTCGAAGGCAACTATCGGTGGATTGCCATGGCTCGCCATCGCTCAAGGTCCGCACGGCGGAGAAAAAATAGGTCGGGCGGTAGGCTTTGTGGCGATTGGCGATGCACCGAAAGGAATCATCGCGATCGGCGGTATGCCGTTGGGCGTGGTCGCAATCGGTGGAATCTCGCGTGGTATCATTGCGATGGGCGGGCTTAGTTTCGGCGTGTTCGCACTGGGCGGGATTGCCTTGGGCGGATTGGCGTTTGGCGGTGTCACTATGGGTGTGTGGGTAATGGGCGGCCTAGGCATCGCAATTAAAGGCGGCATGGCGGGCTTGCTGATCAAGCTCTTATAATTTTAGCTGCCCTCCCCCCGATTCCGACTTACACCAGCTTTACTTTGTGCCCGCTTGCTTCACATATAAAGTGCCCATCATTCGATCAACATGTACTTACAATTTCTCAGCGTCCCGGATAAACCAGCACGCGGTCGTGAGCGATGAGGATTAGATCGTCCCGCCCGTCATTGGTTACATCGGCAATTTCGATCCAAGTGGGTTGAAATCCTTCACGCTCTGAGTCGCTATAGAGCTTCTTCGAGAACACTCGAAATTTGGTCGCGCGGACGAGCATGTCATCGGGCGCAAAGGTGAGAATTTCAATGAAATGCTCGTTATTTTCGATCACCGCCAAGTCCGTCACACCATCGTGATTTAAGTCGCCAAGAGCCATTCTTCGAAGGTTCGCCTGTTCGATCGAAGATTCGTACACGCCGCATTCGTGCAAACGAGCAGCCGGTGCGAACGGTTGAACGAGCGCGAGTCTATCCGGTGCAGCCAGCATCACCGACGCCTGCTTCCGGCCAAGCAGTGGTGCAGCCTGCATCATTTTTACTTCAATCGCTCCAACCGGCACCGATCGCTCAAACACAAACGCACCAGCTTTGTCCGGCTTGAAAAAATGAACCTCCCGCGACGGTCTGTCATACATGGCTAGCATAGGCCTTGGCTGGCCTTTGATGGGAACTGCACAAATCCCTGTGATTCGTGCGTTTGCGGTCGGCGGGCTGTATTGGTCAAGTACCTCCCAGGCACGTTGTTCGTCTACATAGAGCGCCCGCACGAACGTCCCTTGAGCGATGAGAAGTTCAGATCGGCCATCCCCATCGACGTCCGTAAACTCCGCTCCCTCGATCCGCGCCTTGGCTACCAATTCCGATTGTGCGTCACCGTCCATTTCAGACAAAAACTGGAACACTCCATCATCCTGCTGCAACGCAGTGCGAAGCCCCGCATAAGGAGAGAACACCAACAGATCTTGCTTCCCATCCCGGTTAATGTCCATCCAACGAACCGCAGAGGGGGGCTCGTCCATATCCTTGATCTGAATGGGCACGGACTTACTCTCGCCCTTGCCTTCTAAACCAACTAGGGAAGCTACATGCAGGTAGTAGTCCGATTCTTCGTCTCGCGACACATAAGCAATACGAACTTCACCGCTCTCGTTCAAACGGGTAACGTCAAATGCAAACGGTGTGCCCTCCGTGGAAATGGATTTGGGAAAACTGAATCGCTCCTGTTCGTACACGCTGCGACCGATCCGCTCTTCTTCCGCACTGAGCACGTAGAGTTCGTCCCGACCGTTACCGTCTGCGTCAAACGCACACATATCGAGCATCTCGACCAATCCGCCGAATGTATGCGGGCGCACCAGCCCCTTCCCTTTCTGCTGGGCGTAGAACACCAACTTCGCGGCATCCACGTTCGCAGTGCATAGATCAGGAATCGAGTCTCCGTTGAAATCACCGATCGCAACGGGAAGGCGATCCGGCTCGGCATCACCGGGAATGGGATAGAACAACGTAAGCCAATCGGCCTCGCTGTTTCTACTTGTTTCCTCACTCCAACTCCAACGCTTCAACCGGCCTGATACGCGTTCCACGCCAAAAAGATCGTTACGCTTACCGCCAATCAACCCATCAAGCAGGATTGTTCGGAGTCTCGGTGCGCGAAGATGTTGAAACGGACCAAGATCGCCATCCACACTTTGCCGCGAAACCGCCAGCGGATAATCGTCGTTCGATGTGGCGAGCAGTACATCCGCCCTTCCGTTGCCGTCCAAATCGCCAAGCCGCAGATACCCGGTATCCATCGAATGCGTAACGCGGACAGGCTTGCCGACACCTCCCTCCGCGGGCTGATGGAAGATAACGATGTCGTTACTGCCCAACAACGCGATATCAAGCCGGTCGTCACCGTTGAGGTCAGCGATATCCAAGGCCCACATGTACGCTAGCGCATCGCGTACTCGACGAGTAATCGGTTCGTCAAACGTTCCGTCTCCCCTGCCCGGTAACACCACAAGCGCGGCAGGTTGACCAAAAAAAACAATATCTACATGGCGGTCGCCGGTAACCTCGCCGACTTTCATCGACGTAACTTCCCACGTAATCGACACCTTCTTACGATCAAAACGCCAATGGTCCAGCAGATCATTTACTTGTTCGGGCTTCTTTAGATCCTTGGGTTGCTCAAGGCGCTGGATCAATATTTCGATCGTACTTTTAGCATTGTTAGGAACGATCATATCGTTCGCACCATCGCCGTTCACATCGGCAACATGCAATTGCGACAGCCCATCGTCCAGCTTGAAAATTTCAAGCTCGCCAAAACCAAAATGGCGCGCGAGTACTTCCCGCTGCGCATCGGTAAGGCTTTTTGCGGTTGTTTCCGCCCATACACTTTCTACCGCCATCAAAAAGGCTACTGCAATAAGTGCGAGTGCATAACGTCGGGCACGGATAACGAAGGGCATACGGATCGTCGAGCACTGATTCAAAAACGCTTTCATTTCGATTGCTATCCCCTTTGCGGAACGCCCGCGCTTGTATGAATTGCTGACCTTCGCCGGATATTGTAGCCATGGTCCATTCAACGACAAGGTCGAAGCTTGCTCCATAATTGTAATACCTATACAGTGCAATCAAACGCCAACGACACTCGTCGCCGACGATGACGTATTCGACCGATTCTTCTCCATTTAACCTGAAGGTGACTTCATGAAAACGTGGATCACGATCGTTGCTGCCGTCAGCACGGTGTGGTGTATTGCTGCCTCATCGCACGCGGAGGACATTTCGCTTGCCGGCGGACAACGCATACAAGGCAAGATCATTAAAGAAACCGCGGACAAAGTATTCGTAGATATTGGCTTCGAAATTCTTACGATACCACGCGCGCAGATTCGCGAAATCGCCAGGATGAAACAGAAAACCGAGGCGAATCGCGAAGGCGCTGCCGATTACGTTGCAGACGAAGTAATCACCGACCACCTCTACCGCACGGGCAACCTGGAGCCGGCGTCCTTGGAAACACACGCGAAACGGCTGGGCGAGGGAGTGGTTTACGTCAAGACTCCCGGCGGCATGGGTAGCGGTTTTATCATCCATAAAGACGGTTACTTGATCACGAATTTCCATGTCGTGGAAAACGAAACGCAAATTACGGTCAACATCTTTCGAGAAGCCAATGGCGTTTTCAAAAATGAAAAGCTGGAAGACGTGCGAATCGTGGCGGTAAGTCCGTTTATGGATCTAGCGCTATTAAAGCTGTCCCCGCCCAAAGATTTCGAACTGACGGTCGTCTACCTGGCGGAAGATAAAAAAGTATCGGAGGGTGACACTGTCTTTGCAATCGGCAACCCACTCGGTTTGGAACGAACAATTTCCGAAGGTATCGTGAGCAAGGCCAATCGTATAAGTAACGGCCTGCTTTACATTCAAACCACCACGCAACTCAATTCGGGCAACTCGGGTGGACCGCTATTCAATTCGCGCGGCGAGGTCATTGGCGTCACGAACATGAGCTATTTATTTGCGGAAGGGCTTAACTTCGCGATTCCCGTTCGCTACGTCATCGAGTTTCTCGAGAATCGCGATGCCTACGCCTACGACCAGGACAATCCGAACAGCGGCTATCAATACCTGGAGGCACCTCAGCGACTGAATCCCGAGCCGCCTGTTTTTCTAACATCCGAAAAAGATAGCTAACTCGAAGAGGCGACCTTTCGCCCTGATGACAATTGGACGCTGCCCGTTCCAAAAGACGCAACTTATTCAACTAATGGAGCTAACAGTGAAGCCTAAACACTGGTTTTTATCGACCTTACTCGTACTCTTGCTCGTTCCAAATGGATTTGCCGCAGGTGGCCCATCCGAGTGGGCTCCGAAAGATGCGCTGATTTACTGCGGTATCGTGAACTGCGACGAAACGTGGTCTTCACTTCAAAACACGATGAGTTACAAACTCTTTAAGGATCCCGCGGTGAAGGACATCGCCGATCCCATGTCCAAGGTGTTCGAAAACGTCAAAAAGTACGTAGCCAAAAAAATGGACCTCGATTCGGTAAAAGAGCTGGAAATAGCGCCGCATGGCGGGGTTGCGCTGTTCGCGGTCGGGGCTCCTCCCAAAGCCGATGAAGATGCACCCCAGATCCACTTCACCGCCGTGATGGAAATGGGACCCGATCACGAAAAGTCCGTCGCTCTCCTGAAAAAAATAGCCAAGTCGCTACAAAAAAAAGGCGCTCGCAAGGAATCGAAGAAGATTGCGGGTACTGAAGTGCTTACTTTCAAGATTCCCGAATCGACTGCGGATGATGAAGCAACACCAAACGAAACCGATCGCCGAGACGAAGATCTCGAAACCCTACTGGAAGACATGGATCTCGATCCCGCCACTCAAATAATGGTGGCACAGTTCATTGACAACGCAAGCTTCACTAAAATTTCCTATGCCATCTATGAGAAAAAACTCATCTTGGGTGACGATGCTGATGTTGTAATCGGTACCGTACGCAGGCTTTCACAGAAATCCGAGGACCGCCTCGCGAATGATCGCGCCGTGAAAACAACGCGTAAGTACTGTGCTCGCAACGCAAATGTGGAATTTCTACTCAATTTGCCCGCAATATTCGAGATATCAAAGAGCGTTGACCCCGAAAACGCCAAAGAAATGGTGGCTGTAGGCTTAGACGCTATGGGACCTGTCGTTATGACGATCGAGTTCGCTCCTGAGGAAAATATTGAAACAAGGATGCGCGGATTCGTTTCCATCAAAGCGAACAGTGGCAGTTTGGCGAATATACTGCGAATGCAGAACATAAAAACCACCCCGCCACCCTCCGTACCTAACGATACCTGCACTTACTTCGGGATAAACCTAAACCCGAAACTCATCCTCGAAGAGATACTCAAAATTACGGAGCGGATTGATCCTGTTGCAGCCGCTCAGATGCGGGCCAGCATGCAAATCACTCACCAGGACGGCTCTACGCTGCTCATCGGCAAAGATTTCATCGATCAGCTTCTAGGTCCAGCTACGTTCGTGATGACTGCGACCGCACCGTACGAAACAGAGCAAATGAACTTTTTCGTAAGCCTCCAACATCGATCGCAAGATGCGATCAGGCGCGTTTTAGGTGCAATGCCGCCGGGAACTGTTCTTTCAAATGAAATGCGCGGCGCAACCATTTACGAATCACCAATGGTTCCGGTACCCGGCCTGGCGATTGGAGTCACCGAGCGCGCACTCATTCCGTTAGGCACGAAAAAGTCCATCGAAGCTTTCATCCGGAGCGAAGGACAGGCGGATCGCGGACTCGCGCAGAATCCGGCATTCCGTGCTGCTGCGAAACATGTTCCCAAAGAATCTACCGTGGTTTTCTACCAGGACCAACTCGCGTGGCTTGACGCAGAAATCGCCATTCGCAAAAAAGGTGACATTTCCCTCGATGCTCCACCGATGTTCGGTACCCCGGCCGGTGACATGTTGCGGCTAATGGTTTTACAGAATGGTTATGAAAAAATCGCCCCGGAGAACCTGGACGCTATTCGCAAGTACCAAAGCGCCAGCCTCCTCACCGTCTCAACCGAGCCGGAAGGGTTACGATTGACGGCAGTGGCCGTACCGTCCGTGCAGAAAGGAAAATAACGGCCGCTCACGTTTTGCTAGATTCACTAAATGACGTCACTGCGGGCTGCGAGTTGCCAGAACTCCAGCCCGTATTTTAATACTACGCCAACAAACCAAATCTCTGTGTAGGTGCATAGCATAAACAGGTTCCTCTTCGTATAATGATAAAGTCAAGTGCAGCATACTAAGCTTCGGCTCGCGAGTAGAAAACTCGCTTTGGGATGCAACGTTAGGGCTGGATTCATTATAGCTGTCTGAAATCCTTTTTTGTTAGATGGAGTTCCCCCCCCCGTGAGTCAGTCGACAATCGAAAAACCTTGCATTGTGTGCAGAACGGAGTGCGCAAACAAACCACGCGTCAAAGACCGCAAAGGGCGGTATTACTGTAAAACGTGTCACGATAAGGCCATCGCCCGACAGAAGAAAAAGGCAGCAACGGCTGACTCCCCCAAGCCTGATCCCCGTCAGGTTCCCCGGGAAAGCTCACAACCGACCACGGATCTAGGCATGCTCGAACTCTTAGCTTCCGCTGAAAAAAATGCCAAAGCCGTGGAAGTAGTCAAATTGTGCCCCTCATGCAACGCGGAAATGAAAAGCCAAACGGTTACCTGCACTTCATGCGGTTATAATCGTCGCACTAAAAAAAAGGCTGCCCCGCCCACAGCGGCGCCTGTGCAGGCAAAGCACAGCCGCAGCATGCCATCCGCCGTGCCTTCCTTCCCACCTTGGATGATCAGCGTGATCATCCTTGGTGGACTTGGTTTTGGCGCGATCTTTCGCGGACCGGACGACATTCTGTTCGCCCTGGCTATGACGGTTTGCGCACTGGGCGCTCTCACTTCTTATATCGCCATAATCGTCATTGCTTTCAAGAGTTCCGCACTCCGAGGTATACTTTGCATATTCATTCAGATCTACGCTTTATATTTTGCTGCGAAACATGTGGAAAACGAGTACGTCAAGCACACGTTTTTCAGCTTTATGATCATGAATTTCATCTTTGTGATGTTCATGGACATGCAGAGTGAAGCAGATCGATTGTCAGATGTTGGGGGCTCTCAGGAAACAGCGATGATCCTCATACTTCCCGATAAGCACTTGGTCGCAACGCTCGATGAAGATATTGCCATGTTCGGCCCTTAAACACCGTACACCGATTGAACCGCAACGTCTGTACCATGCACCGTCGGAAAATGATCGAATCGCGCTGGTTGGATGCCCGAAACGATCGTCCTTCTTTGTGCGCATGCCCTGATTTTCCGTGCTCTAGCTAAGCCACTCCGTTTGCGTTGATATACGCCGAATGAATTTGTGCCCCCCATTCCACTTTCTATAATCCGCAGTCGGCAGTCGGCCGCATTTGGTTTTTCCGCTCGAAAACCGCATGGGCAAGCCGGGATTTGAGAGCATTGGCAAGGCATTTGCCTGTGATTGCACACCAGTTGCGGACAGCAAACTGACCCCGGAAGGGAAGGTGAAAATAAGATGGCGCTTTTGGGTGTAAATATTGACCACGTGGCGACGATTCGGCAGGCCCGCCGCACGGACGAACCCGACCCGGTCTGGGCCGCAGTGGAGGCGCAACTGGGCGGGGCGGACGGTATTACCTTTCACCTACGCGAAGACCGACGCCACATCATCGATCGCGACGTGCCTTTGCTCAAAGGCGTAGTCAACGTCAAACTCAACATGGAGTTGGCCGTCGCGGACGAAATCGTCGCCATCGCCTGCGACCTCAAACCCGACCAATGCTCACTTGTCCCCGAACGCCGCGAGGAGATCACGACCGAAGGCGGACTGGATGTCAAAAAACACAAAGATCGTGTCGCAAAAGCTGTCCAAAAACTGAACAGCGCCGGCATCATTACTAATGCCTTCATCGAGCCCATCGAAGACCAGATCCGCGCCGCTCGCGAAATCGGCTTCGACGCGATCGAATTGTGGACCGGCGGGTATGCGCACGCCAAGACACCCAACGAAGTGGACGGTGCCCTTGACTCGCTCCGCCGCGCCATCGACATAGGTCTGGAAGTCGGACTCGACGTTCACGGCGGGCATGGTTTGACTTATCGCAATATCGCTCCCATCGCTGCTATGCCTGGATTCTCCGAGTTCAACATCGGACACTCAATTATCAGTCGGGCGATTTTCACCGGCTTGCAGGACGCCGTGCGAGAAATGAAAGACCTCATCCTCGAACACGTTCCGATCGAAGAACTCCACGAAGATTGACAAATCACCATTCGCTGTCAGGATCAGCTACGCGGTCGCCGCGTGGTGATTTGCGGGTATGCGCGTACAATCTATCGGACTAACGTATCACAGGACGTCGCAAAGACACGATCTCGAAGGATCTGAACGTGACCGAAACATCCGCCAGTTCGATCTCATTAAGGGGCACCCTGACCGCCCTGATCACTCCTTTTACCGATTCCGGAGAGATCGATTGGGATAAGCTCATCGAACTGGTCGACCGGCAACTCGACGCAGGCGTGGACTGGCTCGTTGCTTGCGGAACGACCGGCGAAACCCCCACACTTTCTACCGACGAACGTGAAAAGGTACTCGAAACGATTCTTCACCGTAGCAATGGAAGGTGCTACGTCCTGGCTGGAACGGGATCAAACAATACCGCACAAACCGTCACCACCACGAAAAAAGCACGAGCAGCCGGCGCTCACGCGGCAATGGTCGTTGCGCCGTATTACAACCGCCCCACGCCCGAAGGCTTATACCGCCATTACGCCGCGGTTGCCGACGCCGTCGACCTGCCCATCGTGATCTACAACGTCCCCGCCCGGACGGCTGTGCATGTCCCCAACGACGTCGTCGTCCGCCTGCGTCAAGACTACGAACACATTGTCGCGGTCAAACACGCGACTGGCACTGTAGATGGAGTCACCGATTTACGATCTCGCTGTGATATTGAGATTCTTAGCGGCGATGATTCGATTACCTATCCACTTCTGACGCTCGGAGCGTGTGGTGTAGTCTCCGTATTGAGCAATCTTTGGCCTGATCGGCTACTATCCCTGGTAAACGCTGTACGAGATGGGAAACATTCGGAGGCGTTGAGAGCTCACCAGAAAATCAGCGCCCTGGCAGATGGGTTGAGCGCATTCGGCCCCAACCCACTCCCCATCAAAACGGCAATGGCGCTGAAAGGGTTGATCGTACCCCGCTTCCGCCTGCCGCTCTGCCCGCTGCCGGAAGATGCAACGGACAGCATTCGGGCGATGTTGGAACGAATGGAACTTCTTCGAGCATGCTCATGACAACGTCATCAACCGCGAACGTCGACATGGAACAACATTCACTCAATCTCTGGGAAAAGACGCAAGTCACCGCCGCTTTCGCCATTGCTTGCGCCGTTTTTCTCACAATCGGGTGGGTCTCGCTTGAACCTGTGGACCCCCAAGGACCTGCGAGCCTGCTGATGGAAAGCCACGGACTCTTGACGGTCATCGAGGCAGCGTTGCTGGCCGCCGTCGTAGGGGCGATCGCTGCCGCCATTGCCGGACGAACACTCCCCGATGTGCCGACACTCGCCGTCGCCCTTGGACTC
>JANQHN010000153.1 GCA_028282665.1 Phycisphaerae bacterium | reverse complement strand
GGCCTTCTCGGCGGGCGCCGCAACCAATTCCACCAGGCGATCCACGACATTATCTCCGACCTCGGATACATGATGAGCCCAACGCTGGTCATCGCGGATGGCACACGCGTGCTCATGAAGAACGGTCCGACTGGCGGAAGTCTATCCGACGTCCGCGAAGCAAACACGCTTGTCGCGTCAGTGGATCAGATCGCCGCTGATGCATACGCCTACGAAGTACTGCTCGGGCGTGACCCCGCCCAACTCGATTACCTCGACTTCGCCACGGAGAAGTTCGGCGAATCGGAGAACAGGCCTTATGCGAAGATGAAGCGGTTCGGCTCCCGCGATTGGAAAGCGTATCGTTCGCAGGGCAAACTCGTGGAACAGAATGTGTAAGCATGTGTTCGTGGAGAGACTCGTTCGGGCTTGACACGCACTCTATTGAAATCGGAACTCAACCATGCGCATCACCACGGTACGCATCATCGTTCAAATCATCATGTTCGCGCTGTTCGCGGCATTCGTGCTGCTAACCAGTTTCGCGCAACTAAACCACTACCCCAACCTACGATTTTGGCTGAGTAAGTTTCTAGAGATTGACCCATTGGTCGCCCTTTCCACAGCAATCACGACCCATACACTTTACAAGGGCCTGCTTTGGTCATTGATCATTGTCGTACCGACGCTCTTGCTTGGCCGCATCTTCTGCAACTGGATTTGCCCATTCGGCATCACGCATCATTTCATTGGCTGGATTCTAGGTCCACGCACAACCAAGGAACGCATCGCCGTTAATCGCTATCACCGCGTACAAACAGTAAAGTACTACATTTTGATCGGTATGCTGGTCGCGGCGCTATTCGGCACGCTACAAATCGGACTTCTAGACCCGATCGTCCACGTTTATCGCGCGTTCACCATCGCAGTCTACCCCGTAGCAAATATGCCCCTATCGGGAATCGAACTGCCAGGCGGCATCACCTTCGGCGATCACGCGGTTCACGGTTTCACCTGGGTGATCGGCGCACTGTTCCTGTTCTTTGTGGGCATGAACATCATTTGGCCTCGCTTCTTTTGCCGCGTGCTCTGTCCGCTGGGTGCATTACTGGGCAGCATGTCGCGGTTCGCTTTGTGGCGCATCGAGCGCCACGAGGGAATCTGCACGGGCTGCAACTTGTGCACCGAGCATTGCGAGGGCGCATGCGAGCCGCAGGCAGATGTACACCTCGCCGAGTGTTTTGTGTGTATGAATTGCATTCAATCCTGCCCGCATGGAGCGATCACGTTCGATTTTATGCCCAATCGCGCTCACGAAGTCACCGGCCCGAATCTAAACAAACGACACGCCATCTTCGCCGCAATCAGCGGCATGCTCTTCTTTTCGTGGACCAAAGCAAGCGCGAAAACAACCAAGGATTTCAGCGCGAAAGTCGTACGTCCACCGGGCTCGGTCGAAGAGCAGGAATTCCTCGAGCGTTGTATCAAATGTGCTCAATGCGTTCGCACCTGCCCAACGAACGTCCTTCAGCCGACGCTCTTCGAAGCGGGCATCGAAGGGCTTTGGACACCGGTAATGAACTACCGGATTGGATACTGTCAATACGAATGCACCGCATGCGGTCTCGTCTGTCCGACCGGCGCCATTCAACACCTCACACCCGACGAAAAACTCGGAATGGGCGAGTTTCGCAAACAAGGTCCGATCAAGCTCGGCACCGCCCACTACGACCACGGCCGGTGTCTACCCTGGAGCAAGAACATCCCATGCATGGTCTGTGAAGAAGTGTGTCCTGTATCTCCAAAGGCCATTCACGCGGAAGAGCGGAAATTGCTCGTGCGCGAAGGCAAGAAACGCATCACCGACGTAAACGGCAACGCGATCACCCTGGCGGATTGGCCTCATCAAAGCCAAAACGGCGACAAAGCCTGCAATTTTGAACCACACGCTTTCGTCGGCGATCAGGCGGGTTCTTATCATGTCGAGATAACCGGCCTGGGCACACCCTCACGCGAGTACCGCGTCAACGACAACGACAACGACACCCTTCTTATCGAAGGGCCGTTCGAATACGAACCCGCGGTGGGTGATACTGCACTGATCCACATCGAATTGCGCGTTCCGAAGATTGACACGGATTTGTGCATAGGCTGTGGAATTTGCGAAAACGTCTGCCCGGTCGTGGGTGACCGCCGGGCGGTCTATGTCACTCCGGATGGCGAAACCCGCTCGCAATATTATCTGGACGAACATCGCAACCGGACACTGCGACTGCGAAAATCGTAGTGCTTAAGATTAGACTAAAGGGATTTCTCTACCCTCGATGTTTCCGTACGTTTATACTGCACGATGGCGATACTCGCGCCACATTCAGGTCACCATCTGGAGAAGTACCATGAACGATCGATGCGTTTCACGTCGCAGATTCATCAAAACCTCGGCCGCGGTTGCGGCAGCGTCAACCGTTCCAGCCATCGCCGCAGACGAAAAGAAAAAAGAGCAGGACGCAAAGTCACTCGTACCCACACGACGGCTGGGCAAAACCGAGGTCGACGTATCAATGCTCTCGATGGGCGCATCGGGTGGGGCAACCGCGCGTCAACTCAATACCGCTAAAGAAGTTGGCATCCGCTACCTCGACACAGCGGATTGTTACGGCAACGGTCAACACGAGAAAGACCTGGGTGAGTGGCTTAAAACACAGAAGCGCGAAGAGTGGTTTGTGGTTTCCAAGGATCACCCCAAGACGCCCGCACAATGGATCGAGATGCTTGACGCTCGTCTGAAAAACATGCAAAGCGATTACATCGATCTGTATTTCATCCATATGTTGGGCGATCGGGAATACCAAGGCCACGGTTCTGAGACTTGGCCCGTGGATAAAGAGTGGCAGAAAGCGGCTGAACGAATCAAGAAATCGGGCAAGGCAAAGTTTGTCGGCTTCTCCACGCACGCGCGAGACATCGATGCGCGCTGTGCTCTGCTCGAAACGGCGGCGAAGAAAGAAAGCTGGGTCGAAGCGATCATGGTGGCGACCAACCCGAACCTGGTGAAAGAGAACGCTCGCTTCAATAAGGCACTCGACGCCTGTTACAAGGCAAACGTTGGCTTAATCAGCATGAAAGAATGCAAGATTGGTCGGAGCAATGACCAGGTGAAAAAATTCCTGCCTAAGTTCGAAGCGATGGGATTAACTCCTTACGCTGCGATTTTAAGTGCGATCTGGACGGATGAACGATTCGCCAGCATTTGCTCAGCCATGGACAATGTAAAGAAGATTCGTGAGAACGCAGAGACGGCGAAGAATTTCAAGCCGTTTACCAAAGAACAGATGTCGGCATGCCTCGACCTAATCAACGCATACGACCATACCTTCTGTTGCGCATGCACGGGCAAGTGTCGAGAGGCGGGCAATACAACGGCAGACCTCAACAGCATCGCTCGTTACCTGACGTACTACGAAGAAATGGGCGAGCACGCGCACGCCCGCGAACTTTTTGCCGCGTTGCCTAAAGCAGAGCGTCAACTGGACGGCATCGACACTCGCGCCGCCCATCGTGCCTGCACGTGCCATTTGGACTTCTCCAGAATCATCAAAGCGGCTAAAGAGAAGCTCGCGTAGGCAAACGATACTTGCGGATTAAAGCACCAAGGCATAAACGCCGGTAGAACGAAGCCGAAAGTCTCGCCACTGTCGTAGTGCAAACGAAATCATCCCCTGTTGGAGCTATCGGCTTGCTCAACAAAACGCCAACGGGCGGTCCATCGCCGGACCGCCCGTTTCGCTTTCACCGGTGTTGCAGCAAACACTTATCGATCAAGCCGGCTCTTACGAACCGAGCAGTGAGAGCACGTTCTGTGATTGAGCATTTGCAATTGCAAGGATACTGTTGCCCGCCTGTACCAGAATCTGAGATCTGGTCAGTTCGGACGTTTCCTCAGCAAAGTCCGTATCGCGAATCACCGATTCGGACGAAGTCAGATTTTCAACCGTAATCTGAAGCTGGTCAATATTCGTCCGTAACGTGTTTCGCTCAAACGCACCCAACCGACCACGAAGCACGGCGACCTGCGTAATCGTCTCATCAATGATATCCGACGCCTGCTTGAAGAAACCGCTACGTAGTGAGTAGCTTTGCCCACTCTTGATTTGGGAAAGGTAGCCCTTCAAAGCATTCCCGAGTTGTTCGGGGTGCATCGCTTTCACGCCGATGTTTTCTTGCAGCGTGGTCTGCACCTGGGGCCCCAGTTGGAAGAGTGCCCCGCCGTCGGTAATCGCAAATTCACTCACGCCCGTTCCGAAACTTGCGTCAAGGTTGAGCTCGAGCTTGAGCATGACCGTCGAAAGCTTAAGCCTCAAGCCATCCGCAATCGTTGCTGCACCATTGATTGTCGCAACCGCATCGATGCCTTCCGCGCGACGCACGGTCGCCCCACCACTGTTAGTTACCGCAAACGTTCCCGCGTTGCCCAACTTGTCGACGGAAACGAACGCATCCGTGCCGTAATCCACACTGGAGAGGATCATGCCCGAGATGCCGTTTGGTCCGCTGGTGGACGCGGTGATTCCCGTCGAGTCAATCTGATTGTTGATTGACTGCACCATGTCCGTCGTGGTAGCGCTAGCGGGGAACGAGAGCGTAATGATGCCCTCTGGACCTGCCAAGTTGATGGTAACAGCGCTTTGCACACCTGGACCGGCAAAGAAGAGCTGCGCCTGCTGCGCGGAAGTGGATACCTCGACGCGCACCGGTACGTAACTCGCTCGGCCGAACTTCGCAGCCTGGACATTAACATCCGTCAGTTCGGTGCTGACGATGCCGCTCGTCACGTAGTCCATCTCACCGTTAAGCAGCTTACGCCCTGCAAAACTCGTCGTGTTGGCGATACGAGCGATGGAGTCGATAGCGGAATCGATTTGCAGCTGGTTGGCTTCGATTTCCTCGTCTGAGAACGCACCTTTGTTCGCCGCCTCAACAACTAGACCTTGAATATCGATCAGCAGCGCAGAAACTTCATCCAAAGCGCCCTCGGTCGTCGCAATGACGTTGATCGCTCGTGATGAATTGTCAATTGCCTGGGAAACGGCTGCGATCTCCGAACGTAAACGCTCGGACACTATCAAACCGGCGGGATTATCCGCACCGCGGTTGATTTGCAGACCACTGGACAGCCTTTCGAGCGATCGGGCCAGGTCACCCTGGGAAATCCTCAAATGCCGTTGGGCTGTCACGGCTGGTATGTTCGTATTAATCGTGGACATGAGTTATCCTCCATGATTCCCGCCTGATGTCCTCCATGGGCGGGCTCGTCGTTCCTTCGGTTCACCTCATGCTCCCATGCCCGCTCGTCCAGATTGGGAGTTAATGACGATCCTTGTCATTACAATTCCCAGGGGCTTGGGGGCGGCGAGGCGCCTTTACCTGGCACGCCGCCTTTTTTGTTCTGTGTGATTGTCCTCAGTCGTAGGCGCCGCTCCTGGCACCGCGTCGGGCGTCATGGAGGCAGCGCTTTGATTCTCGCGCTTTATCGCGTCGTAAACTTCTTTGCGGTGGACCTGTATGTGTCGGGGCGCCGTAATGCCAAGGCGTACTTTGTCACCCCGAATGTCGACAACGGTGACTTCCACCTCATCGCCGATCATAATGGTCTCATCGTGCTGTCTAGATAGCACCAACATCCTCGGCTCCTTCCTCGGCCATGCCGATGCACCTGCGCACCGACGATCTTCGTCGTTAGGAAACGCGGACACCTCCCCACAACACTAATTGGAGTATCCAAAGTTGCGATTCCAAAGCGCAGCGCGGCCTGTACGACAAGTTAACTCGCAGTCAACTGGTCAAACTGTGGGTTGTGACTTTTCAGTATACGGCAAAACCGCCGCCATGCTCAATCCGGACAAACGCCCGAAATCGAACGCTAGGCAGTACGACCGAGAGCCGTCTTTTCACCCGTACGCATTAACGGATGACGAGTTGAATACCGCTTGTCACTCAGTACCAGTTGACGACCTTGTCGATTGGCCACGTTGATGACCAAGGGGCCTTGAAAGTTGCCCGTCAGAACGTCATTGATTTTGTTCACAATGATGAAAACCTGTGCGTCTTCCATATTCGATAAATCGATCGGCTGCAGGTCCTCAAGCTTCACTGGAACCCGGTAGTCAGACACGAACAAACGCGGATCACACACCACAAACGCCAAATCCTTGTTCTTCACTGACTGAAGCCAGTAAAAAGCACTGCCCTCGCCGGTCTGGATGAGCGCGTAATCCGCATCATCGGGAAACCCAAGGATACCGTCCCGGAAGGTAATCAAACGCCCTTCGTCGACCTCCAACTGTCCAAACCGCGATGTTTCTATAATCATCGCACTGACTCCTCTGACCTATCCCTAGTCAGGCCGATAGACGAGCGTCGCGATCGACCACCGATCGCATTTTCCTCACACTCGACATACGCGAGCGGAACTGACCCGCGCCCCAACGCCTCCACGCCGGGCAGCCACTAATCGCTTCAACGCTTCGGTCACACAAGCGCCGAACGAACGTAAAACGAATTCGATGCTCACAATCTCTATTCGCGACGGTCACCACTCACTCCTTCGCTACGCCAAGAAGTCCAACAGCGACAAGTTCAATAAACGCCCACTCGTTTGTAGGTCCGCCTGATATTGAAGTTGCGCCGACTCAAGTCGGGTAATCGCGTCCGCGAAATCCAGATCCTCCACTTTTGACAAGAGTTCCTGCGTCGTGAAGGAAGCATCACTTTGCTGCTGCAATTTGGATTGCATGGACTGCGCTCGCGCGCCGACAATGCCGTGAATACGCCTGACATCTTCGGCAAGCTCACCAAGACGTTGCGCGGCGATTTCCATCGCCTGCGTGTCATCAGCGCGCATCGCCTGCTCCAGTTGGCTTAGCGCGTCCAGAATCCCATCCGTCCGCATCGGGTTCACATCGTCCCCGACGAGTACCGTCTCCTCCCCCTCCGTCTTTTTCGCTAATCCCAGGTCGTACACCGCCTGAGAGAGGTTCACCGCGCTCACCGACAGATCGCCATCGCCGCCTGTCGCGTCGGTGATGCTTAAGCCGTTGCCCAGCGTCGCAAAGCCTGCTGTCACGGCAATGCCCGCCTCCAACGCGGCAGCGTTAATCTCTTCGATCACGTCGCCGATAGTCACAACACCGGTCAGGTCTACTTCGAAACTCGTACCATCCTTTGCGGTGATTTTGATGTCCGTACCATCGTCGTAACGAATCACGCCATCGCCCTGATTCAAATCCGCGATCGGCGTTTCCGTATCGAATGTACGAATGCCCAAGTCCGCTGCCGTATTCCCGCCGTTCTCGCCAATGTACAACGCGACACCGGAGACTTGATTAAATACGTCGATGCCGGTTCCGCTCTCATTGATCATTGCACGAATGAAAACACCGGCGTTGTTCATGCGATTTAGCAAGTCCTGCACGGTTTCCGCGCCGGACAAATCGACCGTAGCGACTTCCGATCCGTTGGTAATGATCAGACCGCTGTCGGTGTCGATGCCCGTGCCGCTGGCGAGATCCCCGACCTGCGTCAGCGGCGTAATTTTCACGCCAAGATCGACACCGGTGGTTTGTGTGTTGGTTGGCTCTTTGATTAGAATGCCGAGGTCCGTTGCGACGACGCCCGTGCTCGTATCCGTCAACGTGATTTGACGTCCGCCAGGATTGACCACAATACCCGTATCGCCCAGGCTGGCAGTAAGGTTCGAGCCCGCAGCCTGGGCCGCCGCATTGATTTTCTCAATGATGTCCCCGACGGTGTCCGAACCGGTCAGATCCACACGAAATACGCCCGCGCCACCAATCTCATTAACGACCAACTGTCCCAAGCGTACGCCGCGCCCTTTCGCACCCGTCAAACTATCGATCCTCGTCGACTCGGAAAGGTTCGCAGAAAGGTCCACCCCAGTCGCAATTTGTTTGGACAACGCACCGTAGAGCAAATTACCCGGTACGTTCACCTCTGCAACCTGCCCTTGATCTGTGCGAACCGTCAATTCACCCGTATCACCCACATACGCCACGCCACCCAACGCGTCGATGAATGGCGGATCGAGCGTTTCGCGCCCGCCAAAGATATACCGACCGTTGAACTGGCGATTGCCTACGGTTACGAGCTGATCTCGAATGCCCGCAATCAAGTCCGCTTCCGCTTCGCGCTCGTCGGCACTTGTGAGGTTACTCAAGTTTTGACTTGCAATCGTAGCTGCGTCGATCAGTAAACTATCAATTTCGGAAATCGCGGAATCCGTCGCCGCCAACACGCTGTCCGCGTGATCGAGATTTCGACTAAACTGTTTCTGCAACGCAAGGGCTTGATTGAGCACCAGGGCTTGCGCCGCAGCAGCGGGGTCATCGCCCGGCGTGACGAAGTTACGCCCGCTGGATATGCGCATTTGCTGCTGGAACACGTCAAGCTGATTGCTGCGGACCGAGTCGGTGACGTAATTCGTCCGCAGGCTTTGCGTGATACGCGACAGGCTGATTGGGTTAATCGCCATAATCGTTATTCCTTACCTTATTAGCGCGATCAATTCCGAAAGCATGTCATTCACCACATTCACGTATCTCGACGCCCCTTGAAACGAACGCTCGTACTTGAGTAGTTCGATCGCTTCCTCATCCAGACTTACGCCACTGACACCTTCACGCTGAGCCTGGAGCGAGAGCAGGACACTATTCGCCGCCTCCGCACGTTCATTCGCACCCGCAGCTTCCACCGCCACCGAACCTGCGATCATGTTGTAAAAGTTGGTGATACTCGTCCCGGAAAGCGAAGACACCGTTTCGGCACTCAAACTCGCGATCTGCCGTGCAATCGATCCGTCTCCCGACATGAACACGGATGACGCGCTCAGCAGCGCGGGGTTTGCGATTAGATCCTCGTTCACGGCAATGGTGGCGGCACTGTTACCGGTGAACAATGTGTTCACACCCAACGCAGCCAGCACATTTGACGTGTCCTCCCTCGAAGTGTTTCCGTCATGCCCGAACGTGAAGCTAAATCCGGTGTCCGCACTGATTTTCAGCCGCTTATCGTTGGTCACTTCCGCTGTCACGCCCGTCACAGTGCTGTTGATTTGTGCAACAAGCGAATCGAGCGTCGTGTCATCTTCCTCGCCTTCGAGCTTCACATCGATACGGTAAGCGACGGGCGTATTCGTCGTATCATCTGCCACAGTGATGAAGAAACTGCCGGATTGCGGCGTGTTGCTCAAACCCGCTCCGGAATCATTGAGAGCAACATCGCTCTCGATCAGATCATACGCACCGACAACCTCCTTGAAGCCTTCCAGCCCCTGCCCGTGAGAGTGCAGCTTGTTGACTTCGTAAATGAGGGAAGCGGCCAGTTGATCGAGATTCTCGAGTTGCGCAGTTCCGAACTCGTCCCGCGCGGTAATGATGCCGCCAAGCTTCCCGCCGTTGATTGCAACTTCAGCGCCGGTGTCCGCGAAGCGAATCGTGGTCCAGGACTGTTCGCCGTCGAGCTCTTCCACCGTGGTGAGACCGCGATACGTGTTCCCTTGCACGAGCGTTTCACTACCGATGTATACGTTGATGGTACCATCCGACTGACTTCGTACCGACACATCGAATAGGCTCGACAGATCGCGCAGGAGCGCATCTCGTTGATCACGCAATCCCGTCGCTTGCCCCGCCGCTCCTGCTTCCGAAATCGCGATGCGGCGATTAAGATCGGCGATTTGTTGTCCAATCGCGTCGGCCTTGTCTACCAGATCCGCAATTTGCGCATCGGCGTCTTGGCGAATGCCGTTGATTTGCCCGGTGAGTGATTGAATCGTAGATGCAAGCTGCGTCGCCTGCCCGAGGGCGAGATCGCGCAAAGCTACGTCTTCGGGCGTGTTTTGCAAGTCGTCGAACGTATTGAAGAAAGTGGAGAACTGCGAAGCGAGGCCTGTGCCGTTAATGTCGTCAAACAGCGCCTCCATTCGATTCATGACCTGTTCCTGCTGCATCATCGCTTCGTCATTGCCAATGGCGAGGCGTAGTCGGTCTTCAAGCGCTTCGTCCACATTCCGCTGAATTTCACTAAGCGAAACGCCGGCACCGGGCTGCAAACCCACACCGAACTTCGAACCTTGCAGTGCAGTTAGGTCGGGCGTGAGGCGCGTGTAGTCCGGACTTCCGACGCTGCTGATGTTGTTACCAATCGTCTGCAGCGCGCCTTGGTAGCCCAGAATCGCATTTCGCCCAATGTGCAATGCCGAATTCAAAAGTCCCATGACACCGACTCGCTCTTACAGAAAACGAACGTGTGTTCCGCTCTCTTTGTCGTCCCGTTTCTTCTTAACCGACGGTCTCAATCAAGCGCCGGTCGCGAACGTTCACCATTTTTCCCGAGCCGCTATACCCCACCTGTTTCGTACCGCACGACGCCACTGCGCCGAACACGGCCTGCAAGTGACCAAGCACGTTCAGTGAAATTGCGCCGGCTAATCGGTTGATCCGAGCGACGCGGGCCATCGATTCTTTCAACTCACTGGCAACCCGCAGAAGTACAGGCCCATCTTTTCCACCGACGCGTTTCGCAAGCTGGGAAACGGTCATAACCCGGGCGGTCTTCGCCGTAATGCCCATCGCCCCGCCGATCGCTTCCATGATTTGCCGACGAAACCCCTCACGCTCCGAAATGCGACCGACCAAATCATGCTCACGGCTTGCCTGCACCCGCATACCGTCCATGTCCGCCTTCTTCATCGCGGCGAGCTTCACTTCCACCACGGCCGCGAGTTCGCGATGCAAAGTGTTCATTTCCTTTATCAGACGGATGAGGTCGTCGATGCGTTTGTGTGTTTTCCCACTCATGGTGTATATCCTGCCTGCTCGGCCAATCCCGTTGTTATAGCAATTTCAATCCAAACGTAGCGTTCAATGTCGACTTTCCGACAGTACAAAACACGGGGTCGGACGCTACACCTGGCTAGAGCTTGCTCTAGTGTTTCGATTCCGCGATGTTGCGCTGCTGGCGTTCGTAGGCTTCGTAGATCGCATCGGCGAGCCGGTTGTTGGGCGCCTTGCCCATACGATCCGCCAAGATCGCGTGGTACTGTCCAGCAAACGCTTCCTCGCCACGCCCGCCATGCCCGTACTCACCTTTGAGCGAACTCTCACGCATTTGCTTAAGCAGCGTTCCGTAAAACACTTGCCCGACGATCTCACCAGACGCTTCGTGTAGGCGTTTTAGAGCCGCCTTTACGCGTTCCGTTTGATTGCCTGCCTGAATGTCTGGCAATGCATCCAACATGACTAACCCTCGTACAAAATCGCCGCGTGCAATTTGCCTGCGCGTTTGATCTCTTCCAAAATCGCCAAACGTTCCTCAAATGGCACTTTGAGTCGATTCAGCGCTTCGAGCAGGTCCTCAACATTGCTCGTTCGATCGCGTTCCACGTCGACCGGTACGAAATCGTGTTCTTCGAATGCGGGCTTGGGCACCGTGCCATCCGCATTGGGTGTAAACACGGTGATGGTCATGCCCTTTTGTGAAACGATGACCGGCGAAATGCGCGTGTCGCCTGTTACCACGATCGTGCCCGTGCGACGATTGATCGTAATGCGCGCCTCGTTCGATTCCATCAGCAGTCGCGTTTGCTGCACATCGCGAATCCATGATGCCGGGTCCGCTCGTTGATGCTCCGGCAAGAGCACCACCACACTTTTGGAATCCACCGCAAGCGCAACGCGATCCACATCCGCAGACATGCGAAGTTCCGCGTCAACCGCCTGAGCAATTGCCGCCGCCAAAGGCCAATCTGCATGATCGTGATCCAACACAAGCGTGATGTAGGTGTTGGCAGGTTCGATCCATTCACTTCGAATGCCCGCTCCAAGAAGGTCCGAACCCGTCGCGATGACGTTCATGAAAACATCACGTTCCATACGTGCGCCACGACGAATGATCCCCGTCGTCGGCAGATCCGCCTCCACTTCGAGCTTGCCCGACGCAAACGCGAACAAACCATCTACACCCGGTACGTCATACGTTAGCGGCGTGGTGAGCAATTGGCCGCCTTCCAGGCTTTTTGCGGCACCAATCGCCGTAACACGTACGTCCAGCAACTCACCCTCGCGGGCTCCGTGCTCAGGAATTTCCGCGTAGACACGAACGATCGCCACACTCTTCGTGCCTTTGAGATCTTCCAAATCGAGTACCGGCGCGCCCATCCGCTCCATCATCTGGGCGAGCGCACGCATCGTCGGCAGGTAGCTGTCGCCATCACCCGAACGATCCAGACCGGTTACGATTCCGAATCCACCAATCGGATTGCGGCCTTCACCTTGCAAATGCGTCACGTCGCCAACTCGAGCCTTGATCGCCTGTGCATGAGCCGACGGAATCACAATCCCAACTGGAATCAGCAACGCAAACACAATACGGAGCAAGCCTGCGATGGACCGATCGTCAGTTAGGCGGCGACGCGGTAGTTTCAATTTATTGGAACGTGAAATCTTCATCGCATCCGATTCCCTAGAAAGGCTTGATCTTGTCCAACAGCTTCGGAATCCAACCACGTGTAGCGTTGTCATGCAGCGCCCCCTCCGTAACCACTTTGATTTCAGAGTTTGCGATTTGTGTGCTCAGGATGCTGTTGTCCGCAGTGATGTCTTCCTTACGGCAAACACCGGTGACTGTAATCAAACTGACTTCTTCGTCGTGAGTGATCTTCTTTCGCGCTTCCAACACCAACAGGCCGTTGGGTTTGACATCGATGATTTGGGCCTGCACGCGTGTCGTCATTCGGTCTTCGCGCTTGGTATCCGCTTCACCTTCCACACCATTCTCGAAGGAGTAATTGATATTCGGTGCCCCTCGATGAAGTTTGGAAGCGCCAAGTCCACCCTGCGTAAGCTTCAAGAATGCTTCCAAATCGCTTTGGATTTCGTACTTCTTCTCCGTTTCAAGTTCGGCGTCCGCTTCGAAGGTTCGCTGCTCGCGCACGATGATGGTCACCAAATCATGCACCTTAAACATTCGTGGCGGTGGTGGTTTAATAGCAATCCAGGAATTCGACTCGATCACTTTCGTCGCCGGAGCCGGATTCTGCCCTTCGACGCGCGGCTTTGCTTCGGGAGCCCTTTGAGCTTCCGCCTCGCGCTGACGACCTGCCAGCGACGACGTCTGCGCCGCGCCGCTACTTGTTATCGAACAGGTGAAGATGCTAATTATGATCAATCGAACGCCCAGCATGCGTCACCGCCCTTCCGCCAATCGAAGCCCCGCCCGAATCGCTCCACCCACGCGCACGCGACCGGGACCTGTGACAACCCCTTCGTGTTCGAGTCGGCGATCGCGCGTATCCCGAAGCGTGATGACATCGCCCAGGTAACCGCTTTCCGTTGCTTTCGCGCTCGTTACGATACTGATTGCACCCACTACGGACTCGAGCGTGACAATCTGCCCACGCGCAACTAACGGCAGGGCTTCCAAATCGTTTTGTTCGATGACGTTGCCGGCACGAAGGTAGCGTTTGGCCCGTTGTCCGATCACGCGAGCCGTGTCGGCGAGACCGATGCGTTCAAGACGAGTAAAAGCCATCCGCACGATCTCAACGTCATTGGCCGAAACCACAGCCTTGTCGTTGATCGGCATCCGTGCCACCACCACATCCCGCAGCATCGTCACGCTGACAATCAATGGCACTACTTGTACTTCGTGTCCTTTAACCATCACGGACACATTCACACGCACCAATCCCAAAGGAGATTGACCACGATGGGAGACGACAAAATCGTATTCAGCGCCGCTCAGGTCGAGCATTGATTCTGCCGCTCGATCGAAGTTCAAATCCGCCACCCCGCCATATCTCGCGAATTGCATCGTGAAGTAACGCTCCACCGCATCGCGCAGCGATTGCGGCGCGTCCTCACTCGTCCCGCCTGTTTGCCCCGCATCAAAGTCGGTCATTCCAACAAATGTAGGGGTCGGTGCGCCATCCCGCTTCACCTCATTGTGCGAGGGGACCTCCATATTGGTTGGACGACGAATTGCGCACTGCACTGCGCCACGAACCGAATGCGCAACGAGATTCACGCCTGAATCAGCGAGGGCCTTGCGAAGCGTGTTCATATTCAAGACCGACGAGCCACCAGGTGCAGGCGAAGCCATCAGCACCACACCCGAAATCACTGCCTGCTGTTTAGAGGCGATGCCCTCTATCGCACATACATCCGAAACAGTCACGACATCGTTCACCACCACGACTTCAGGCCAAAGCCTGATCGTTCCGCCGCTCGCCTCTCCAGTCGAAAAAAGTACCATGAACACCGCCAGTGCTACGATGAGGCAAGCTCGAACGATTCGCCGTGTGAACAAGCGATCTATTCTCGCCGTATCGGCACTCGTGGCTGTCAAGTTGTCGCAATCCTTGCATGTCATCAGGGCATCCCGCTAATGAAAGTTAAGAACTCATTCAGCCTCGCTCACTTACTGACGGGCTTAGAATCTCCTCAGGTTAGAGACGACCTGAAGCGTCTGGTCGGCACTCTGGATCGACTGGCTGTTCATCTCGAACGCGCGTTGCGTGGTGATTAGGTCAATCAGTTCTCGCACCGGATCCACGTTGCTCATCTCGAGCGACCCCTGCACAACGGCCCCAAGCCCGTCAGACTCGGGCGTACCCAGGACCGGCGCACCCGATGCATCCGTTTCGAGGTACAGATTCCGCCCTATCTGTTTAAGACCTTCAGGGTTTACGAATCGCGCGAGCTGGATTTGCCCGACAGCACCGGGAGGTTCATTGCCAACCTGCACTTTCACCTCACCGTCTCGTCCAACCAACAATCCCGCCCCTTCTTGAACGGTGATGGGAGGAAAAAGTAGTGAACCCTCACTGTTGGCGAGGACAATGTTGCCTTCTGAGTTTCGTACGAAATTGCCAGCACGGGTGTAGGCGGTCGCTTCCTCGCCGTTGTGGATCGTGCTGACCAGAAAAAAACCTTCGCCTTCGATCTGCCAGTCGTAAGGCCTGTCGGTCTTGTCCACCGCACCGGGAGAAAAATTGAGTTGCGTACCGGACACCTTCGCACCCGTCCCAACGAGAATGCCATGCGGAATCGGCTCATCCGATGCGTTGGGCACACCCGGTTCTCGTTTCGCTTGATAGAGTAAGTCTTCGAAATTCACGCGAGAACGTTTAAAGCCGTGCGTGTTGATATTCGCGAGATTATTGGCGACGACGTTGAGTTTCTCGTCGAGCGCTTTCATGCCCGAAGCGGCTGCGTGCAGTGCGGTAATCGCCATCCGTGTTGCTCCTTGCGGGAATCCGTTCCCGACCTTGCCTTGCGCTAGATGCGGCGTGTGTCAATTTGAACAACACGCTAAGCAGCGCTATGTTCGAACCGAAACGCTCTAAGCAACCCTGCCCACACGCTGGAGAGCCTGGTTAGTCATTTCATCTTGCAATTGCAGCAGTCGCGCATTCATTTCATAAGCACGCGTCGCTTGAATCATCGAAGCGAGTCCGCGCATCATGTCGAACGTCGAGTGCTCTCGTGATTTACCCACGATAACGCCGCCAGCCGGCACCATTTCGCCCTCTGTATTTACAAACAGGTTCTCGCCATTTTTGCGAAGCTTCTGCTTGTCGGCGTGAGTGACCAGGGCGACTTCACCGATGATGTTGTCACCTTGTCGAACAACGCCACTGGCGGACACTTTCGGGTGCGCCTGCGCGGGATCGACCGTCATCACACTGCCGGACGAATCCAAAAGCCTCCACCGCCCACCGCCCGAGGAAAGCACGATCTCGCCCGTAGCGTTGATGGAAAATACACCATCTCGCGTGTAACGAGTCTCCTGCCCATCGCCCACCGTGAAGAAGCCATCGCCATCCACTGCCCAATCCAGTGGGCGACCGGTGATCTCGATGGCTCCCTGTTCGAACGAAATATGTGACGGCCGGGTGGCGAGCCCTCCCGGTGCGTTGTCGATGACCGGATGGGCAAACCCTAGTGTGTCCGGATTCTCACGGCTCTCCACGAGACGTTGCTGAACGACCGCGAGGTCATGCTTAAAACCGGTTGTCTGGCCGTTGGCGAGGTTGTTGGCGAGGAGCGTCTGCTGATGTTCACTCACCTGCATGCCTGCGGCGGAAAGCCATAAACCGTAACTGCTCACCGATTAACTCCTATCCTCGCCTGGTGTTGCGGCGGTTGTATCACTGTCAGACGAACCTAATGCCGTCTCGACTGCACATTTTTGCTCTGCAGCCTGAATTACCCGACGACGCACCAATGCTCCCAAGTCCGCCCAATCCCAAAGCGATTTGTCGCCGCTTTGCTCCGGCTTTTCGAACACACCTTCGAGTTGCTCGTAAACCTTCATACGCTTCCCCAATTCATGTCCTTTGGCACATCCACCGCGTGTCCTGAATTCCCACCTTGGACAGTGTGCGTGCCAAACACGCCTCTACACAACGAATCGAAACCATATGATCAAACGTAAGTCTTTAAAAAATAAAATCTTATGAATCTTTACCCAAATTCTCACCCGTAAACGGAGACACGCAATCGCCCTGTGAAATGCGCAAGTCTTGCCAGATGATCGGTAAGCCTTGCCGATCACGAAAACGAGAGAACGGTTCGAAGCGGCTTAAAGTGCAGCCCGGGAGGGCAAAGGAGCCGGACAGAGTTGCCGATACTGATTATCGGAATTCCATCATGAGCGAGAACCAGACTGAAATAGCTCTACCCGATTCAGGCAACGGGACGAACTCCACGCCCGCGTCGACAATCCATGTCGATGCACCTCGGTCTTCTGAATCGGCTACTCATCCGATCAATTGCTCAACGTGCGTTTTGTTCGATCGAGATTGCATTCCCGTGCGCCGGCATTCCTTCCTGATCCTCGCGGGCCTCATCACGCTGGCGGGAGGAGCCCTGCGGATGGCCTTCCTGGACCACCCCATGCGGTACGATGAATCGATGGTCTATTTGAACTACGTGATCTACCCACTGTACGAAATTCCGCAACGCTATACTGAGGTTCAAAACCACATCTTACACACTATGCTGGTTCATGAGGCGGTACGCTTTTTTGGCAACAGCCCACCTGTACTTCGTCTGCCCGCCTTCCTTGCAGGAACGGCACTGATTCCCACCTCGATCCTGTGCGGATGGCTCCTGTCAAAACGAATCAGTGTAGCCTTGTCGGGCGGAGCGTTCGTTGCAACCGCCACGGTACTCGTGGATTACTCGACGAACTCACGCGGGTATACCATTGTGGCGCTATTGACGATGTGCCTGTTCGCCATCACCTGTCATGTTGTGCGGTACCCGTTACGACGGCGCTGGTGGCTAATCTGGGTGGTAGTTAGTGCGTTGGGAACATTCACCATCCCCATCATGGTTATTCCCATCGTAAGTTTTTGGATCGCCCTGCATGCCCGGGCTTTGCTCGGAAAGAGCCGTCGACGGCGACACATTCTGCTGAGTTGGGCAAACCTCTCGGCCTGTCTCGCCGCCGTAATAACATCGATACTCTACCTACCATCACTGCTCGCATTGGGAACAAACCGACTGTCGCGTGTACCGAACAGCGTACACCACTACTCGAATACCGTTGTCGGCGATTTGCACAACATGGTCAGCACAGTCGCACGGGATTGGACCATCGACCTTCCAACAATCGCACCCGCTTTGATAATTCTCGGACTGTTTTTGGGGATAATACGGCCGAACGGTAGACGAAATATGTTTAAACCGTTACTTCTTGGCTTGTTCGCGAGCAGCCTGCTTGCGATACTCGCTCTGCCCGTTACCCCGTATCCGCGCGTTTGGTTGTACCTGCTTCCGGCTCTCATTGTGCTCGGATTCCACGGGTTGACCAAAATACCTTTTGAAAACGTCCGCCGCGCGACCCTAATCGTGCTCACCACTTGCGCTATCATCAACGCCTCACGCACCTTTTCGCGTGAATTTTTGGTCAGTGAAGACCCTCACACACTCGTTGACGCGGATCGCATCGCCCGATTGTTCGCGGCCGAGGAAAACCGTGCATACGCTTTCATCTCACTGCCTTCCACCCCGGCACCACGGTATTACTTGAACTTGTATGATTTGCCACGGGCTGCCCACCCCGCCGACCCACGCGTCAAGAAATGCTATGTAGTGGTCAATCACACCCAAACGCTCGATGATGTGTTGAAAGTAAAAGGCCAGCATATCGTCGACTACGGCCCTGCAAAGCTCTACCGCGAGTTACCCAACAGCAAGATCTACGTCTTACCGCGACACACTCGAAGTGATTCATCAGAGGTACCGGGCAGTTTCCTTCGCGCGGACTCTTCTTTTTCTGAACTCAAGCAACATTCTCTCACGCGGTAATTAACGCAACCTCGTTTAACTGTTCTTATTGATCCGTGCATGCTCCCGCAAGTGCACTATTGACATAACTCTTCCTTTAACTGAAAAAGATACCTCTGTTCGAGTGTACCTTTGGGCGTTGGTACCACGCCGAAAGGCGTTGATTCGTGCGACACAAATCAAACCTTTCTATCGAGGTAAGGAGTAGGGAGATGGTTCACAAAACACGGCTAATGACAGTTATGTTAGCGCTTACGGCACTGGGAATCGCCGGCGGCTGCCGCACTGGAGATGCAGTGGAAACCGAGGCGTCTCAAAAACGTTACACCGGTGGCGTCTACACGGCGTACAACATCTGGCACGAAAACGCGGACGGCGTATCTTGCGTTAACTATCACCGCGGAGCGATGATCCCAGCGGGTACCGCATTACAAAGCGCGGAAGTCTCACGCAAGAATCGAATTAAGTTCGTGACGCAGGACGGCCGGGAATTCACGTTGAGATTCCGCTCCGGTTTTCACCCAGGTGTTTCGATCCACCAGTATCTGGAACGCATGGTCACTGAGCGGACCTTCGAGGAATTGACAGCAAACTTTACACAAGAAGAAATCGACGCCATTCAACGTGGCACAATTGTAATCGGTATGAGCAAAGAAGCGGTCATCATCAGTCGCGGTTATCCGCCCGAACACGAGACACCGACAACCTCTTCGAATGTCTGGAAATATTGGGAAAATCGGTTTAAAACGAAGCTCGTGCATTTTGACGCAAACGGTCGGGCAATTCGAGGTGGAGGAGCGGACGACCTATAAATGAAAG
Organism: Phycisphaerae bacterium; assembly: GCA_028282665.1. GTDB lineage: Bacteria > Planctomycetota > Phycisphaerae > UBA1845 > UBA1845 > JANQHN01. Next base: position 6,396 of record JANQHN010000153.1, on the reverse strand, counting down.
ACTTCGGAACGCGTTGTCCGATCAGAATCGAGCGCCCCCGCGAACGACACCGGCTGTGTCGTTCGCGTTTTTTTGATGTTCACATTTTCAGCTCTAAAACTCTATAATAGGACGACAAAAGGAAAAAACAACGACTCCATGGCTCGCGTATTACTCATCTCAGCGAACACCACCACCGAACCGTACCCGGTCTATCCGCTGGGCGTTAGCATGCTGGCCAACGCTTTGCGGCGTGATAAGCACGAAGTGCACATTTTTGACCTGCTCGCATCCGTACATGATGAATCTTCGCTCACCGCATGTTTAACCAAGTTCACCCCGTCGGTAATCGGCATATCGCTGCGCAACATCGACAACGTAGACTTCACTGACACCGTCGCGTACGCAGATCAGTACCTTGCGCTTGTGCGCGAGCTTCGTACGAAGTCGGATGCCCCCATCGTGCTGGGGGGCGCGGGATTTTCACTGCTGCCCGAAGCATTCATGGAGTTCTTGGGGGCGGACTACGGTGTCGTGGGCGAGGGTGAGCAAGTCTTTCCCTTGCTGGTCCAGCGTATCGTCGAAGGCCAGCGCTCCGATCATCGCATCATTCGCGGCGGATGCGGGCTCGCCGGAGAAGCGCTGGAACCGGTTCATCGGGACGCAAAATTGCTAACGTATTACCTGCGTCACGGCGACATGTTGAGCGTGCAATCCAAGCGTGGTTGCCCTCATCGATGCGCGTACTGCACCTACCCTCTCCTCGAAGGAGCCGCCTATCGTTTTCGCTCACCAGTCGTCGTTGTTGATGAAATCCAAACACTGATCCGCGAGCACAGCGCATCCTATTTCGCCTTTACGGATTCCGTATTCAACGATACGCGAGGGCATTACCTGCAAGTGGCAGAGGAGCTTGTTCGCAGAAAAAACGAAACTCCGTGGATGGCATTTTTCAGACCGGCAAAGTTCTCAAAGGAAGAAATCGATTTGTTGAAGCGCTCGGGATTGCGAGCGGCGGAGTTCGGCACGGATGCTTCAACCGACCGTACCCTTGCGTCCATGTACAAGGATTTCTCCTGGTTGGAGGTTGAACACAGTAACCGTCTATTCGGGGAAGCAGGGGTCGCCTGCGCTCATTTCATCATTTTCGGTGGTCCGGAGGAAACCGAAGCAACGCTTCGAGAAGGACTCGAAAACATCCAACAACTCGAAACCTGCATCGTCTTTGCATTCGTAGGTATACGTATTCTGCCCAACACGGGCATTCACAGCTTGGCGATCGAACAGGGCTTCGTCCGGCCTGACAACGACCTGCTCACGCCTGTATTCTATCACTCTCCGATGGTTTCACGAAAAACAGTCGACGAAACTATCCGCGCGTCGTTTCGAACACGTCGCGATCGCGTCTATCCACCGGGGAGAAACGCCGAGCAAGCATCGTTACTCTATCGCATGGGACACGTAGGTCCGCTTTGGAACATGCTCCTTCGCAGTAAAGTACCCTCCACACAACACACGAAATAAAATAGGCTGCGTCAACGCCGACGGATAACGGGCGCACAAGGCACACAATCAAAGCCGCGTGGATAATGCCGCAAACGAGAACAGGAGACCCTTATCGGACTTCGGAATCCCGCAGTAACTTCTACACTTCAAGGTAATTACAAATTCAATAGCCACTGACTAAGAACAATTTGTGCATTACCGGCGCAAGTCTTCACAGAATGAATTTACGCGCTGCGAACGAAATCCCCATCATCAATCTTAACCGCCAATTGGGCTACCCTTTATTCTCCGCTAACACCTTCGCGTTAGAGTACGTCCGTCGCGTTGATGGATGACGCCTAAACGGAACACCCACGCGGGCATGGCGTTAAATGCCTCTTTCCGAGCGGACCCCCGCCCGTCGCGCCTGCCCGCGCTTGATCTTCCTGGAGGGGGAGAACCGGCTCGATTGCCCGGTCGGCATTTATTGCGTCGGCCGGGCGAAGGGCCGGTGCTAGCGGGCACACCGCTTTCCCTGTTTTTAAACCCAGCATATACTGCCGCTACGGCATGGCCCATCGTCTTCGGTTTCAATTGTACAATCGATTTGCGGTGGCCCGCTTTGCGCCGCATTGGATTTTCTTGCGACAGATTCACGGAGGATGACATGATCCATCGACGCTTATCCACTTTCGCACTGACAGCGCTGCTTTGCTTTTCGTCGCTCGCCGTAGCGGAGGAACCGCAGGCGACCGAGGACAACCGCACCGAGGCTTTCGACGTCGGCCAGCTTCTACGCTTCGCAGACATCTACACACCTACATCCGAGCTACCTGATCAAGCGTTCCTCTTCAGCCTGGAGGGCAACGTTTTTTTCGAGGAATCCCTGCGCAACCAAGACGCCGAAATGTGGTACACCGACACGGATTTCCGTTTTGCGTTTCCCGCGTTTTCAAACGAAGAAAGGCAGTGGCTCGTCGTCGGCCGGGCGCGTCAACTCGACTTCGAAACGGAAGCGATACTGCCGGACACCGTTGAGGACTTCCCCGCGGAATTGTGGAATGTCGAACTCGGTACAACCTACAAAATGAAACTCGACAACGGATGGATCGCGGGCGGCAACCTGACCATCGGCTCACCATCCGACCAACCGTTCTCAAGCCTGGACGAAGTCTCCGCCAACTTCACTGTGTTTGTTCGCATCCCCGATGGCGACCGCAACGCCTGGCACCTGGGCGTGAACTATTCGAACATGCGCACATTCGCCAACCATTTGCCTTTGCCCGGCGCAGCCTATCAATGGTACTGCGATGATACGCTTGAAGGGCTGATCGGCTTACCCGGTTCGTACATTCAATACGTCCCCAGCGACTGGATACGCATGCACCTTTACTACGGTCTAATTCGCAATGTTGACGCCGAAATCATGCTCACGCGTGACTACGGCCAACTCTTCCTAGGTTTCGAATGGAACAACGATCGCTTCCTCCGCGAAGATCGCAGAGATGATGACGACATGCTCTTTTTCTATGAGAAAAAGATCAAAACCGGTATTCGCTGGCTCTTCGCCGAACAAGCAGCAGGCCTGGAATTGGAAGGCGGATATGCGTTTGATAGAATGTTCTTCGAGGGCGAAGAATACGACGACCGCCATTTCAACCGTATTGACTTGGGCGATGGCCCGTATGCCAAATTGCAGTTCCGCATCGCGTTCTAATCGGTCGTATGGATGGCTAGGCGTTGCAGAAAAATCCTATTGATTCACCCGCTGGGTGTGAACTGGGTTTCGGGCGAGAAAGACATGGCCCGGATCGCCAATATCATGCCGCCCATCGGTCTATGCAGCCTCGCCTCGTGGGTGGAATCGAAAGGGCATCGCGCGGACATTCATGACTGTTACGCGCATCCCGGCGATGACCATCGAATCGATCACTACTTGCGTACAGAATCCCCCCAATTCGTCGGTTTTACGACAACAACCTCGAGCTTCCCCGACGCCGTTCGCATTGCCGCGCACATCAAAAAGAATTACCCGCGCATTAAGACGATCTTCGGTGGCGTGCACTTGTCCGCCGTGCCCGAACGAATCATGCGTGAGTATCGGCAAATCGATTATGGTGTGGTAGGTGAAGGCGAGGAACCTCTGCTTGCAATCATGGAGTCTAACGGCGCTGCGCTCGATGGCGTCCCCGGTGTGTTATATCGAAATGCTGGTGAAGTCGTCGTCAACGATCTCGCCAAGACGCGATTTGACTTGGACACGCTCCCTTTTCCGGCCTACGAAAAACTGCACGGGTTCCCCAATGAGTACCCCCTGCCAATCTTCAACTACCCCAAAGCACCCGGAACGTCAGTCGTATCGAGCAGAGGTTGTTATTATCAATGCTCGTATTGCGATCGATCGGTTTTCGGGCAATCGTTTCGCTACAATTCACCCGATTACATGATCGACCTGATGCGCTATTTGAAGAAACGGTTCAGGATACGGCACGTCAATTTCTATGATGACCTGTTCACTTTCAAGCGAAAACGCGTGGAGACGTTCTGCCAGAAGCTCGCAGCCGCCGACTTGAAGATGACCTACAACTGTGCGGCTCGCGCAGAACACATCGACCGTGACCTGCTGCGACTTTTGAAGCAATCCGGCTGTTGGATGGTGAGTCTGGGTATTGAAACGGGCGATCCGGAACTGCTTTCGCGACATCGTTCATGCGCCGACCTCGAAATGATTCGCGAGCGGATTCACTGGATTCGCCAAGCTGGCTTGAGGGTAAAAGGCCTGTTCATGATGGGCCTGCCGGGCGAAACGGAAAAATCCATCGATCGATCACTAAAATACGTCCTCTCTTTGCCGCTGTCCGATTTTAACCTTGCGAAATTCACACCGTTTCCCGGTTCGCCCGCCTACGAAACAATCAGAGAACACGGCGAGTTCGACGAAACGTGGGAACTGATGAACTGCCTCAATTTCGTCTTCGTTCCTCACGGCTTCACGAAAGATCAGCTCGATGAACACTATAGAAATTTCTACACGCAATACTTCCGCAGACCCTTGCTATTGGCAAGCTATCTGACCATGCTGTGGCAGTCGCCTGATAGCTGGATTCGCTTTGTCAAAAACTTCAGAGATTTTTGGGCCGTCAAACGTGCTTATGCAGCAAAACGAGCATGAGACCGAGATCGTTCGCGCGGACGATCCATCCGTGCAGAGAGTGCGCGCGTTGCTCATTCGTTTCGACTACAGCTGCAATCCAACCGCGATGGTAACGTACGAGGTAAGCAAGACCGGCGATGTCGTTGAACGTGATCGTTCCAGCATCGACACCATTGGCACCGCCATTCACATGCATAAACTCGCCGGGCGGGCAAATTTTGAAGGCTTCACTCACTTGATCACTGCAACCTGCCCACAGGCAATTATACTTGATCGGGTAACAAAATTGTTGTCGTACGCTGCGTCTCACCCTCGACAGATTATCATCATCCGTCGCGCCAAGCAGCCACGCCTCAACGACAGATGGGCAAACGTACGGGTTCGTTTGCTCGCCGGTGTCGCCGTAAACGATGTGCACGGACCTCTCCGCAGCTTTCCAACCAAGATCATTCAAAGTATGCCATGCCACGCAACGGGTGCAGGTTGGCATGAAGAAATTCTGATCCGCAGCGCATGGGCCGGTGCTTCGCTACTGAATGTCCCGGACGCCACGCTTTCGGATGAAGGCTGCGGAAATGCGTTACCATCTTCGCATAAAGCTCCGATGTACCGTGCAGCCTTGCTGTGGTTACGATTAGCGGGGCGCCAGCTTTTTCCCTGGCCTCACCGCACACTGATCGAAGATGAAAACAATTCGCACGAACGACTTTCGCTACGCAAACCGCGACAATCGCTGCAGTTGCTGCTCAAAGAAAAGAGCGATCCGGCACCTCTGGCAACCGCAGCGATGCTGGGCATGATGCTCGGTACTCTCCCGCTAATCGGCTGTCATTGCATTACAATCATATTCGTTGCGACAAGACTGAAATTAAACAGGCTTATGGCATTGAACGTTAGTCATTTGTGCGCTCCGCCTTTCGTCCCGGCAGCGGCGATCATGGTCGGGTACTTCATACGCAATGGAACCTGGTTAACCGAATTCAACTGGGAAACGCTGGGCAGACAAGCCCCGCAGCGATTCGTAGATTACTTCCTCGGCTCACTTGTACTTGGGCCTGTGTTTGCGGTCATCGTCGGCGGAATCGTATATACGATAGCATGGACTTATCAAAAAAAACTCACCTCCATTCGAAAACCGCTCGCCCAAAAAAAAGGAGACGCCTCGTGAAGCAAATCCCTGCAAAACTCAGCGAACTCGCAAAAAATGCACCAACTGCAGCACTTGCGTTTTGGCTAAGTTTGCCTCTGGCTTTGGCGCAAGTGAACGAAAACGCTTCACAAAATTCAAATCGGCCCCAATCACTCACCAACTCGCCGATTCGCAAGCTGACCGAAGCACAACAAAACGATTTCCTTCAGACACTCAAGCAGCGGCTCGACGATGTAAAGGCAATTCGGGCTGGGTTCGTGCAAGAACGCCATATGCAAGCGTTCATGGATGTCCTGATTGCTCACGGAGTGATGTACTTCGTAAAGCCGGACAAAGTCCGCTGGGAGATCAAGCACCCTTATCACTCCGCACTGATTTACAACGCCGGTGATGTTCGAAAAACCATCTACGATGGCGAATCCAAGCAGGTACTCGGCGGGCATGCCAAGGATGCTATGGCCAAAGTGCTTGGTTTTATCAGCTTGTGGATGAGTGGCAACTTTGACGCTTCAGATGAATTTTTCGCCACGCAAGTGTTCACAACAAAATCGGTGGCCAGAACGGTACGGGTTAAGTCGGACGAATCGTTCACGATGGAGTCGGCTCACCTCAGTGGCGAAAACCGGGG
>JANQHN010000344.1 GCA_028282665.1 Phycisphaerae bacterium | reverse complement strand
ATCGTGACCTGATCCACCGATGCCCCACGGTTCACGACAACCACGCGCATTCGATATGGCGAATCGGGCAATGCCTTGTCCGAATACTCTTCTTTCCCGTTCGGAGGAGCCCCGATGCCTACTTTGATTTCTTCGGCAGCTTCGATGACGTGAAAACGAAGATCGGCCGGCGTCGGAGCGGCCTGAACCGGAGCCGCGGACCGTGCGCCGCCAGTCGTCGCGGACAGGTTGTCCGAAACCGTGGGTTGTTCTCCATCGACGCCTGGGCTTTTCACTGGTGAGTCGGCGTTCTCACCTGAGGGTATTTCCATATTCGGGTTTGTCTGTGGTGGGACAGGTGTGGGAAGCAAACGCGGGGCGATCATCAGGATGCCTAAAAACACCATCACGGCGATTAGCGCGTTTTTTAATGATTCTCGATCCATGGTTTAGCATTCTTTCGCGATCGCAAACGATCGTTTGCCCGGACAATTCCTCGGGCTCCTTATGATGACAACCGCACCAACATGCGTGGAATACGACGAAACGCGACATTGTGACCGACAGTCGCCTAATTGCCAAGCGGAGATTCGATTTCTTTGAGGAGGTATTCAACCGTCAAGCAGGAAAACGATCGCCGACAGGTCTCGTGGCCCGATGCCGCGGTCGACCATGTCAGGTATGGCTAACGACCTTCGAAAAGCCTCGAACCCAGAAAATCATCCAGTTCTGGCGTATCGAAGATGCGTTGGGCGGCTTTTTCGATATCGTACTCCAACCGCACGAACTGCACGGTGACGTGGAATTCGTCTTCATCCACGATATCCGGCTCATAGCCTTCAGGCGACTCGCCCTTCTCGTAAAAAACGGCGTAGCAAAGGCGGGGATCACGATCACGCGGCTGACCGACACTGCCGACGTTAATGATCGCCTTCTCCTCGGGCGTAAGCGTGTAGACGTTTTGTTCCGGCAACTCGTCAGGCGGATCGAAGAACGGATCGTCCAGAAATACGCCCGGAACGTGCGTATGTCCCGCCAGGCATCCGTATTGCCCGTCAGTTAGCCGCTCAAAATTCGACATGATTTTCGAAGGATTCGTATACACGTCTTCGGGGAAGAGGTACTCATTCACTGGCCGGCGCGGTGAGCCGTGTACCATCATCAACCCTTCCGCCTGCATGCGAATCGGTAGCCGGCCGAGCACCTCCCAGCGACGATCGCGCTTCGCTTTGCTGGATTCGTCCTCCAACTGCTGGCGCGTCCAATAAGACGCTCGTTCCGCCCCTACGTTGAAATTCGTCGGCTCGTAGAAAACCGCCTGGTCGTGATTGCCGCACAAAATAAACTCACAGCGTTCAATCACGAGATCGAGGCATTCCTTCGGACTCGCGCCGTAGCCGACCACATCGCCCAGGCAGTAGATCTTCTTGATCCCCCGCCGATCGATGTCGTTTAGCGTCACGGTCAGCGCTTCCAAATTGCTGTGTATGTCCGAGATTACTGCGAACACATGGTCATCCTTTTGGCGATCCTGGCATCAACAACCCAAGCAAGCCGGGATTGAGCGTTTTTGCGGTAACCCAATTGAGCGAATCTACGCCGTTGCGCCTTCGGCGTCAACGCGACCTCCAATCGCGTGACTCACATCCCAAGAATCCCACTCCACGCCCGACACCGGTATTCCTATTGCGTGCTCCGCATAGGAATTCGCTTAACCACTTTCCACGCCTGTGCAAAATTGTATGATAATCGATCCCATGCAGAAGCAAAATCGAAACAATTCCTGGGAACTCGCGATCGAGATTTCCGGTTCGTTGGGCGGACTGGCCATTGGTTCCGGAAACAGGCCGACAGATTCCGCCGTGCTCGATGCTCAGGCCAGGCATGCGGCAGCGCTCATTCCGACCATAGCTAAGCTTTGCGACCGCCAATCCATCAGCCTCAAAGAAATAGGCACTGTCTATCTTTCAATCGGGCCCGGCAGTTTTACCGGACTTCGCATTGCGGTAACCGCCGCGCGCATGTTGGCGTTCGCCCAAGGCGCCAGGATTGTGACGATACCTTCACTAACCGTCATTGCGCAAAACGGAATCGGCGAAAAAAATTCGCCGGAAAACTTGGTCGTGATACGGGATGCGAAGCGTAAGAATGTGTACGCTGCCCATTTCGAACTTGTTGGCGAGCAATTCAAACCCAGAAGTGCCCCGCGCGAGGTCACCCCGGCCGATTTTTTTGAATCACTCCCCAAACCCTGCGCAATTTGCGGCGAAGGATTATCGCTCTACGGTGATTTGGCCCGTGAGGCGGGACTTGAGGTCCTGGCCGAAACAAAGTGGAAACCGGATCCCGCCGTCCTGTTTGCACTTGGGTGTGAGGCTGCACGGCGCGGCGATTTCGTTGATCCAGTCAAACTCACGCCACTCTACGTGCGTCGTCCCGAGCCGGAAGAAAAGTGGGAGCAAATGCATGGAAAGTAGCAAGTCTCAACCGTTCCGCGCTACGTGCCCAACATGATGACGGTCACATCGTCAGCGTCCCAGGCGGCGCGCGGCGTGGCGGACAATCGCCTGCGCAAGGACCGGGTAAGATGGCTCACGGACTTGTCACTGCAAGCGGCAAACCACGGGTGATTGGCGATTTCACTGCCGCAACGGTCTCCTCGTTCGCTCGATAACAGAGCAGCCAAACCATCCGTGAACAAAGCCAGTCGATCCCCTGGCTGCATCACCAATTCCGACACTTCGAAATGCGGATCCGGCAATGCTCCAACGACCGGGCCAACCCCTGGAAGTGCTCTAGGCTTTTCGCCTTTGCGCGTCAGAATTGGATACGGCATACCACCTCGCGACCAGCGTATCGTTTGGTTTTTTTCGTTGAGGATCGCGTACAAAACAGCCAGGAACTGACAATCCGCCAGAGCCGAATCCAGCACAACCTCGTTTAATCGACCGAGCACTGCCGCGGGATCGGGCACGGAACCCAGTCCGGCACGAAGCCATCTGCCGGAAAGAAGTTGCTTTGCATAAATGGAAAGGAAGGCGGCGGGCAGTCCATGACCCGTTGCGTCCGCAAGTGAAATGGCGACATGGGTTTCGTCAAGCCGCACCACGCTATAAAGATCACCGCTCGATATATCCAACGGTTTGAAGAACAACTCCAAGTTAACGCCTTTCGTTTCCGGCAGCGGGGTGGTCATCAGACTGCGTTGCAATTGACTTGCGGTTTCGACCTGTCGCTCTAGAAGCTGAAGCTGGTCCATCAACGCCTGTTCGCGCACCTCGTAGGCATCAATGCGCGATTGCATTTTCGCAAGCATCCCCTCCATCTCATACTCAAGCGATTGATTTGTACTTTGTTTGGGCGGCTTTACGCGCATACCGGCAGGTTCGGCGATCAACACTCGCTGATCGTCCAGCGGGGCGGCGCCTTCGCGCTTAGGCAAGTTTTGAAAGTCAACGCCGGGGAACGGTTTTTGGAGAGCTTCTCTGTCTGTGGCAGTCAGGCTCGTATCTTGGTGAGAATTGTCGATGCTCGGTCCTTGCATCGTATCGGCACCTCATAAAGCGCGCAAGCAAGATGTGGCAGACATCTTCCACATCCCCCCGTCTCAGATTCTTCGGCGGACCGATCCACGCACTTGATTTACTCAATGAATTGCCGTAGCGCAACGGTGTGATAGGTGTTATCAGTCGAGCGGCGAAGGCTGGTTGGGATTGAACGAACCTTTCATCAGGGATAGAGTCTACGAATCTCTATTCAATATGAATGACTACCGGCCCGCTCTCTTTTCCATCCTGCAAATCACTTATCAGCCGTTCAGCTTGTTCGAAAAAGAAACGCGCCACCGGATCCGGGTGCGAAGGAAGATCAAGTTTTTCAAGCACCTTCTGCGAACCTGCAACATCGCCCTCTCGGAGCATCTCCATGGCTTCACAGAACCGTTGCACACGGTTCACCATCTTCTCGTCGGCGTCCTCGACTCTTCCAATCAATTCGTACGCTTCGATGGTTTGATTTCGCCCACGCACAGACAGTTGCCCCAGCGGGCGAAACAGGAATGAACGGCCTGCCTCGTTCTTCGTGCGTGCATCGACAAGGATGGATGACCCGAACGTTTTGTTCGCCGTCTCGAGCCTGGCACCAACGTTTACTGTATCGCCTATGCATGTGTAATCGAGTTTTGCATCGCTCCCATAGTCGCCAATAAAGACCGGCCCGGTCGAAAGCCCAATGCGAACGCGGTGTACGGACAGATCGTGCCCAGGCCAGAATTGCGTCAACGCTGCAACACGCTCGCGTATGCGAAGGGCTGATTCGCACGCGCAACGCGCTCGATCTTCACATGGCCAGATCGGCGCGTCGAAAAACGCGAATACACCATCGCCCACGAATTTATTGACCATCGCGCCGTGCTCGATCAAAAGATCTGAAACCGCGCGCAAATAATTGTTAAGCAATTGTTTCGTTGGTTTCGCGCCAAGCTTTTCGCTCATCCCCGTAAAGCCATACAGGTCGCAGAAGAAACAGGTGACGTCAGCGTCCTGTGCGGCGAAATGCGAATCGTGCACGCTACCGGCAATTCGTCGTGCGATAGCAGGCGAAGTGTATTGCGACAACGCCTTTCGCATTCTCCGCTTTGCTCGTTCTTCCGTCGCCTGCCTGTGCAACGTAACCACAGCCCATGAACACAACACAGTCGTAGATGCGCTCCATGCCGGCAAATGCAAATCAAATTGCCTAAACATCCCTCCACCAATGGCGTACAGCCCGAACACAATCAGGATAAGCGACAGCAAACCGAATACAGGCCCACGCCAACTAGCCAGCAATGCAATGACGAAACCGCTTGATGTCAAAAACACAAACGTTACCCAGTTATTCGCTCGATCTACGAATCGATTTGCAAACGCCGTGTTCGCGATGTTGGCGTGGACCATCACACCAGGAACGTTGTTGTAGACCGGTGTCGATATCATATCCGCGCCCGCCGTTGCGACGTAACCCACGAAACAAAGTTTGCCGTTGAGCAACGCACGCATTTCATCTTTCGCTTGCATCAATCGCGCCCGCAGATTCGCGTTGCTTTCCTCTACCTTGATCTGCAAAGCGCCATCTACGAAATCGCGGTGCAGCTCCTCGTACTGCCTCTTCAACCCCGCCTCGGCCGGTGTCTGCGGCTCGATACCTTTCCACTGGTTGTACTGGTATTCCACCCATTCAATGGCTTCATATTCCATCGCGTCGATGGCGCCTGTGAGCTTTTCATAGCGCGCCGTATCCTGCACATCCAACGTTGCAGGATCAGGATGCCGTTCAACGGGCAAATCAGCTTCTTGAAGCAAAACATTTCGCTGACGTACAAGCCGCGCGTAATCGACGTAAGATGCATACGTTTGCTCATGACGCAGTTCGACCAATCGCCCAAGCCGAAGTCGATACGCGCGCTTATTGGCAGATATCGCCCGCTCCATCAGCGGAATACGGAGCACACGCATTACCGGAATATGGCGGAAGCTATCCGACCATTTCCCCGTTTCGGGAACATGCCAATGGATCAATGACAGACCCTCCTTTGAAACGGGGATCCGCCAAACACCGTCATCGGTAGGAATCTCAATCGCACCACCTACCCACCGTATCCGGTTCCAATCCGCTCCAACGCTTTCCCCGGCCGCGAGCAAGCCCAGCGTGGGTACGAAATGATTACCCACCTCGACAACAAACGGCGCCTCTCGCACAACGCCTTCTAGACGATCTCTGTCGTAGACCACTCCGCCCAGTCCTTTGCATTCAGTCGACAACGACTCAAGGGGAGCAGCAGCGTTATAACCGTAGCACATTCGCCGTGGAAAGGCCGCGCTTGTGCACCGTTGAAGAGCCGACCAAAGCGCATACGATCTGCGATAGCGCACGCGTTGCCTCTCGATCACGGTATCGCTCAACCTCGGATTCGTTCTACTGCGAAGGTACTCTTCGTACGCCTTCCACGTCGGATTGGGCATTCTTTCGATGAACGACCACGCCTCGATCCTCGAAGCAAATTCTAATAGCTGATCTCGCCGGGGAAGGAATTTGCAAAAGCTGTGAATTTCGGCCAACTGCGACGGAGTCAAAAACGAAGTGTTAAAAGTAAGTTCATCTTTTGCGATTTTGTGAAAACCAATGTTATCGGTTGAGGCTTCCCCGTACCTTACTCCCATTCCCGCCGGTAACAATGGCAAGTACTCCGAGCCGAAACCGTGGAAGTAGCTGGAAATCGGCGTTGGCGAAACGACATCGAACAACATCGCCAGATAGACATTCTCCGCTTCGCGAATCGCTACAGCCAGCTCTTTGTCATCGTAGATGATCCTGTCATCTCGCCTATCGCCCAGCACATCCTCAACCTCGCCGAATCGGCTGAGATCAGCATGTTCCACTCGCGGTGTAGCCGGATCTACGAAGGCGATGTCCATGGCGATTTGACCGGCGCCCAAATCGCTAAGTGTTCGTATGAGATCCGCGTGATACCGCCGGGGCCAAGGCCAAGTGCCGATACGCTCCAGCGCGTAATCGTCGATGTCGATCAAAACGATCCGGTCGTCGGCCGGAAGGCTGTTGAAATGACGGAAGTGAAGATTCTGTTCGTATCGATCAATGGGACCAAACAAGCCACCAAGCCCCGCCAAGCCACAGGCGATGGCTGTGAGCATGCCCAGGATGAGGCTCCACCAACGAATTGTCGGGCGTGCAATCGTCTTCACAAGAGCATCTTACGCAAGGAAGCAAGTTGTGGGAAACGACAGACTTGGCACCTGGCGGCAGGCCTGCTACGAACTTGTTGCGGCCCCATCAGCATGAGGCTTTGAATGCACGAAACGTGGCACGACGTACTTGCGGATGAAGTTTTTGGCGAATCCGTCGAGGTGGAACCCCCAGTTCCCCTGCTTACGCATGCTCGGCTCCCAGCGAAGTTGTTCAATTTTATCTGCCCATTCGCTATTCTCGTCCACTTTCAAACCTGTCAAGCCGCAGGAGGCTCGGTGCTTGCGATCCGTCGTACCGAACAGGGTTGTCCCCGCTCCCAGGATGATGATGTCGTTGTGGCTGTAATAGTTAAACAGACCTCGTTTGCTGCGTTTCATGATGGGCGTCAAATCGACGTCCGGTGATAAAGCCACCGAAATGAACAACACCTCTTCGACTTCAAAGTTCTCTGGCAATTGTTCGAACGCGAATAGCACGATCCCCCCACCGCCAGAGAGCGCCACAATAAACAACTGATCTTCCGGGTGACGACTTCGCCATTCGACCAACGATTCCGCAAACTTAGCCGCCCTACGCCGATTCCGTTCTTCCAGCACCAAATCGCCCAGAATCATCGTCGGCTCGATGTCAGTCCAGTCCCATGCCTGTGCGGATACGCCCTCCACCTCCTCGTTGATGATGTTCACCATGCGCATCGGCACGTGATTGACGCCGCCAATGCCGGGCAACACGATGACGTGTTTACGCTGGGTATTGACCACCGGACCGGGAGGCGTGCAACTGACCAGACCGAGGACCGAGAAAATCGACATGGCAAACACCGCTTTGGTTTGGAATCGCATCATTTTCGCCGTAAAGTCTCTTACTATTCTTGCCTTGTCTGTCAGTATTGCAATCCCATGCATCGTATCAACAGCCACATGGTAGACGAATTGTCCAGGTAAACCACGATGTCCGCTACGGCAGCCCCAAGCAAGGCGACAGCCTGTGACAGTACCACAATCGCGAGCCCGCCGCGCATGCGCAAGTACCGACGATACCCGAGACTCAAACTGTAAGAGGCAAACACGACGGCGCAAACAAGTGCGATTACCTTGATGAAATGGTGGTGTAGACAAATGTAGAAAACAATCCGAGGATAAAATTGACCAAGCGAAGAGCCAACGATTAGAAGCAAGTAAAGCCCGGCAACGACGAGTATCAGCAGCGTGCAGGCGGATGGCACACAATACGCCCAAACGCGAAGGACCTGCCCTCTCCTTACTCGGCTGATGGCCATGGACTCGATAAAGATGAACAACCCACACAAACTTAACCCCGCCCAACACAGTACGGTAAAGACTCCGGACCAATAATGGGTACTTCCAAAGGGGGATGAGAATGCCCTGTATAGTTGCTCGAAAATCGAAGGGTTCCACCCGGGACTCCAGATCCAACCATCCAGTAATTCGACGGCGGCGATTGCGAACCACGAGAGCGGAATCGTCATGAATAAAAACAAACCCGCCATCACCAACGTCGGCTTGGACGCCCGTGGATCGTGAAGATTCAACTCCGCCCACAATCGACCAGGTCTAAAACACTTCTTCCACGTCGTAAACAGCGATCGTACGGGGCGATCAGACCAGCGGTATTCGAACAGAGACCGGCGCTTTGCATGACACGCCCTAAGCAAATCGCCCCACCGGTATGATTCGCCACACTCCGGGCAGGTACCATCATCGATAGTATAAAGGTGGTATCCGCACGCCTCACAGGTAAAGTCTTCGACGGGGAACACATCGGACCATTCAAACTCGAGCCGGCAATCAACGCATTTGGAATGTTCGAGCCCGCGCAAATCAGATCCACATCGCGCACACTCGACAGGCACCTTGACAGCATCCCAGTCCGGCTTGATTAGAAAGCCTGCGATTTCATCATGCGTGAAAGCCATCCGATGCAATCCTCATTCGCGCGACGTTTTACGTTTCAAAGAAAATGTTGACTCGTTAGTCAACTATAATCGGGTACGATTATGAAAAACAACACCGCGAACCTGATCAAAACGCGAAACCTATTGCTTAATCTCCAAGCACACTTTCCTTGTATCTAACTAAAGAAGGCTTCGCCGCGTTCCGGAAGAAGGGTGGAAGATGAGCGAATTGGCAAACAAAAGATGCATTCCCTGTCGGGGCGGTGTTCCCGCTCTAGCTAAACCGCGCATTGACGTATTGCTCACAGAACTTGATAACTGGTCGATTGATGAGTCCTATCCACTCGTGAAGGAGTTCAGGTTCCTAAACTTCAAAGACGCTCTTGCCTTCGTAAATCGCGTCGGTGAAATCGCGGAGGAGCAAGGACATCATCCGGACATCGAACTGACTCACGGATTCGTTCGCATTCGAATTTTTACGCACAAAATACAAGGCCTAACCGAAAGCGACTTTATCCTGGCTGCCAAAATTGACCAAATTACCAAAGCGGACTGTCATTAACAGGCCCTGCCGATTTTCCCATCAGTGTACAACGTGGAGGCTCCGGACTTACAAGCCACAAATTGGGGTATATACCGTATCGCCAGCCATCCTTGTATACCCGATACTGTATATGACGTTCAGGGTTCGCGGGCTCGGGCGTAACTGGTTTTCCAGTCGCGTCCGGGCCTGCGTCTTTTTCTCCTGATGCACCTCACCCGCCCCTCGACCGGTTTTTTCACATCATTGAACCTGGTTTTACGAACGTTTGCACCAACTTCGCACATCTGGCGGGTGGGCGGAATATCCTCTATAAAAGCGTTGTTCGGGAATCGCACGACTGACAAGTTCGCAAACGACTCACCCTGTGTCCGGGAAAGCGACCTCCTAGTTAGTGCGCCTTCTTTTCGACGGGATTTTGTCGGATGAAGGGCAAGCCGTTCGATGATTTGCGCTATTTGGCATTTGTGCTTGATTATGGGACAGTTTGGAGCAAGGCATGACAGAAGACTTTCTTCCCATTTTGGGCTACGACCACATTGAGTTTTACGTTGGCAACGCTCGGCAGGCAGCTCATTTCTACGACAAGGTTTTCGGGTTCCAACCTGTTGCTTGTGCGGGACTTCACACTGGTGTGCGGGATCGCGCCAGCTACGTGATGCAACAGGGCAACATCCGTTTTGTCCTGACCAGTGCGCTCACACCGGATAGCGAAATCACTCGCCACTGCGCGTTGCACGGCGACGGTGTAAAGGCAATCGCGCTGAACGTGGAGAATGTCGAAACCGCAATCGCCGCTACCAAGGAACGTGGCGCAACGGTGGTCGAGCCACCAGCTGAACAAACCGACGATCACGGCACTATAATCACTGCCGCGATCAAGACATACGGCGACACGATCCACCGGTTTGTCGAACGGAAGAACTACAAAGGTGTTTTTGCTCCCGGTTTCGCACCGATCACAGGCTATGACGCGCAGGGCGTCGGGCTTGCCGCGATCGACCACATTGTCGGTAACGTCGAACTCGGCATGATGAATCACTACGCAAAATTCTACGCGGAAACGATGGGCTTCTCGCAGTTGCTGCACTTCACCGACGACGACATCAGCACTCAATACAGCGCCCTCATGTCGAAAGTGATGCAAAACGGCACGGGCAAGGTGAAATTCCCCATCAACGAACCAGCCGAGGGCAAGAAAAAAAGCCAGATCGAAGAATACCTGGACTTCTACTACGGCGCGGGCGTACAACACATTGCCATGAATACGGGTGACATTCGTAAAACGGTGTCCGAGCTTCGTGACCGCGGTGTGGATTTCCTCCGCGTACCGGACACGTATTACGAAGACTTGAAAGATCGAGTCGGGCCAATCGATGAAGACTTCGCAAGCCTACAGGAACTCGGCATCCTGGTCGACCGCGACGAAGACGGCTATCTCCTGCAGATCTTCAGCCAACCCGTGCAGGACAGACCCACGCTCTTCTACGAAATCATCGAACGTCACGGCTCGCGCGGGTTCGGTGTGGGCAATTTCAAAGCGCTGTTCGTATCGCTGGAACGCGAGCAGGAACGCCGCGGCAACCTGTAAGATGCATTCGCCCGAAAGAGAACGGGTCTTATTTCCCTTTTAGCGCCTTTTTTCTTTAGGAGGGATAGCCATGACTGAATTAGCGGATCAAAAATGCATCGCCTGTTCGGGCGGCATGCCTAAAGTCGACGGTGAGGATATTCCAAAGCTGCTCGCACAGTTGGACAATTGGCTCGTCGACAACGAACATCACCTGAGCAAGGAATACCGGTTCCCCGACTTCAAGCAGGCGATCGCATGGGTGAACAAAGTCGGTGAACTTGCGGAAGAACAAGGCCACCACCCCAACATCTACTTCACCTGGGGCTACGTAAAGATCGACCTGTTTACGCATAAGGTCGACGGCCTGACCAACAGCGATTTCGTGCTCGCTGCAAAGATCGACAAACTTGCCGCCGAGTAAAGCCTGTTTGCTTGCCCTCGATGCATGCAGCGGGCAATTCCAGACCGGACGGGCAAAAACTAAGCGAAACCAACGGTCCCGGTTTTGTGTCGCGGGCTCAGGCAACAGCGCCCCGGCGATTCGGCGGGCGGCTCCCGTCCCGCTTCAATCGCAAGTTCGCCGTGCAATCTTCGAACAAGTCCCATAATCGCGTTGCGGATTCGCCTTGGACGTTTTTCGTCGTCTGCCGCCCCGGCTCCGCCTCGCACCTTGCCGGCCCCCGCGTTGAACGCCGCATACAAAAGCCACCTTCCGAATAAAAACCCTCGCCCTCTATATCTCGACAGGGTGCGACGCGGCCGCCTGCAGGTTGCTTCCCTGTTTATTTGTTTGAATAAAAAACCCTCGGATAACTTACTTCATTATGAGATTATCAGACTATCTTGTTGTTCTAATATTTATATCTTATGCTAATACAAGAGGCAACGAGCTAACTTCGCATCTTGAATTATCTTTTATTCGCTCGTAACGAATCGCGACGCCAAATGATTGGCCGCCACGTTGAACGTCGCAGAAAGGAGTCGCACTTTAAATGGCTTATAGGACGGGCATTTAGATTTTGCAGGGTCGTGTTTTAGCTAGTATGACGCCCTTTTGCAATCTTCTCATCTCAGCCGTCGGTGCCGCAATCCGGCAGAGCTGAACGTCCAAACAACAAACAAACAAACTGACCGATGCTGAATGAACTATGGAAAGGAGCGCATTCAAATGACTAAGTACAAACCTGCTATGGCTATCGGACTCGCGGTACTTTTTGTAGGCACTTACTCCGTCTTTCTCACGGCCGCCTCGCCGAGAGAATCATCGGCCGACCCGCCGCCGCAGCCTTGCCTTCCCTTTGACGCCGCGATTATCTGGAGTGAACCGGCTGACGGTTTTATTGATGTAAAGGAATACAGAACAGGTCATGGAATCCGGCGGTTCACTGTTAAGTTTGACACTGATTTAAGACTTATTGCTGATTGTATCGATATTGTGACGACCGGAGGTGTCGCGCCTTTGGTTCAGGATGTCGTGCATGTTGATGGCGAATGGATCATCGAGTTGGACAGGCCAATCCCGATGGCGAAATCGGCAGCAATCGTCTTCGATGACGGCATGGCTTCAGTAGTTGTTCATTCACACCCTGGTGACGTGAATTTTGACGGCATAACGAACCATCAGGATCTCGAAGCTGTAAGCCGTGCGGTGCAAAGCGCCTCGGCCGACGTGGAGTCTTACGACCTGGACGGGAACGGCGCCGTCAACGCCGGCGATACGATCAGCATGGCGCATGCGCTGACCTTATATGAAAATATGAGCTGGAGTAGTACCGATGAGAAAAGGGTGCTGTGTTGCTGCTGCCTAGGAACTTGCAGCGTCTACGTCGGGCCGCATTGCCCTGAAACCGCGAGTGAAATCGATTGCCCCTGCGTGCCCAATCCCTGTGGGCAACCTCCAGGATAACGAGGGAGACATCCGTCTCGTTAATCTATTAGGCTACCGCACGATTCCACGCAGGAGGTTATTTATCAGTTGAAAATATTTTTTCGTTGGACGGGAAGTAGGTCACTAAATTGTCTTCATCCGTCATCCATTCCATGATGTGCAATGTGTTGTTGGAAGCAATGACATCCCTCGTTGGTATAGAACGGATACGTGG
The DNA here is from genome assembly GCA_028282665.1 of Phycisphaerae bacterium. Classification (GTDB taxonomy): domain Bacteria; phylum Planctomycetota; class Phycisphaerae; order UBA1845; family UBA1845; genus JANQHN01. The sequence continues at coordinate 8,686 of JANQHN010000344.1, read as the reverse complement.
AAAATCATCGGTGATATCATAGTAAAAAGCACAGCCGGTCCGACGATCAATGGACTCATTGATTAAATCTTGTGGAATAGCGTCATTAATTTCTTCAGGCCATTGGCCATTCGTAGCTCGGTACATCCGAGCAAAAGCGACAAGTCGAAGAGCTCGGCGCCGAGAATCCGTGCGTAGCTGCATAAGAAATTCCGCATCGGGCAAACTGAAAAACCAAAGCAATGGGTTGGTTTGACGTTCTGATAAAAGGCTGTTTGTAAGAATACCTGCCTGCTGAATGATCTCATTTGCCGTCAGAGTACTCCATTTTTCGGTAGACGTAATATACTGATCTGTCAACGCAACAAGATCTCCAGCCCCAAAAGCATCAAGTCGCTTCACATTATCTTCCGTCAAAGCGTCATTGTTTTGTAGAAAACGTTCAAAATGTTGGTCGAGCGTGGCTACATCTATTCGCTCGGCCTCGCTTCCAGGACTGCTGACAAGAGCGATATTGACCAATTCGCAAATTCCCAATCGTCTAGGCAGTAAAGATGTTGATGCAGCGGGAATGGCAGGCTGTTGCAGTATCGCTTCCGTGTAATAGTCCACCGATGCGTCATCGTAGAGTGAATGAGTCAGTGCCATTTGTAGAAAACCGAAAATATAATTTCTGCTATAATAGCAGAACGATTTGTGTTCTGGCAGAACCCCGTCACCGACATCGCTGGCTAAGCAAGTTGCCGCCCTAATATCCGCGATGGCACTGGAATGGTTGGCTTTCGCTTGGTGTTGGTAGGCACGAGCGATAAATGCACTACAAACATGAGCGGCCCCTAAAATCGGGCCGGGATCCCACCCCACGGCAAAATAAGGTTCCGCTTTCACCGTAAACCGAAAATACCCCGTCTCCAAAGTCGCCGCCAGCGCGTCCAGTTCCGGTCCTTTTTCTTCGAGCCATGCAACGGCATCGTCGTATGCTTGCCCTTGCCCGCTGCGCACGTCGTCAATCAGAGTTTCGGGCATGCCTTCAACGAGTGGTCTGAACACGCCTTCCGGATCGAGTGGCGGAGTTTCGTAGCGGGCCATGTACGCCTGTATCTGATCGGGAGGCAATTCGGCGATCTCTCGAAGCCTGTTCGCCGACGCCACGCTGGCCTGATACCTGTGCAACGTCTGCAAATTCATCTCGCGAGCAAGTTCGAAACGGCGCAGGGTCGTCGCGGCCGTCGTCCTCTGCTCGGTGATCCGGGACAAAAACTCGCTGCTAAGCGCGCCCAACAAAAAGACGCCGATAGCGACCAGCGTAATCACGCGCCGATGCCGAACGGCCATCCGCCAAAGCACGTAGCCCGTGCGGTCGCGCTTCTGCGTAATCGGCTGACCGCGCAGATACTGCTTAATTTCCGCCACAACAAGTTCGACCGATTGATAGCGCTCGGCCGCGTTTCTCCTCAACGCCTTCAACGCAATGCAGTCGATATCATCGTCCAGTCCGGGGCACCGGGCCGACGGTGGATCGGGGTCCACGCTGTTGATCGTCATCAACGCATCCAGCCGATCGTCGGAAAGCGAATAAGGCCGCGCGCCCGCAAGCATCTCGTACAAAATGACCCCGAGCGAATAGACATCCGAACGCGTATCAATTTCGCCAAGGTCGCCGTAAAGCTGTTCGGGGGAAGCGTAAGGCAGCGTTCCCACAAAGCCGAAACTGCGCTCCGATTCACCCTCCGGCTGCGAGTCTTCCACCTCGGCCATCGTAGCCAACCCGAAGTCGACGACTCGGGGTTCCCCGTTGGACTCGACGAGGATGTTGGACGGTTTCAAATCACGGTGGATGATTCCGTGCCGATGGGCATGCATCACGCCTGAACATATTTTTACGAAAAGATGTAATTTGTCTTTCACGTCCAGCGGGTAGGCCGCCAGGTAACAGTCCAACGGCAACCCCTCCACCAACTCCATCGCGCAATAAAGCCGCCCCTCGGCGATACCCGCGTCATAGACGGTAACCACATTCGGATGTCGCAAACCGGCGGCGGCTTTCACTTCCCGCTCGAAAAAACCGGCAGTGCCACTATGCAACACTTTCAACGCCACGACCCGGTCCGTCGAGCGCTGCACGGCTTTGAAAACGACGCCCTGCGCGCCGCGGTGAATCTCCTCCAAAACCTGAAAATGCCTCGGCAACTCCTCCGGCGTTCGCTTGCCGGGCTCGGGCGAGTTTCCACGTTCGCGCACCCGCGATTCGAAAGGTATCAAACGTCCGCTGTTTCTAATGGGCGTCCCCTCCAGATGACCGAGAACGGAATCCACAAGATCGAAGTTCTCGAAGAATTTCTGTAATGATTCGGAGTGCTGCGGGAAACGCGCCATATAAGAGTCGCGGCTGACCAACTCTCCTTTGGCCGAACGCTCGACGATGTCGGCAATGATCTCACCGATTGAAGCCATATCAACTTCTGCCTATCTCAGAGCCGACCCGATCAAGTGCCCTTGATAGGCGTTTGGCGGCGGCTTCCGCTGAACAACCCAGATACGCTGCCGCCTCTTTCACGCTCAGCCCTTCCAGGTGTACCATCCGAATGATGGCCCGATCCGATTCGCGCATCGTAGCCAACGCTTTGAGAATCAACGTGCGCTTCTCGTTGTGGGCCATGATGCTCGATGGTGTGCTTGCGGCTCCCGGGATGCGGCTTGGCCTGACCGTGCCGCTGACGTCGCTATCGTTGGCGATACTCAGCGCGCGAGGCTTTTTAAGTTGCCTCCGCGCAGCGTCGCAGACGACACGGTGCGCAATGGTAGAAACCCACCGTACGAACGGCCCTTCTCCTCGATACTCGAAATAGCGATGATTCTCCAGCGCTTCCACGATTACCTCGTGCGCAAGATCCTCCGCGCTGAAACGCCGGGAAAGTTCGTGCCCCATTCGTGAAGCCACCACGAATTGAATCCGCTGAAAGTGGCGAACGAGACACTCAGACAACATGGCAACCTTCGCCACGTCCGGCTCGCGGAGATCGTCTTGTTGGTCCAGGGTTTTCTTGGTGAGCGCGATGTGGTCCATCCTGGCCTCCTCGGATTGGATGCGCCTTACCTTGTTACCTTATAGCACGCGCAATGCAATCCTTCAATCCCTATTGTTGCAAATTCCCTATCGCTTTCTACATACAAAACGTAGACCACTTACAACAATACCAATCATCTTTGCCAACCGCGACCGCGCGCTTCAGAACACAGTTGCAAGGACTCAAATGTGCAAAACTGTCGCCTTATATAGGTTTCATTCACCCTTAATGGCGGTTTCGCAAAATTCGTGTCCGATTCCGCGGACTCGAATGGATTACCTATATAGCAAAGCAAAGGGAAGAAAGAAGCGACGCAACTCCCGACGGCGTAAGCAAGCATGGAGGAGGGATTTGCGGAGGTTGAAGGAGCACCCTCCCGAATACATATGCCAAAAACAGTAGGCAGGGATGCTTGGCGGAATCATTGCATCTGTTGGAGGCCTGGTGATGGAAGCCCGCGTATGGGTGCGTAGGGTGTCGCGACGAATCCGCGCCGCCACCGTTCGTCCACATGAAGGGGTTGCGGCCGCGACGACGAAGATCTCATACGCGGGCTCACCATCGGTTTACAGGAGAAGGTCTGAGCCGAAAAACAGACCTCCTAATCAGGAGATACGATCGTGGTTGCCGACGCCGTAACCGAAGAAAGGATTCGCAAATTTCGGCGAGGGATATGCCGAGCTACGCATAGCCTCGATCGTCCCCGCCACGCGAACAACTCCTCCTACCCATCGTCCCGCATCGAAACGATGGGCTCCGGTTACCCGTCCCTATCGACCACGCAAATATCAGTCGATCTGGCTGCGTCGACGACGGACCAACAAGGCCGTCGCACCGACGAACAACAACGCCACCGTACCGGGCTCGGGTACACCCGCCACGATAGGAACGCCCGGCTCCGTTTCGTAAGCCCAGGCAAATGCGTCAAGCTGTCCCGGATGGGTTCCCAAAGGATTTCGCACAACGCCGATCCATCCGTACTGGATACCGTTCCCGAGATCGAATTGAACACCAAGGTAAGTCGGAACGCCTTCAGGAAGCAAAGAGTCTGTAGGAGGAATGTACCCCTCCCTCCAAGGGTAACTTGCGCCAGCTCGCCACGATACGTTGGACGCCGGAATCAATTCGCCAAGTTCGACACTTACCACGTATTTGTGAAGTTCCGGATCACCAACTCCAGTCATCAGGCTGAGTTCTTCTACACCAGTGAAAAGTACACCGCGGGTAGCATCTACCTGATGCCTCACAGACGTAGGACCTGGCCAGATGTTAGGCTGCTGGTCTGCTGGAAGCGTGAAATCCAACGCAATGAAAGGTTCCCCGACATCTGGATGCCAGACGAAATGCCCGTCTCCCGGGGGATTTTCGAACACAACGACACTGGCGAAAGTGTGCGGTGCGGCAAGCAGGATCGCCAACATACTCAAGCTCAGTATGGCACATACAGTTCGTTTCGTGCGATTCTCCATCGTTCTCCTCCTTTGTTAGCAAGGGAATTTGCCATCGTTACGCTGAACTTTCGTCAATTGAGAGGCGGCTATTTGCCCGTGGATAGCCAACAACGAAATGCCAAACGTTCAGCGCTAGTGTGTTCATGCGGCCGTTTGGGCATTCTAGCAGTGCAAGAGTGGAGAGTCAACCATGTCTCAGACATGGCCTGTGCGTCCGATTTCGCGCCGTAAACTTAAATATTTACCGGACTTATGCTCATCGATCGGCCAATCCATTTGTTTGTTAACGTGAGGCCGATCGCCAAAGAACTGAAAGGAGGTGCTTACCGGAACAGCTCGAAAAATTTGAGGTGGGTTGAATTAGGGATGAAGAAAGGCAAACGATTTCCGTGGCGATCCACGGAGGTCTCTGGATCGCGAAAGGATTGGCGGTGGAGTGTCCGCAAAACGGGCATTTGGTTGAACACCGAGAATCCAAGATCCAGGACAGGTAAACCCTCGCAGCCGCGGAAGCCGAGGCTTCGCGGCTACGAGAGTTTCGTAAAGACACTGTTTATTGTAACGGAAAGGAAATTCAAAATGAAGCCATTAATCACAGCACTAGCAGTTGCTGCGCTCCTGGTCATGCCGGGAATCGGCAAGGCCGACGTGCATACCTGGGACGGCGAAGGCCTTAATAACAATTGGAGCAATGGCGATAACTGGAACCAAGGAGATACCGCACCAACCACGGGCGACAGCGTGGTTATCAATGACAGCCTTAACCGGCCAACATGTGTTTATGATGCCAGTGCAGCTGCTCCTAATTATCTCGCTCTCACCATTGGCGACTCGATGAACCTTCAGGTATCCCGAACGAGTGGCCTTACATTTACAGGTGCGGCAACGGTTTCGGGCAATTGCACTTTCAGTGGCAGCTACTTCTTGCAACTCGGTGCGACATCCCCCTCTGCGACACCGACTGTCACCTTCAGCAATACGGCCGGCGTAACGTCCTCGAGCCTGACGATCGATTCGGACACGCCTGCGGCGGCACGTTCGTTTAACAAGGCGGGCGCCCAATCGTACACCGTCACCAACACCACGACAGTCACGGCCGACATGGACAACGACAACGACGCCACGTTGCAGATGAGCGCGGGCACGTTGGATGTTGGCGATCTGGTTCTCGACGGCGGTGAGCCGGACGACGCCACCCACGGTCAGGCACTGTTCGACTACGACAGCGGTACGCTGGTCAACCCCGACACCGTGGTGATGAGAGGCGACAGCAAGATTGATGCTGAAAGTGGCATCACCGTTAGCGGTCCCGGCGCAAATGACGGAACCGTGACGGTAGAAGCCACCACGAACGCCTACGGGACGGACGTCACCATCGACACCGCGAATGGCACCATGTATGCCAACAGGCTCGTCCTGACGGCCGGGACCGACCTCGGCGACACGGTCGTCTTCAGGGTTAACGGAACGTTCCAGACCGAGTAAGTCTACACAACTGCGATCTTACGCACGCCGTGTCGCGTGCGTGTTGGCAGACTCATTTAGGAAATCGAACGATGAAAGTCGGTTTGACGGTAGCGTGCGGTTCTCAACGGATGAGACGCCGAATTACTAGCCACGGCGGTGATGCAGTCGCCGCACGGTTGTCGCTGACCGGCGATGATTACGAGAACGAACCGCGGACAAACCGAAAGCGCCTCGCGCCTGCGGTAGACGCCGCGAAGTTCAGAATAAACGAAAGGATTTTGGAACCATGAAAACAACAAGACTAGCACTGGCCCTCATCTTGATGGCCTTGATCGCCAACGTGAGCTATGCCCAGACCAGCTACACTTCCTCGGGCAGCGGAAGCTGGTCCACCTCCACCAATTGGACACCCAACGGTGTTCCGGGGGCGCAGGACACAGCCACGATTCAACCGAACCACACCATCGACGTAACCGGCGATCAGGAGATTTTCACGCTGATCCTTCAGGATCACGCTACAACGCCGGGCACCTTGGACATTAACGAGGATGCCAGTCTCACGATCAACCACGCTCTGGAAATGGAGCGAACTCTAGCCGAACGCGGAAAAATCGTTTTCTCCGGAAATACTGGAACGGATCCGGGCGAACTCATTGTCGGTTCGAACGCCAACATTGCCATGCACGGTGACGTTGACGTGACGGGCACCAGGGGTGGAAAGATTTCAAGCTCTGCATCCGGCAATGTTCTTACGATTGCCCCCAATGCTACGGTGACAGCCGGCAGCGGCCCCTTGGAGCTCGCGGCGGATATGGTGATGGACGGAAAAGTAGAAGTTAATAGTGGCCAAACCGTCACCGTCAGTTCGTTCGGCCCGCGACCGGGCTCTTCAGGACAGTGGCTGATCTCGAGCACCGGCACGTTGAAATTCAATACGACCAGCGCCGTCGATATCATCGCATCCAGTGGGTACATCGAGATCTCGGCCAATGGAACGCTGGACATCGATCAGAGTCTTACATACGCCGGTGGAATTCGACAAACCAACGGCAAAATTGAGGTGGCCGTCAACAAGTCCTTCGAAGTGACCGGCCGCTTTATCGAGTAACGGATGCAAGGCCCGGAGTGATTTGATGATGGGTGGTTGGGTCTCCAAACCCTCATCGCCTCCGTGTTTTGACATCCGGGTATCGTGAGCGGGTGATGGATGTGGGTAGGGCATCATCCGCTCCGCTTTCCGCGGCATCCCGTCCTGTTGGACGGGATGCCCGCGGTTGTTTGTTTTCCAAAAAGAAAGGCAGGAAAGAATCATGGCTAGTTTCAAACGGAAGAAACGGGATCGGTACATAGCGGTCGGCGCAATAATGATCGCGCTTGCGACCGGCAGTTTGTTAAACGCGGAGAGGTCCGATGGAAAGCTCAGATGCTGGACCGTAAACGGCGGCGATCTGTTGGTTCCGGATGGGTGTACGTACGTCGTTGACGGCGATCAGTGCTTCAACGCCGTTCGCGTACGGGGCGACGGCATCATTCAGATCCCTGCCGGCGCGAACTTGTGCGTCAACGGCTCCCTCTCGGTGAACTCGACGGCGAAGATCGAATTCATAGGCACCACCGGCTCGCCGGGCACGTTCACCACCAACGCGGACCTGCGCATGGACGGCACGTTTGACGTCACCGGCAGCATCGGCGGGCGCATCCGAAGTGAAGCTGCCGGAGATGTCTTGACCCTCTCCTCCACGGGAAGGATCGAGGCGTCGGGCGGTCCTTTGCAACTTTCGGCCGCTGTCGAAGTGGACGGTGTGATCGCGGCCAACGGCGCGCACACCATCACCATAGACAATTACGGACCGCAGAGCGGCTCTTCGGGGCGACTCGAAGTCACCGACGCCGGCGGCAAAATCAAAATCGACACCACCAGCGCGGTATCGCTCACCAGTACTCAGATCCGCATCACCGCGGGCACGTTCGATTGCGATGAGAGTTTCACCACCGGCGGCGGTATTAAAATGACCGGCGGCAAGATCGAAGTGGCAGTCAACAAGACATTCGAGGCGACCGGTCCTTACGCCGGACCGTAAGCGCCTCCCCCCTCAAGGCCCGCCTCAGTGGCGGGGCCGCGGCGACTAGCCCGCCGCGAACCCCAACCACCGGCGTCCCACGGGCCGCAGACTAGCCCAACGACCCGCAACACACCTTTTAGCTACGGAAACAGCGCCAACGCCGAAGGCGCTTTCCTACCACATCATTACCAGGAAAGACTGCTAAAAAGCTATAACCATCAGAACGTGACGCGCTTCTCGCAACGGAATCTCCCCGTCCGCAACGATCGATTCGATAGTGATATCGTTGAGCAGAGGTTTCCCTTCTATAGCCGTTTCAATCCAAACGTAGCGCTGAATGCCGACTTTCCGGCAGTACAAAACACGGTGTCGAACACGCTACACCTGGCTGGAGTTTGCTCTAGGGACCTGTGAAGCTCATCTGGAAAATCGCGAAATCCACCAGATCCACCACACAGTCTTCATTCATATCCGCCAAAGGCCTGCCCGTCTCGTCCACGGGCGTACTTTCCGGCGTATCCGGGCAGACGTCAAGATCCAGATGCACGCCGTCACCGTCCGGGTCGGGATGGTACCCGGCGCATTCGCCGAATGTGGGAGGCGAGCCTTCGCCGTATGCAAGCCAGGCGGCCTCGAACGCCGACCAGTCGTCGCAGTC
>JANQHN010000247.1 GCA_028282665.1 Phycisphaerae bacterium | reverse complement strand
ACCGGACCTCGCAAAATTTCGCCCCGTGTACCAATGAGCCTGTCGGCAACTTCCGCAGGATCACCCTTCACCGATTTCTTCGCCCACACCACGTGCCGGTCTTCGCCCTTGTGACGCTCCAGATAGTGCCGCAGTCCTCGCAGTTCAAAGTTCCAACCGCGATCGATCGAATCGTAGAATCCATCCCACTTCTCGCCCGTGCCGAACCCGGATTGAACGAGTCGCAGCATGGTCTTGCCGCCTTTTGACTCCAAAAACACGTCAACCAGGACAGGCACGTCTCCGCCGAATCCGCCATCCTTGTCGTGCATCTCCTTCCATTGCAGATGCTCGTTTTCCTTCCATACCGCGATGGGTGCGGTCCCTTCGCAGCCTTCGCCCCACGACAATGTAATCTCACCGCCTTCGCCTGGAGTCACTGCAGCTTTCAGCGGAAACCAGCGAACCAGTTCTTCCGCATCTGTCAACGCCCGCCACACCTCTTCCTGCGTCGCGCTAATTTCCAGACTCATCTCGAATTTTTTGTTGAACGATTGTTCGCTCATGACTCCACCTCCTTTAATCGGCATGACGTTTTTGCCGACCCTTTCTTCGCGTCGAACTTGCTCCAACGTCAAATAATTTTTCCCGTTATGACCCTCGAATCGTTTCGTTTACGCTTACGAATCGCTTTCATGCTTTGTGATTGCCTGATACACACCACCGATGACGCGAAACAAACGCCCGTCACGGGATTTGTGATCGTTGTACTTGTCGATCAACTCGCCGACTGCCTGCACCAGTTCGGCGGCAAACGCTTCGAATTTCGCCGGCGATGCAACGCGGATATGCGTATCGGTGGTGAGCGTCGCGAGCTTTTGTCCCGCCTTGTCCGCTCGTTTGCGCAAGTGGGCAAGTTCCTTGATCGTCCGCGCGGCCACGGATACCAGGTACGCCCAACTGAACCGATCCTGCACGGTTTCGGGCGTAGCCTCGATACCCACCAGCGCCTCCGGATTGATCACGTAGGAGCGGGCCGTAGCCTTCAAGACGCGTTCCGTGCAGTTGCGCCGTTTGCGTTCTTCGACCAGTTCAAGAAGTCCCACACGTTCCAGTTCGCGCAGGTGGTAGTTAACTCGCTGCCTCGGCCAGTCGAGCTTCTTGGCCAGCGTAGTAGCGGAATGCGGTTCGACCATCTCCTTGAGCAAAAGAAGCCTGGTCTCATCCATCATCGCCGATGCCTGCTCGACACAATCGATCACACAAATCGTTTCTTCGCTCGAAGCGACCATAACAATACACCTCTATAGCGAAAATAGTCTTGACAGTTTTTTTTGTCAATATGGCCAAAAGCAATAACGCACAATAAAGTAAATACAAATTAATTCCATTTAAAAGCGAATAAGGATGTCGCCTAAACGAAAGATCAGTGCCGGACTAACCACCCAAATTAATCATCTTCGCTATTCTTCTTATTATTCTTTTCCTTCGGACCAAACAGACCACCCAAGCCTTCTTCGAGTTTCTTCCCCGCATCTTCCACACCCTTCACGATTTCTTTCCCACCCTCTTCAAGTGCTTCCGCTCCATGCTCGACGATTTTGGCAGTGTCCTCCACACCGGTCTTCAAGCCCTCACCCAACTGATCGCCAACGTCGATCAGGCTCTTTACCTGTCCGTCCACGAGTGTCGTCACATCGCCGATAATAGTCACGCCCGTGCTCGCCAGTGTATCTAACGCTGCCAGGCCGCCTCTCAATTCCGCGGCGATTTCATCCGGCAAAATACCTCCGGCCTTGTCCAAAACCGCCTCGAGAATCGCCACCGTTAAAATGCCCGTTAGCTCACTAAGCAATACACCCTGATTCGAATCGCTCCCCACATCCGTAAGCTCGATCTTCTCGATGTTAATGGGCAAGCGTTGCAGTTTTCCACCACCGATCGGCAGCAGATCCACCTCTACGCTCACATCGCGAATACTCACCTTCCTGACGATGAATTTCTTGCCCTCTTTCGACTCGGATACGGATTTTTCCCCGGTCGATTTTTCCGCACCGCCTTCTCCTTCGAACTTCTTAAGCTCGTTGAGGATGGTTTCGTAGTTGGATTTCGTCCCCTTGCGTTCGAGGTGCATACTGAGCGAATCGAGCGATAACTCGGGCACGATCACGGTATCATCCATCAAACTCGACAACGAAACGCCGGTGAATCCGCGTCCTAAGCTGAGAAAATGCGGCGTATCGAACCCGGCGGGGTTACTGACCTCCAAGTCGTTCATTTCGACTTGTCCTTGAAAAATGCCCACATCCATGCTGGAGAGGGCAGTCTTAACACCCAGTGCATACGTGGCGCCCTTCTCCACGCCGGCCTTTGCGATCGAATCAATGCCCACAGCAATTCCGACAATCGCGATGATTACCAATAAGCAAAACGCTCCAAACAAAGCGAGAATGATCTTGATCGACTTTTTGATGACTGCACTCCAGATTCACGACCGGCTCGTCACGGTGATTTTCAGCTGGTTGACGAGGACAAGCCGCCGCCGACTCGCCTCTCAGGGTTTTAGAGACATCTCACGGGCAGGACAAGAAGAAAAAATCAGAGGCGAAAACGGGTCTAGCCAGGACGGTATCGCATTCCTTTCGCGGTGTTATACTGCCCCGCCATGGACGTACAGACTTTGCGAATTGATTTGTTGCTCTTGCTAGTCGCCGCGTTATGGGGCAGTGGATTTGTTGCTCAGCGTATGGGCGCTGAACATATCCCCGCGATGGCGTTCACGGGTCTGCGATTCTCGATAGCGAGCTTCGTGTTGATACCAGTGGTTCTACTGGTTAGGCAGTTTAGCACGCGCCATGCAAAGCTTACTTCTGAATCGGCTACCGGCACGGCCGATAGCGAAACAGTGATTCCTGCGGCAACGACACCGTTTCCATTCGCAGCGGCCGGAATAGCCGGCGCCCTGCTTTCCTTGGCGACCGGACTCCAACAGCTAGGTCTGGAATACACGACCGCCGGCAAAGCGGGATTCATCACCGGAATGTACGTGGTATTCATACCGATCTTCGGCATGTTCCTAGGCCATCGGACGCGACCTGCGACCTGGTTCGGCGTTCTTCTCGCCGCTGTGGGCTTGTACTATCTCAGCGTCTCGCAGTCTTTCGAGACGATAAATCGAGGCGACTTGCTCGTTTTCTTCTGTGCTGTCGTCTGGTCATTCCACATTCTACTCATTGCTTGGGCTGCACCACGTGTCGATCCTATTGCATTCGCCCTGTTGCAATTCTCGGTAGCTGCAGCGATAAGCCTGTGTTTTGCTCTGCTTTTCGAAGACTGGACGCTATCGGGAATCAACGCCGGGAAATGGGCAATCGTGTATGGCGGTGCGGTTCCGATCGGCATTGCATTTACATTGCAAGTATTTGCGCAAAGCAAGGCTCCGCCGGCTCATGCTGCAGTTCTGCTCAGCCTCGAGACCGTCTTTGCAGCGTTTATCGGTTGGTTGCTACTTTCCGAAATGTTGAAGGCACGCGAGTTGGTCGGGTGCACGCTGATGCTCTTGGGGATGTTTGTTTCGCAATTCCGTGGTCGCTGCGTGGCGCAGGAACCATAAACACACAGGACAATTTGTGGCCAGTTTTCTCCTGTGCGTTTATGATAAGCAAACCTACAGACTGTGATGAAACATTGTGCGGGAATGGACGGGCCATGCCTGTGCAATGCGCTGCTTCGCAGTAGCTCCCGGAAGGTCGATCACTATGTCAGCCACCTCAAGCCCCATGTTCGGTAAACGATCCGAGTCGGTACGCTCTGCGGTGTTCGCCGGAGAATGGTATCCCGGCGATTCGACCGTGCTGACTCAAACGATTGATGAGCTGCTCGCTGATGGAACTCAAAACACCACCGATGACAAACCGATTGCGATCATCGTGCCGCACGCGGGATATCGTTATAGCGCTCCAGTCGCCGCAACCGCGTTTCGAGCACTGCAAGAACACGTTTACGATCGTGTGGTCGGTCTCGCTTTCAACCATCGGCTGGCGAGTACCTACGCAGGCGTTGTCGCCGATTGCGATCATTCCGCCTATCGAACACCTCTGGGCGATGTGCCTGTAGACATCAATGCCTGTCGCTCGCTGATCGGCGTTGACGCGTTGCACGCCGCTCCGGGCATCGCCGACGGCGAGCACTCGCTCGAATTGCAGCTGCCGTTCTTGCAGCGAGTCATCGGATCTTTCTCGCTCGTGCCGCTTTACGTCGGCCAATTAACACATCAAGGCCAAGCACGTGCGGCGGCAGCCATATCGACCATTGTCGACAATCGCACTCTACTTTTAGTCAGTACGGATTTTACTCATTATGGCCCGCGGTTCGGTTTTAAGCCCTTCTTAGATGACATTGAGAACAGGCTCAATGAATACGCGAATCAGGCTGCCGATGTGATAGGGCGTGTCGATTACGACGGGTTCGTTTCGTATATCGATCGAACACAAGACACAATCTGCGGACGGCATGCAGTCGCGCTGCTGCTCCGTCTTCTCAGCATGCGCGGTGGTGCGGCGTGCATACGGACCGGCGTTGACACGTCCGGCCGATTGACGGGCGGCTATCACAACAGCGTCACGTATCAATCTTTCGTTTTCACACCGCGAAAGTTTGCTTTGAGCGAAGCGGAGCGCAAACAACTCCTCGATCTTGCCCGTCTATCGGCACAGTCGCATTTGTCCGGGCGAGGCCAACCGTCCATCGACCAGGCCGCCTTACCGGATGCTCTGCGTGAGCGAGGTGCTTGTTTCGTTACGCTGAAGAACCGCGGCTCGCTTCGCGGTTGCATTGGCCACATCACTGCGAATGACGCCCTGTTTGACTCGGTGATGCATAACGCGGTGAGCGCGTGCAACGATTATCGTTTCGCCAACGCCCGCATCACAGAGTCCGAACTCGTTAACGAGATCGACATCGAGATAAGCCATATTACTCCCATGGAGCCTGTCGATCGCGTCGAAAATATCGTGGTCGGACGGCACGGTTTGTACATAGCCGGCCGTGGACGCCGGGGCGTGCTGTTGCCGCAGGTGGCTTCGGAGCGCGGGTGGACGCGTGAAGAATTCCTAATCCAAATCTGCCGTAAGGCAGGAATAGCCGAAGACGCTTGGTGCGAGAAGGACACCAAGCTTTTCCGCTTCGAGGCGCAAGTTTTCGGCGAATGATCGGCATGCAGCCCGCAGGCGTTGTGCGCGCGAAACTTCTCGGCTGTTACGGATTACCTACAGGCAGCACCTTGTTTTGTTCTTGTCGTATTCTGGCCGAAACTTCGACACACTCGTTGTAGTAATCAAGAACCGACTTGACCAGTTCCTTCTCATCTTCGGCAGCGTACTTTAGCGCCTGAGTTTGCACCTCTTTGGCCAGTTCCATCGCCCCAACCTGGTAAAGCGACATCGCATAAAGCTGGGCAATTTCCGATCTAGGATTTTCCAAGGTGAGTTGATAAGCCCGTTTGGCCGCCATGACGGAACTGCCGGGCATTCGATTGTTCAAACTTCCAATTCCAACCAAAGCGCGAGCTAATAGATGCATCGCTTCCGCGTTATCCTTGTTTTTGTTTAGAAACGAATTGACCCAATCATCCAGTGGTTCGAGCTGGTCAGTGTAGTTTTCTTGAATCCGGATGAGGTTGAGTAATGCGACTTCGGAAGTTGGGTCGAGTTCCAGAACCTCAATCAGGCCGTTGCGGACGCCCTTCCAATCTCCCACCATAAACAGGCGATCGAGCGATTGCAGTTTTTCGATCACTTTCTTGTAACGTTCGGCGTCCCAGGTGCCGTCGATGACGCGACGGATGACGGAGCGAAAAGTGGCGTCGAGCGGACTACCGTCCCACGCAACCTTGTTCGACTTGTCGATAACGAACGCGTGGGGAATGCCGGGTTTGCCACTCATGTAGGCCGTGTCAACGAGCTTTTTGGCATCGAACGCAATGGTGTAATCCATGTTCGAACCCTGGTCGGCGATGAATCGTTTCACGCCCTCCAGATTGTTCCCGTACATATCCGGCGATGTGACACTGACGATGGTAAGTTTGCCTGCGAACTCTTTTTGAATATCGGTGAGCATCGGGATGCTCACTTTGCAAGGTCCGCACCAGGTCGCCCAAAACTCGATCACATGCACCTTGCCATCCGGGTTGTTCGTAAGATCAACAGGCTCGCCCTTTAGCCACTGCAAGTCTTTGAGTGGAGGCGCGGGCTCCCCTACGCCAAGTGCAGACGCACCGGTCGCTGCCAGAGTCATTACAAAGAAGCAAGTAAGCAAAGATATCTTCCAATTGGCCATCGTCTTCCTTCCGTCTATCGATGCGGGCTCTTCAATGTCTGCGCGAAGGCCCTGGGTTGTACTATGTAAGCGTTTTGAGTCGCCTGCAGGCTTCGTTCAAATCGCGATCCTGCTTGGCGTAACAAAACCGAAGCTGATTTTTTCCGTCCGCCGGATTTCGATAGAAGGCGCTGCCCGGCACCGTAGCGACGCCAACGCCCTCCAAGATCGATTCGGCAGCCTCCGTAGCGTCCTTCCATCGACCGGGGATAAGTTCCGCCAGCATATAATAGCTGCCTTCAGGCATGAATGGTATAAAACCTATGTCACTAAGTATCCGCGCGAGGAGGTCTCGTTTCTTGCGGTAGTCGTCGCGCATTGCACGATAGTAGTCGTCCGATAGTCTCAAACCTGCGGCCACTCCATGTTGCAATGGCGCAGGAGCGCAAATGTACAATGCGTCGTTGACGACAGCCATCTTTTCGATCACACGCGCGGGACCGACCGCATACCCCACACGCCATCCCGTCACCGCGTACGTTTTCGAGGCCCCGGAAATGGTAATCGTGTTTTCGCGGGCGTGCGGGAAGCTGCCCACGCTGACGTGCGGTTTGTCGTAGGTGATGTATTCGTAGATTTCATCGGTCACGATCCAGGCGCCTCGCTTGGCAGCGATTCGTGCAACGGTATCGAGTTCTTCTTGACTGAAGACTTTGCCGGAGGGGTTGCCCGGCGTATTCAAAACAACCATCTTCGTCCGCTCGGTAAACGCCGCCTCCAGCGAAGCGGCTTCGAATCGCCATTCCGGTGGGTGCAAGTCAATAAATCGCACTCGCACACCACAAAGTTCAAGCATGTGCCTATGGTAGGAATAATACGGCGAGAAGAGGATCGCCTCGTCGCCGGGATTAAGCGTTGACATGGCGGCACAGGCGAACGCACCGGCAGAGCCCACCGTAACCGTTACCTCAGTTTCGTGGTCGCAGTCGATTCCATTGAAATGGATCATCTTATCGGCGATTGCTTTACGGAGTTCACTGGTGCCGCGAAGGTTTGTGTAAACGGCCTGGTCGGCGTCAATGGCGTCACGTGCCGCAGCTTT
>JANQHN010000216.1 GCA_028282665.1 Phycisphaerae bacterium | reverse complement strand
ATGCGTGCCGCCGCGCAGATGATCAGCTATGAGATCCCGCTGGGCATCTGTATTTTAATCATTGTGTTGACCATGGGCGCGGTACGCTTGGAGGAGATGGTGCTTGGCCAGGCGAGCTATTGGTTCGGCATCATCCCTCAGTGGAACATTTTCTTGCACCCGGTCGTGGCGATGATCTTGTTCATCTGCATGCTTGCGGAAGCGAATCGTGCTCCGTTCGATATGGCGGAAGCGGAACAGGAGTTGGTCGGCGGTTTCCACACCGAGTACAGTGCGTTGAAATTCGGTCTTTTCTTTCTCGGTGAATACGCGCACATGATCACGGCAAGCGGCGTGTTTGCGGTATTGTTCATGGGCGGATGGCATTTCCCGTGGATACCTTGGACCCAGCCTGATTCGATCGGTTTGATCGGCGTGCTCGCAAAGGTTGCGGTCCTGTGCGGTAAGATCGCGTTTCTGATTTTCCTGATGATGTGGATTCGCTGGACGTTGCCGCGTTTCCGTTTCGATCAGCTCATGAGGCTTGCGTGGAAAACGTTGATTCCCATGACGCTTGCGATATTCGTCTTTACGGTCGTGCTGGTCTACTACGGCTTGCACCGCTCAATCCTGGCGACCATCGGTAACGTGGTGGTGGCGGTGATTGCGATGGTACTTGCTGCTGCATCTGATTCGGCGGTGACGGGGCGTCAGCGCAGCATGCCCAAGATTGCGCCATCGCCCGGTTCGTCGACAAATGCCTTGGAGGCGTAGATTTTGATTGACGACAAGGACATTTTGGTACTCAAAGAACCCAAGCTCAGTCCGCTCGAACGGATGTACCTGCCGCAGATCTTTGGCGGCATGGTCATTACTATCGTTCACATGGTAAAAGCCATCGTGAACAACCTGACGGGCAAGAGCTTCACGGTGCAATATCCGGAAAAACAGGTGGAGTTTCGCAAGGAAATTTACCGCGGTTTGCATCGATTGAATCGGGACGAGCAGGGCCGGGTGGCGTGTGTCGCGTGTTTCATGTGTTCGACGGCGTGCCCTGCCTATTGCATTCATATTGAAGCGGGCGAATCCCCGTGGGATGACCGTGAAAAATACCCGGTCAAGTTCGATATCGACGAACTTCGTTGCATCTATTGCGGTATGTGCGAAGAGGCATGCCCGGTCGACGCGATCGAGCTTACGCCCAATTATGACCTGGTGGGGCGTTCGCGGGATGAAATGATCCTGGATAAAGAAGAACTTCTTGCTTTGTTCGACAAAACCAAGGACATTAAACCACGCAAGAATCAACGTATCACCGGTTATCCAGGCACTGGCGACCGCGGTGATTGTTACAAGTATCCTGACGGCGACGAGAAGGAAGGCGGACACTAAGTGACCCCAGCGACAGCAGCCATGGTTTACTTGCTCATCACGCTCGGTGCGGTGGGAACGTTCTTGCTCCTGCCACGCAGCGGCAAGCGAATGGCGGGTGCTGGTGCGGTGTTCGGTACGCTGGGGCTGTTGGGTTTGTTTCTTCTGTTGCTTATCGAAATTGCGGATATCGAAGAGACAGGTATCTATTTCGCCGTCTTCGCGACCATTGCCATTGCTTCCGCAGCCCGTGTCGTTACGCATTCCAAACCGGTATACAGCGCGCTTTATTTTGTGGGTGTGGTGCTTGCCGTGTCGGCGATGCTGGTTCTGTTGCATGCGGAATTTCTGGCCATCGCCCTGATCATCATCTACGCGGGCGCAATTCTCGTGACATACGTGTTCGTGATTATGCTTGCCCAGAAGGGACCTTCGGCGATTTACGATCAAAGCTCGCGTGAGCCTGCCTTGGCGGTACTCGCCGGGTTTCTTCTCGCGGCCGCCGTTGCCGGTCATGCGGGAAATTTGCCCGACAGGCCTCGGGCGGAAGAAATGACTGCCTTGGCTTTTGTGAATCAGGCTTCGGCTCAATTGGATTCAGCCGGTAACCAGGCTGAGCCCCAAATGGGCAATACCGAAGCGATCGGTTGGTCGGTCATGACCAAGTACGTAGTTGCGTTGGAACTGGCTGGATTGCTCTTGCTCATCGCAATGGTTGGCGCGATAGCGCTATCCCGCAAGCAGGTGCCGAGCGAAGTCGCGCAAGAGCCTCGCAGGCCTGTCGGGGAAGTTGGTCGCACCGCGGAGCCGTTTTAGATGGATATAGTCACCGGTTACATCATTGTCGGCGCGATCCTCTTTGGATTGGGATTGGTCGGCTTTTTATCGAGGCGGAATATGATTGTCATGTTCCTGTCGACGGAAGTGATGTTCCAGGGTGTAGTGGTGAACGCGGTTGCATTTGCTCGGTTGCACCAAAACCTGGATGGGCAGGCGTATGGTCTGTTTCTGCTGGCGATTGCGGCTGTGGAGGCGGGATTGGCGCTTGGGCTTGTGGTGTTGCTCTACCGAGTCCGCGGCACGTTGGATGCCAACGCCTGGTCAGTGATGGGAGAATAGCTGCAACTTTGAACAGTCGCGGACGGCGCTGAGGTGAGTTCTCAGCCTGAATGTGAGTAGCTGCAAGCGAACACAATGTCGATCGAAACACTGAAAGCCTGTGGAATCATCATTCTGCTCGCACCGTTGCTGGGCGCGATTCTGGCCGGCGCGTTAGGCAGGGCTGCCTTGCGCGGAGCGACGCATTTCGTCGTCATCGGTGGAGTGGGTACGGCTGCGGTGTTTGCATTCGTGCTATTCGGCGAAGTTCTCGGTGCCCACGGCGAAGGCGTTTCAGAAACGATCCCGATTTACAATTGGTTGACTGCCGGCGGGGGGAAGTGGTTCGAGGTCGAATTCCTCATCGACCCGCTTACTGCGGTGATGTTGGTGACGGTGACGTTCATTTCGACATTGGTGGTGATCTACTCGCGCGATTACATGCGTCACGGCGATCACCCCGAATCCGGCTATGAGCGTTTCTTCGCATACCTCGGACTGTTCGTCTTCTCGATGTGCGCATTGGTGTTGGGTGGCAATTTCCTGCTCTTGTACTTGGGGTGGGAAGCGGTGGGCTTGTGCAGTTACCTGCTGATCGGTTTCTATTATCCCAAACCCGAAGCGGCCGCCGCTGCGAAAAAAGCATTCTTGGTCAACCGAGTGGGCGACTTTGGGTTCGGGTTGGGCATTTTTCTGATCTACATCACGTTCGGCACATTGAATTACGGTGCAGTGTTCGATGCGATCGAGCAAGGTCTGGCGGATGGCACTTTGGAGACCGGGCGGTTAACCGCGATTGCGCTGTTGCTCCTTTGCGGGGCATGTGGCAAGAGCGCTCAGCTTCCCCTGCATGTGTGGCTGCCCGATGCGATGGAAGGCCCTTCGCCCGTTTCCGCGCTTATTCACGCAGCCACAATGGTCACTGCCGGCATTTACATGGTCGCTCGCTGCGGTGCGATTTTTACCGCGTCCACAACGGCGATGACGGTGGTGGCGATCATTGGAGCTGCGACCGCGTTTTTCGCCGCGACTGTCGCGCTCACGCAGACGGACATGAAGCGAATCCTCGCCTACTCCACGATTAGTCAATTGGGCTACATGTTCCTCGGACTGGGCGTGTTCGCTGCCGGTTCAGCCGTTTTCCATCTGTTTACGCACGCGTTCTTCAAAGCCTTGTTATTCCTGGGAGCAGGTAGCGTGATGCACGCGATGGGTGGCATCATCGACGTGCGGCAGTTCGGCGGATTGCGAAAACTGCTGCCGTGGACATTTCTGACGTTTATGATCGGGGCGCTCGCGCTGGCAGGATTTCCGTTTACGAGCGGGTTCTTCAGCAAAGATGAGATCATTCACCATGCTTTTTCAGCCCACTGGCTCTTCGGTGCAGTTGGTTTGGTTACGGCGGTAATGACGGCGTTCTACACGTTCCGTATGGTGTTTCTCGCGTTTTTTGGTGAAGAACGAGTGCCGGAAGGCGTGCATGCTCACGAATCCGGTCCGTGGATGCTGTTCCCGTTGATCGTGCTGTCGGTCGGTGCACTTGGCGTAGGATATTTGGGATTTCCGGGGCACAACTTCCACCACTTCCTCGAACCGGTTTTCGAAAAGACGTTCCTGGCTCACGGCGCGCACGCTGGGCATGCGGTACAAGATGCAGTACACGGCGGAAGTGAAGTTGCAAAACATGCAGCGAGTTTTTGGTCTAAATACGGATTGTTGTTTATCTCCGGCGCGTTATCGATCCTCGCCATCATGGCGGCATGGGGAGTGTATGGGCGACAGCCGTGGATCGCGGATATGGTGCGAGCGTCGGCTCCGAAGGCATACAACTTACTGCACAACAAATACTACGTTGACGAGTTTTACGATCGGACGATCGTGAGACCACTTCGCACGCTCGGACGGATCTGTGTTGGTTTGGACAACTATCTGGTCGACGGTTTGATTTTCGTGATCACCTGGATCCCGCGTGGGCTCGGCTACGCGCTGTCGCTGTTGCAGCGCGGACCTGTTCAGGGATATGGGTTGACTATGGCCCTCGGGCTTGTCTTGATCATTTGGTTCGTTTTGGCTGGTTAGAGGTTTGCGTTGGAAAGCTGGATACTGACAATCGTTGTTTTCTCTCCGCTGGTGGGTGCTGTACTCTTGATGCTGATGCCCAATGGGGGAGGGCTGCGCAGGTTGGCCTTTGGTTGGTCACTGGTCACGCTCGCACTTGCGATCTACGCGGTATCCTCATTCCTGCAGGCCGGTCCTGACGAGAACACATATGTGCTGACCGCCCACGTTCCGTGGATCACCGGCGGGGACTCGAGTCTTGGCTTGGTGGACATTGGTTACCGTGTAGGCGTGGACGCTATCGGTATGTGGCTAATTGTTTTGACGGCCTTCCTTACACCATTGGCCATCTGGGCAAGTTTTACCGCCATCCGCGAACGGGAGCGCGAATATTACATTCTCCTGCTCTTCCTGCAGGTGGGAATGCTTGGTGTATTTTGTGCGTTGGACCTTTTGCTCTTCTACGTGTTTTTCGAGTTCACGCTGGTGCCGCTGTTCTTTCTGATCGGCATCTGGGGCGGACCCGAGAAGCGGTACGCTGCGTTCAAGTTCTTCATCTTTACGCTTGCTGGCAGTGTGCTCACATTTGCCGGTGTTGTGTATTTGGCGTACTACGCGTGGAGCAGCGGTGCGACGACAGGCGGTGCGCTGACGTTGAGCATCGAAGAACTGACTAAGCTCGGACAACAGGGCGTATTTCCGTACGGAGTGCAGTGGTGGATCTTCCTGGCTTTCATGGCGGGCTTTGCGGTAAAGGTACCGCTCTTCCCCGTGCATACATGGCTGCCGCTTGCTCATACGGAAGCACCAACCGCGGGCAGTGTGATTCTTGCCGGCGTGTTGCTCAAGCTTGGCACTTACGGGTTTTGCCGTTTGAGCATCCCCATACTCCCTGAGGCTGCGGTTGGGTTCGCGCCTTTCGTCGCCGTGCTTGCGATCATCGGTATCATCTATGCGGCGCTGGCTGCGTGGATGCAGGAAGACGTCAAAAAGCTTGTCGCGTATTCCTCCGTGTCTCATCTTGGTTTCTGCATGCTCGGACTTTTCAGCATGAAGATCGCGGGTGTGAGCGGCGCGGTGATGTACATGATCAATCACGGCTTGTCGACCGGAGCATTGTTCCTCGTCATCGGCTGTATTTATGAACGGTATCACACACGGAGCATCAAGAAGATCGGCGGACTCGCGCGGCAGATGCCTTGGATGGCGTTTTTCCTCGTATTCTTCACGCTTAGCAGCATAGGCTTGCCGGGCTTGAATGGTTTTGTCGGTGAATTCCTAGTGCTCTTGGGGACGGCGATTTCGAACACCGCAGGTATTGAGGGCGACGTTGGTCCACTTGGTTACATTTATGTGATTCCCGCGGCCACGGGCATCATTCTCGGTGCAGTGTATATGCTCTGGATGTGTCGCTGCGTGCTGTTTGGCCCACTCAATGAACCGGCGAACACGCCCGACACTTCGCGTGGATTGACGAAGGACCTGACGATGAGGGAGATCGGTTTCCTGGCGCCCATCGCGTTGGTGTGCATTTTCCTTGGGGCCTATCCCAAGCCTTTGCTGGAGTCGCTGGAACCCGCTATTGCGAGAAATATTCTCCAATTGCCCGAAGATCGCATCGCGGCCATTCTCGAACTCGATAATGAGGCTGAAGTTGTTCTGATCGCGGAGGCAACCGACGCCGTGCCGCCGAGTGAGGTACGAATCGTCCCGGCCGCGGCTCTTGTACCAACAGACGATTTCCTGACAACCCCAATAGACAAAATTAACATCGCATCACCGGAAACGGCAAAGGGAGGTGTTGCGGATGAACGGTAGCGCCTGGTTCACGCAACTCCTTCCCGAGTGGATCTTGCTGATCGGAGGGTGCTTGGTGCTCTTCCTCGGTGCCACGCGTAGCGCTCGTAGTTCGAACCAACTGCCCTTCATTTCGTTGGTGGTTGTGTTGGCGGCCCTCGTGGTGAGCGTTTTAAGGCCGGTTGAAGGGCTCGCTACGACGGCGGCTCCTGGTTTGCTTTTGACCGAGTTGACCAATTACGTGCGTTTCGTGGCGCTTGGCGTTGGACTGTTGCTGGCGCTTGTGAACTGGCATCAGCCTATCTCGTCCGAACGCGGCGAATACCTGGCGATGATGCTATTTTCGCTCCTGGGTGTGTTGCTGACTGCGTCGGCGAACGATTTACTGGTTCTGTTTTTCGCCATCGAGCTGGTTTCCGTACCCACATACGTTTTGATTGGCCTTAGTCGCGATGATAGCCGTGCTCCTGAATCGACAGTGAAGTACTTCTTCTTGGGAGCGATGGCGGCGGCAGTGTTGGCGTACGGACTCAGCTTCCTCTACGGCGTGGCCGGAACAACCACAATGTACGTCGTGCGGGATGGGACGTTGCAATCGACGTTGGCGCTGGGAGCGGGAATGGATGGGCTTGCGCTGATCGGTTTGCTGCTCGTTTTCGGTGGGCTATGCTTCAAAATCGCGGCTGTGCCGTTTCATTTCTATGCACCCGATGTGTACGAAGGTGCCGCCTCGCCCGTTACGGGCCTGCTTGGCTTCGTGCCGAAAATTGCCGGTTTTGTCGCATTATTGAAGATATTCGGAGCGATGGATTGGGCGTTGCCTACCTCGTTTCTGTGGATTGTTTGGCTGGTCGCAGCCGCAAGTATGACGTTTGGAAACGTGCAAGCCCTACTTCAGCAAAACGCCAAGCGCGTACTCGCCTATTCAAGCATCGCGCACTCCGGTTACATGCTGATTGCATTGTTGGTAGGTCCGCTTGCCGGAGCCGGCCCGATGAGAGATGGCGTGCTTGCGCTCTTGTTCTACATCGGGATTTACGGTGCGATGAATCTCGGCGTATTCGCGTTGCTTGCATCGTACCAACGTGATGCGAAATCGATCGAATTGATTGATGAGTTTAAGGGTTTGGCGGCGAAAGCGCCGATCGCGGCTCTTGCGCTGGCGGCCTGCTTGTTCAGTTTGATGGGATTTCCGCCTACCGCAGGCTTGTTGGGCAAATTGTACATTTTCAGCAGTGCGTTCTCTTTGGATCAATCGCATGCGTTTCACGGGCCGCTTGTAGCACTCGCAATCATCGGGCTCCTCAACTCTGCCATCGCGGCGGCGTACTATCTGCGACTCGTTGCGGCGGCTTACATGCAGTCGAATGATCCGGATAGCGCTCCTGTTCCGAAAGAGGGCATGGGGGCACGACTCGGGTTGGTGTGTTGCGCGGTCGCGATGATTGGCTTATTCGTTTCGCCGATGAGTCTCGTGCGGCGAGCGAAACCGGTCGACGTTGTCCTGACCGGTAATGAAGTTTCCACAGTTTTAACTGCCGCACCGGAGGACTCTTCCGCAGTCGTCCTTGCCAAACCGCTCGACAGCGAATCGGCATCGTCTCGTTGACGTTTTTTCCTTTTTGTGCGCGGAAGCGCAGTCTCTTTTTCTCCAGAGCGAAGGGCGGTTTCTCGACCGTTTCACGCTCGTTATCCGCGAACATGCACATGGATAAAACTCTCACTCGACAGCAGGTGCGCAGAGTGGATGAACTCGCTATAAGCGAGTACGCGATGCCCGGCATTATTCTGATGGAAAACGCAGGCCGAAATGCAGCCGGCTACATTCACCATCGCTACTCCGATTCCCGTGAGGCGATTATTCTGTGCGGCCCGGGAAACAACGGTGGTGACGGCTGTGTCATTGCGCGTCATCTGCACAACTGTGGATGGGATGTGTCGCTGATTGTGATGGGCAATCGATCGCGCTTCTCCAACGATCTGGAGACGAATTTCCGCATCTGCGAACGAATGAAACTGCCATGCATCATGATGCCCGACGTACAATCTGTGGTATCTGTGGCTGATGCACGTGAAGGCAATGCCGTAATCGTGGATGCTTTGT
This sequence comes from Phycisphaerae bacterium, assembly GCA_028282665.1. GTDB lineage: Bacteria > Planctomycetota > Phycisphaerae > UBA1845 > UBA1845 > JANQHN01. The sequence goes on along the minus strand of JANQHN010000216.1, from coordinate 3,241 downwards.
TGGGGACGGGATTCCGAGGAGAAGTCCGCGGGCCGACGGCTGGCCTGATCGCGATGATGAACAATCTTTCCAAGAAGGCAATGATTGCAGTGGATGTTCCGTCGGGGTTGGATTGCGATACGGGTTTGCCGTCAAACGCCACTATTCGCGCGGACTTGACTATAACGTTCGTTGCTTCAAAGCGAGGCTTCACGGCCGAGGGTGCCCAAAATTGGACAGGGGAAGTCATGGTTGCCGATATCGGCGTACCGGTAGAACTCATCGATCGAGTTGCCGTCGAGTGACGGCTTGGAGATGTGAGCCCCAACTCAACTCGACTGTGCGGGTATCTCTAGGTTTCAACGCTCTCCTGTTCACTGTCCGCGCGTTCCGGTTCCGCCGTCGGAACATCCAGCCGCAATGCTTCAATGCGATCGGTAAGATTGAGGGTGGAGTGTATTAATTCCTTCATTTCGTCGAGAGCCGCCTGGTCCGCTGCGGCTGCTTGTTGGACTCCAGGATCGACAAGCAGTCGACTCAATCGTGCGGTCTCTTTGCGTAAATTGCGAAATGCAACACAAAGGAGTTGTAAAATCAGGAATCGAGGTTCCTTAGAGCTCTTGGATGGCACGCGGATTCCTCCTTGTGGCCTGAGTCCTCAGTTATTTATTTCAACGCACTGCATTGGCTCGCCAGAGGGGGGATTGTTGGCGATCAGCCTTGGCTGTAGATTCGTGTAAAAGAGTTGCACGAGGTGTTCAGCCTGACGTTATCATGCTTTCACAGCATAGAATTCAATCGGCGTTTTTAGCGGTGTGCATTTGAAATCCCTCATCGCCCGGAGACACCATGCTGTCACTTGGGCGCCAGTTTCAGTACCATTGAACAGCCAATGAAAAGCAAGACCATATTGTGCTTGATATATTGCGGAGTTGTGTCAATAGTGTGCGCCGATGAGCGACGCAGTACTTCGAATGCGATGGCCGTTTTGGAGGCGCGAAAAGAGCGGCTACTGAGCGTTGCGGGCAAAGAATTCAAAATTCACCAAACCGAGCATTTCTTGATCGCTTACGACACTTCATTTGAAGCGCTGGCTGACCTGAAAGGGAGGCTTGAAACAACGTACGATTCGATCTGGCGGTATATTGAAGCTTTGGAATTGCCGGCAACTGCGCCCGATCAACCACTGGAGATAATTTTCTATAACGATTTCGACGATTATGCGGATTTATGCCAAACCAAGCGTATGAATCCTAATGTTGCATTGGGTTTCTTTGACCACGGAACAAACAGGTCGTTTTTTAGCAATGTACTGACAAGACCTGAATTGAGTCAGGTCGTCCAGCGAATTGAGCAACTTACCGAGGACATGAAAAAAGCTCGATCGGCAAGTCGGACGCAGGGTGGATCGCGTACTCATGCTGCTCAGTTACGCAAAGCGCGCGTCCGCGAAATGACTGCATTAAAGTCACACCGAGACAAGGTCGTGGATTTGTTTAATCGCATGATCCTGCGTCACGAAAGCACTCATCAACTTTTGTTCAATGCGGGTGTACATAAGTTGGGCGTGCAGAATCCGGATTGGCTCGTTGAGGGACTTGCTACCCAGTTTGAGATTCCTCAGGTTTGGGCGGACCTTGGTTTTCGAAACACGAACCACGCTCGTCTGGCAGATTTACGCAGTGCATTAGGCGTTTCGAAAGACGCAAAAACGATCAGTCAGTTGCAGCATCAACAAGCGATAGGCACAGGCAAAGTTTTACCGCTCCAGGAACTCGTCACGAAATGGGATATACTTCGTTCTGGCCATACGCATTCTTCGCTCCATTATGCGCAGTCCTGGGCGCTTGTTTTCTACCTTAATCGGAAAATGCCCGCGGCGTTTCGGAATTATGTTCGTTCTATCGCTGCCCGTCCTAGAGGGCAGCGCTTCACGCCGACGCAGGAGCGGGAAACATTCGAAAAATCATTTGGTCCACTTGACGCGGATTTTGAAAGAAATTTCTTTGCATTCGTGCTCGAATTAAGGCTTGACCCCACTAAAGCCGGTCGTTGATAGAATCAGTTTGTGTGTTCATTTTAAGCGGTTTCTGTCGCGTAGTTGTTTTATGGCCATTTCAATCGAAAGAGTTTGCGTCCGAAGGTGAGTTTTTACCATGCAACGTATTGTGTCGGACGCTAAGGCGGACCGGAACTTGTTCTAGCATCCCATCCGTATCGTGGTTAAGATACGGCTTGGTTTCTGTTGGCGCGGACATCTAATCGATGCATATACTCATCGCTGGCGCGGGTGAAGTGGGAGGCCACGCGGCCGATGTGCTTTCGTCCGCCGGGGACAACGTGACCGTCATCGATCTCTCGGCTACAAGGCTTGAGCGGCTTAGCGATACGCTCGATCTGCGAACGCTGAGAGGGCATTGTGCGCACTTGGAACAGCTCGAGGGTGCGGGGGCCGGCAAGTGCGATGTATTTATCGCTGCAACCCAAGTGGATGAGATTAATCTTCTTGCAGCATCGCTTGCACGCTTGCTTGGCGTGAAAAAAACTATTGTTCGCGTTCACCACGCCGCCCATTATCGCCTTCACGAAACGCACCACGCAAGTGAACTGGGCGTGGATCGCCTGATATGTCCGGAACATTTAACAGCTTTGGATATTGCCCGCACTTTGCGTAATCCAGGCGCCATTGCCATTGAGGAATTTGCCCGCGGGCAGGTCTTGATTCAGCGTGTGCTTGTCAGTCCTACTTCTACCGCTGTTGGACGCCGCCTAAGAGATTTAACTTTGCCCACGAGTGTTCGTGTTGCAACGATCGAACGTAGCACAGGGGCTTTTATTGCCACTGCAGAAAGTGCCGTTGAGCGTGACGATGTGGTAACGCTCTTCGGTGAATCAAAACGGTTTGAAGCAGCGCGGAAGTTATTTCAGAAAGGGAAAACGAAGCACCTCAACGTTGTCATTATGGGCGAAGAATCGGTTGCAGTGTGGCTTTGTCGCGTCTTGAAGAGTCGTATTTTTTCCGTCCGCTTGTTTGTTCACAATCGAGAGCGTGCTGAGGAATTGGCGGGTAAGCTGGACCACGTGACTGTACTGCGAGCTGATCCAACGGATGCGGATACGTTTGCAGAAGAACGTATTGAAGTGGCGGATGCGTTTATTTCTGCTACGGATGATGACATGATGGCCGACCAACTCGAGGCGATCGCCGACCCTACCCACCTGCGCCGTGTGACCGAGGTAAACGGTTTACGCTCGGTGCAAA
>JANQHN010000424.1 GCA_028282665.1 Phycisphaerae bacterium | reverse complement strand
TCGCGTAGTTGGTCAGGGACCACACGCGAGTTCGCACGGGCTGCGGGTGCTGAACGTACCTCAGGTCCTGAGTTGGTCGCCGGCGGGGTTGGCGGTCCCGGCGGAGATCGCCCCGCAGCGATAAAGCGACCGCCTGGTTGGACTCGGTACTCTCCTCTCAAGCGTTCCTGCTACTAACCACTGCTGCATCCTCAGGCCGCTGTTCACGGGAAGCCACCAGCGATGGGGAGCGCATTATCATGCCACCCGATAAAAACGCTGTGTAACGCAACAAGCTAGAGAGAACACAGTCAACCAGGCTTGAATCCGCGCAAAACCACCGGGCCGAACAGCCCACCACCGCGGCTCTCAAGCTCAAAGGGGACATGGATTTTGTCATAGAAAGGACGCCAGCCTGGCCCTTCAATAGACTCGCGAAGCGATTGAGCCGACGCACTGGTCATCGCGTTGGCCAGCGTATTGGCGACCAAAACCTCGATGAGCAGTTCCGTTTCAAAACAATGACTAGGGATGTCGATCTCCCATGGCGGCCAAAGCAAGGTCCCAAGCCAATAATTCATATCTAAGCGTGCCACCTCCTCGACAACCAGTCGTACGCGTTCGAGAAAACAATCCGTGAGATAATCCGGGTTCAGGCCGCTATCAAAATCCTCGGGACGGAAAACGCGGGGGAAAGGTAAAACGCAGACGCTCCGCACACCATGATTATATGGGTCATGTAGTTGTTGGATGAGGCGTTCAGGACTAAGGGAACCATTCCAAGCCCAGAAATAGGCCGGCCAGTGCAGGGCTTAAGGATTCTGAAATATACGCCAGTCAAACGCCTTCGTTGTGTAGTGATATAAGTTCAAAGATCAACCGTCGTAAATACTTAAGGGTCTTGATTGGCTGAGTGGATGTAATGTCCTAAAAGCGCTGGTCAGGTATGAAAACCGTTACGTCCACTGTTCACGGATCTCCGAGGCAACCTTCCGCAAGATCGTCCATCATAGCTACGGCCTTTATAGTCCCAATGATAACGCTTCCGAGTGTCTAAGATTTCTCATCGGAGGAACTTGTCGACATCTGACCGGTCGGATTTCCGACCGGCAGTATAGCACTCATTCAGACCGCTTAGAGGACACCGGGGCAAACCGACTATCGATAAGTGGCTGGACAAGCCGTCCTGTGAATCCTGATTCGTGTTTCGTCGCGCCAGCCGGCGACTTAAGCCGATTAGACAACATTTGATTGTTTCGCGACACAGCGCCACTCGATGAACTTCGGATTAATGCAGTAAACTTATTTATAGCTGCTTTTACTCAGTTACAAGTCTGGCTCCTCACACTACAATTTAAGTATGTTGTGATAGTGCAAGAATCCAGCGTCGCCTCGATGATTACCGTAACAGTCCTGTTTGGAGTGTTCATGCCGTCTGCCCTACTTTACAAATTTTGCCTTGTTCTGAGCTTTGTTTTCGCAGTTGTACTGGAAGCAGATGCCGCCGTAACGATTGCTAAAGACGGAAAAGCTCTGGCCAAAATCTTTGTTCGCGATGACTGGCAGGTTGAATTAGCCAGCCGCACTGCACTTCGGAAAATGTCGACTGAGCAACGGGCGAAATATGACCAAGGCTTGGCCCGATCCCGTGCGATCGCAGACCTCCAATACCATCTCAAGCAGATAACGGGTGCTGATTTCGAAGTTGTGGTAGTCCAGCAACCAGAAGACATACGTCCGCCCGCGCTCGTCTTTGGTGAACTAGCGGTCAAAATGGGAGCGACTCCCAAACAGGCGACCAAGACAGGTGACGCATTCAGGCTTGTGGTGCGTAAGGAAGCAGAGGGCAATGATGATGGTGGCGGTTTCGTGATGTTTGGCGGCGAGAGCGAGGTTGCCGCATCTCACGCCGCCTATCATTTTTTGCATAAGCTCGGCTGTAGATGGATCATGCCGGGGCCGAACGGGGAAGTGATCCCGTCGCGCCCAACACTTACAGTCGAGCCCATGGATTTCGCCGTCGCTCCGGCGTTGGAAGTTCGTGCTCCGTGGTATAGCGGTGGTCCTCGCATCGTCACCGATCAAGAACAGGCACAATTTGCCCAGTGGCGACGCCGTATGGGACAAACCCACGGCCAGCCTCGCCACCCCGATTTTTTGCACGGCGGGCACGCTTGGGTCTATATGATCAACCGCTATAAAGAAGAGCTCGAGAACGATCCCTCGATGTTCGCACAGGTGCGCTCGGAAGACGGAAGTTTCAAACGCTCGAAATTCCAGCTCGAGCCGACTCATCCAGGCGTTATCGATCTTACGGTCCGCTACATCCGTGAAGAGTTTGAACGCAACGGCTGGTCCAAGGATAAGCACGTCGCGCTTAGCGTTGGCCCAAACGATGGTGCGGGCTACTCCGAATCGCCCGAGACCTACCGTGTGTCCGCCGGCCGGATCGATCCCATTACAGGCGGCAGCGACGAAACTGACCCGCTTATCCACTACGCTAACGGGTTGTTTGATCGAATTGGCGACGAATACCCCAATCTGCGCTTGGGTTTCTACATCTACTCGGTTCACGGCGATTACCCACTGCGATACAAGCCACACCCCCGGTTTGTCGCTCATTTTGCGGACATTACATACTCTCGGTACCACAGTACTTTCGATACACAAAGCTTTACACGGACTTACTATCGAAGCATCCTCGAACAGTGGGCCGAGTTAGCAAAAGCGCAGGGAAACCCAATGTGGTATTACGGCTACAACTGGAACCTTGCCGAGAATATGTTCCCCTACACCCGGGTAAGACACTTCGGAGAAGAAATTCCGTACTACGCAAACATCGGCATTTTGGGGCAGAACAACGAACAAGACAAAGCCTGGAGTATACTGGGGCCGCACAATTATGTGTTAGCTCGACTTGGTTGGGATAAAACACTTGACTGGCGCGACTTGTTGCTCGAGTACTGTGAAGCTGCCTTTGGGGCCGGTTCCGATGCAATGGTTCGCTACTACCTGATGCTCGACGAGACACAGAGCCAGGCAGGCGTTGAATCTGGGTCGTATGCTAGTGTCCCCTTGGTGCTGGATCGAGCTTTCATCGGTCGGGCCGAAGCTCTGTTTGCTGAAGCAAAGGCCGCCACCCAGACCGATACCCACCGCCGCAACGTTGCGTGGTTTAGCCAATCCGTCACGGCTTTATCCATCTATCACGACTTGCTCGATGCTCTAACCGCCGGCGAGTTTTCGCAGGCTCGTGATCGTTATGACGATTTGATGGTTCACTGGCAAACTCAACTTGATGCGGACTCAAATCTTGTGTCTCGCTATGCGCCGCTATACCTCGAGAATTGGTGTCTCAAGCCGTTCCTGGACTTGGCCAAGACATACAGCACAGACTCGTACCGAGTGGTTCATCAGCTTCCTGAAACCATGCCAACCCGCCTTGACCCGCAAAACGCCGGTCAACGGCTTGGGTTTCATCTGCCCGATCAGGCAAACGAGAAATACCGCAAGACGCACACATATCGGTCTACTTGGGATGCACAAGGCCTGGGCGAATACCGCGATGGCGGTGTCTGGTATTACGATAAGTTCGACGGAGTTGAGCTGGCCGAAGGCGAAGGGACGGGCCTGCTCGTCGGTGCAGCAGAAGACACCGTTCATGTTTTCCTTAACGGCCGGTATGTTGGGACCGGTCGGGGGTTCTATACGCCGTTTGTCTTTGACCTGACGGATGAGTTGAATCATGCGGGCCCGAACGTACTGGCTATCCAAGTTGAGCGTACTAATCCGATCAACGAGCTTGGCTTAGGAGGCATGCTTCAGACCAGTTTCGTCTTCACCGGCCCCCGCTTGGAACGCAAAGCACCGGTTGAAGAGAACGCCATACGTGTGCTACCAGGCGGATCGCGTGAGACGATCGAGTAGTCCCGCGTCGCGTTTTGTCAGGCCAGACCGGCATCGCTTGCAATACGTTGTAGTCCCTTTTTTCTGATGGATAATTGTGATGGGTTCTTACACTGCCGAGAGTGTCGAGCAAGCGTCTCTAGGCCGACTATTTCATCGGCGTGGCTTCATTTATCTTTGGGCACTGAATGCCGACGGGAATCGTGAGCGACTGTCCCGTCAACTCGATCGATTCGCAACTCAAGGTGTTGCTGGCGTGATTCTGCATCCCCGCCCCGGGTTGGAGGTACCCTACGGCAGCGCAGACTGGTTCGACCTTGTAGAGTGGATTGTTTCCGAATGCCGGCAACGCGGGGTATCGGTTTGGCTGTACGATGAAGACCCCTTCCCAAGCGGTGCGGCGGGTGGTCGTCTTGTGGCCGATCATCCCGAATTCGCCGCGTGCGAAATCGAAAGTCATAGCTACCGGCCTGAATCGCAATCAGAAGACTTGCCGAAAGGTACCTTCTGCTTCCCCGCGGGGAGACTACTTTGGTGCGG
>JANQHN010000400.1 GCA_028282665.1 Phycisphaerae bacterium | reverse complement strand
CCACCGTGTCCGCCGCCATGATCGCCGGTAAAATGAGCGACCATAAGTGCGGCGAGTGCGGCGGCTCCGATCACGATGGCGAGCCAATCCGCTTTGCTGAGCTTGTGATTATCCGCTTCGAGAGTGTGTGATGACATAGTCAGGCTGTTGTCCACGCTTTTCGTCTCCACGATTAAATGGCCAGATGTGCATGTCGGGCGTTTTTCGCGCCGACCATCGTGAACCTCTCGGGTAACTTGAAGCGAGGGTGTTTGAGTATTACGGGACTGCTGAAACTCCACCCCGCCCGGCCCCGAGCGCGTAGGCTATCGGCGAGTCGGACGGCGGACCTTGGTATAATTCTTGGGCAATCGAACCCATTCGCCGCGCCGGCGAACCGGTCCGAGATTATCGCCCCACGCTGGGCAGCGTAGGGCAACGTACGACACCCGGCAATCCCCGTGCCGGGAAGGAGCGATAATGAAATGCGCATATAAACAGGAAGAGAAAGAACGAGCAGCGTCAAGGGGAGAAAGCGGCCAGGTGGATACATCCGGGGTGCCTAGCCTGTTGATTATTCCTCGTTCTTAATCCATCGATAACAAAAATCGCAGCAGTCGTGTCCTTCCGCCAAAGTGCCGCGGCGCGTGAATTCAATTCGTTCGCTGTACCCTTTGGCGAAGGGCGCATCCCGGCGGCACGACAGAAGAGCAACCAATTCCGGTGGCAAACCCAGGCTCTTGTAAGCTTCGATGTAGTCACAGCGTACTACGTTAAACCGGAGGATGTCGTCGCTTTCTTCGAGCATTTCCGTTTTCAATGCTTCATCCCAATCCGCCAGTACGGTCCGAAAATGAGCGAGGCTGGTTTTTTCACCGGCCTGGGCGGCAAAACGTTGCCCTTCCTCGGTAGCGGCGTTTTCTATGGTTCGGGTAAGGATTTCCAATGCAGCGGTATGGTCCATGGCGGCACACATTTCTTGATAAATTCGCAGTATCATCTCGGCCTCGATCTTCCGCCGAGTAAAATGCGTCACGCATGACATGTGCGGTTCTCCTGTGTGATCAAAGATTCATCGAGGTTGCTGGTCTTTGTGATGGTTCTATCAGCCGCGAAAAACACCGATTAACAACACCGGCTCCTCTCCATATTTGGCACTTGCAAACGATTGCGGATCGACGTCAAAACCGGCTTGTTCGACCAGCTCAAACCAGGTTTGTTTTGGAAAGATACCAACGATGAGGCGGTCTTGCTCGACTCGCACGTGTCCGTTCTCGCGGATCAGGTAGAAGACGAGCAGTTCGACGGTCGTGTCCGTGGGGTCGGGGTCGTACAGGTACTCGATGCAGGTGAGGCTGGTATCGCCGCGGCGGTTTGTTGAGTGGGTGACATGCTCGTCGGGGAAAGTTTCGCGGCACCAGTCCGGACAGGCGATCAGGACACCGCCGGGCCGGAGGTGGGCGACGGCCGTCTCCACAGCGGCACGCAGGTCGTTCTCGGTAAGCATGTGGCCGATGGAATCGTGGATCAAAACTGCGTCAAACTTTCGATCGAGACGAATCGTTCGCATGTCACCGACATGATGATCGACGTCCGGGTTCAAGCGTTTCGAGTGGGCTAACATTTCGGGCGACAGGTCCACACCCGTCACGTCGAAGTCGCCGACCAGCGGCGCTATATGATGACCTCCACCGATGCCCAGATCGAGCAGCGAGTGGCGCCCGGGGCCCAATCGGTCTTTAAAAGCCGCCCTCAAAACTTCGGCCTCTTCAACGTATTCTTCCACCGGACTGACCAACGGCCATAAATAGGCTAGATCGCGATACATGCGTGCGTGGCTCATGGTTGTCTTCCTGTCGATGCCTCGTACTGAAAACGGTAGTAAAAGGGCAAACCGATGGTGTTCTAATGCCTGACGATGCCTTGGTCCACCGCTTCCCCGCCCGATAGGGCGAACGATGTTAGCCGGAAATGTATCTTCGCACTCGATAGGATTGATGGCGTTAGTCCCAGGCAAGATTTCCCACCCGAAGATCGAATGTCGAGGATACGTTATCCCGCCTGAGGAGTTGGGTATCGAGGATGCGCCTCACCGCCCGGAGGATGAATGGCGCTAGTTCAAGGCGAGGTTTCCCGTCCGAGAGTCCGGATGTCGAGGATGCGCTGTTCCGCTCGAGGGGTTCGGGTATCCAGGATGCGTTTCCCCGCCCGGAGGGCGAACGACGTTAGCCAGGGGCGCGGCGCAGCAAGCCCCTGGTTGACGGATGTTAAAAAAACACCGCCCGGTAGGGCGGACGAATCGTTCGTAGGGATTGAGACGTTTGCAGTTAGAAGAGATTCGCGCATGCACGTTGGGTATTGGGTGAATTCATATGCGAAGATCCGATTTGTCCGGCAACGTTCGTTCGCCCTGACGGGCGAGGAATGATCGCGAAGTAAGCTACCTGAAACGGAGCAGGACGTATGAGCGGACCAACCATACCTTGTATTGCCAAAACAGACGCTCAAGAGAGTAATCTGACCCTACTGACGGATCATCGTACATCGAAGAGCTTACCCTTGGGGGGTGTTGTCTTGAGTCTATCCTTTACGGATCTGTAGTGAAGAGATAAGACACACCAATGTTATGTTTATTCTATAGGGCACTCCACTCTTAAGTTTGTTGGCCGTAGATTGCGCCAATAACTACCTTTGCGTACCTCAAAGCACAGATCCAATCCAAGGACCAGCGATTCAGGAGAACCTGAAGGGGCGCTTACGTCGACCTCGCCATCACATATTGTAGAGTATTTTACCACATATTTGTTATCATTGCTAAGGGGGAGATCGACAAGAAAATAATAATCTTTGTTAGCCTCTAAAATGAGAAATGCTTCCGGATTCAGAGGCAGAGGGTAGTGCGGTAGAAAAAAGTCACGCCTGAAACGAGTCACTTCCAGCCAATCTCCACCAGTTTTTATCCACACGCGCCAGGAACCCCAACTCTCAAGTCGACGTCTAAGGATGCGAGTTTTCTTATTGGTCCGTATCCGTGCGGTAAAAGTGAGCGAATCGTTGCTTCTAAATGCCACGTCGGACACATCCAATGTGACGGTGTCGTTTTGTAATGGGTACTGTTCGAGAATTCTGCTCCATGCTTTTTCACAAAGGATGCTTCGGTTGGACTGGGCGCGAATGTACTGTGCGCTTTGCCAGCTAATTTGCGATAGAGCCACTGCCACTCCAACGCAAAGTAGCATTCGCTGAAACAGGCGTCGGTGTGATTGCCTGTCAAGGTACTCAGAACTATTGCAGCCACATTCCGAGCATTCGGCACTGCTACTCCCGGCCAAATTATAGCCACAGCACCAGCAAAGCCCGTGACGTGTTCGTTGTTCTTGGACAGCAAGTCGAATGAACCAAATGCTAAGCAATATTTGCCCTCCGGCTATCCAAAAACCTGGATAGCTCGCGACCTCAAAAATAATCATGAGGAAGGCTACCTGGGCGACTTCTTGGTTCTGAATTCCGCTTTCAAACAGTAAAAATGAACCAGTCAGAATACATGATAGAGTGCTTGCGAAGGCGAGTATGCACAAGGCTACAGTTTCACGATATCGTAATCTCTTTAAAAGAAATAAGATGCCGGCTAGCATAAACCATGCACAACCTCCCCATACACTGATTAGCCGTATATAATATTCAATACCGAACATCGATTCTAAAACTCATATGCCACTTTGCTATATTTTCAGGTTCTCTCAAATCGATCCTCAACATGCGAAAGAGGAATCTATTATTTTTTTGAACTTTGCATATTCCTTGTTATTTGGAATATGATGCCCGCAATTCCTGTGTCATTTATTCTTGTTAGATTGTTTCCGCAAGGTCTTCCAAGTTTATGCCGGTGCATGCGGTATACAAAGAAGTATCTCCGCCGCGACACACCATGCGTAACGACCGAGGCCTTTCCTGCCCGAGAGGCTCTGCAAGTGATCGCTGACAGCCTCTTTCCATCGGGCTGGTAATCCAGCGCCAGTTGATCGCCACTCCATGTCACCTGATTCAAAGTACGTCCGGCTTCAACATATGTTCAACATATATGAGACTTGAAAATAGTGAGTGCATGTAGTAAGTTAAAAATAAGAAGTATTGATCTGTCTTGGAGTAGGTAGACCGTCAACCTCACCAGAGAGGGTGTATGTTCTCTTTGGGAGACCCCTCACGCTGCCAAGACAGCCTCGCCCGGGTTGGTATCTGCGCTTATTATGCGGGCAGCGCCCATTTCTTTTTTGGTTCCACCTTTTTACGGCAATGACAAGAGGCAGAGTTTGCCGGCCAACGAGCGTGATTGCGTCTGTGAAAGCGTTTACAGAGATAGACAGCAATATGTGAATTGCATTACTGCATCATGTCATTCTGGTTCGTACAGGGAGGGAAGTTAAGAATTTCGGCGTATGGTCTTGCGCCTGCGTTTTACCGCCCGTTCCTTCGCTCGCCGTTTTGCTTGCGCATCAGGATAAAGATCTCATCGGGGCTTGCATCGACAAGGAGCGCCATCGCCGCAGCCTGCGAGATGCTGGGTGTTTATACGTCCTTCTTCTTGCTCTTCTTTGTGGAACGCTTTGTTTTCTTTTTCGCTTAGGGCGGGTGCCCCGCCCCGTCAGTGTGAGGGACGGACGGAACACGTGCCTGGTGCCGTTGTCTTCCCACTCGGAGAATGAATAGCGTTAGTCGAAGGCAAAGTTTCCCGCCCGAGAGCCGGGTGTTGAGGATGCGTTTCCCTGCCCGGAGGGCGGACGAGGTTAGCCAGGGGCGCAGCGAAGCAAGCCCCTGGTTAGCGAATGTTTAAAAAAACACCGCCCGGTAGGGCGGACTAATCGTTCGTAGAGATTGAGGCGTTTGCAGTTAGAATAGATTTGCGCATGCACGTTGGGTATTGGCGGAATTCACATACGAAAGTCTGGATTGTCCGGCAGCGTTCGTCCGCCCTCCGGGCGGGGAGGATTTTTTTGGGAGGCACTTGGTCCAGGGGCTTGGTCGCTGCGCGACCCGCGCACCCTGACTAACGTCGTTCGCCCTACCGGACGCTTATACACCCTTTTTTTTGTTCTTCTTGGCGGAACGCTTTGTTTTCTTTTTCGGCGGGTCGTCGATCAGTTCTAGGAGATCACCAGGGGTGACGTCCAGTGCGCGGCAAATGAGGGCTATCGTTTTGAGCGTTGCATTATAGCCCGAACGACTCCCCATATTGTGCAACGTACCTCTCGCCAGCCCTGTACGTTCCGCAAGGATTTCGTAGGTCATGCGATCACCTGTGCGGCGTTTGTAGGCTAGCATGGCCTCTCGCAATTTGATTAGGATCGGGGAACTCATTTGTCAAACTACAAAAATAACTTGTCAGATGATTTTTCTCTTGACAGTCTTTCGAATGTCACGTAATCTTTTTCGTACGTTTAGTATTCGTCTCGGCAGTGAACCGTCAAGTCGACGTTCTGGGCTTAGTGTGCGCCGGGTCTCCCGCCCCGTTTCCGGGGTGGGGGACGGATGTTTGTCATGGATGAATTCACGTAACGAATGTCTGGATTGTCCGGCGATGTTCATCCGCCCTGCCGGGCGGAGAGGAATTGTTGGGAAGCTCTTGGTCCAGGGGCTTGGTCGCTTCGCGACCCGCGCACCCTGGCTAACCTCGTCCGCCCTAACGGGCGAAGAGTCGGAAGTTGCTCTCTTACTGTTTTTTGCTTTTCTTGGCGGAACGTTTTGTTTTCTTTCTTGCCTTCGGCGGGTCGTCGATCAGTTCCAGCAGATCGCCGGGGGTGACGTCGAGGGCTACACAGATCCTAGCAAGCGTCGCTAAACCAGCGTTATACCCAGGTCGGCTGCCCATGTTCTGCAATGTTCCAGGCGCAAGCCCCGTGCGTTCGGCAAGGATTTCGTAGGTCATCTTCTCGCCGGTTCGCCGTTTGTACGCGAGCATCGCCTCTCGCAATTTGATAGCAATTCTTGGAGTCATTCTTTCAGTCAAAAAAATAACTCAATGAGACAGTTTTTCCTTGACGCAGCGTTGTTCATGCATCATACTATCGTTGGTGAACTCGTATGGCCAGTAAGAGACTTGAATGCGTCTTGACACTGGTGCTTTCTACGATGTTCTAAAGTCAGTACGTGCAGTTGAGCTTTGAGAGGCAAACCGCCATAGAAGTGGGTGTTCCATCCCACTGATCGCTGCCACCGTTCTCAAAGCGCCTCGCACGGGTTGGCGTCTGCGCATACACTGCGGGCGCTGCCCGGTGCGCGAGGTCGTGCGGTGGCCTGGCGGTTTGCCCGCGATCTTTAGCGCATCGGGTGGCGCTCGTTTCTTTTTGGTTCCACCCCTTTACGACAACAACGAGGAACAATGTTCATCCGCCAATGGCGGAACGCGCGATCGGTTTGCGCAGTTCGTGCGGCCCGCGTCCGACGGTATGTATCGGGAGAGGAGGCTTTTCGTGGGCGAGTGGGAGGAAGAGCGGGGCGTTC
>JANQHN010000307.1 GCA_028282665.1 Phycisphaerae bacterium | reverse complement strand
GCGACCAATGCCGCACCCACCAACACGCCGCAAATCATCGCTTGGAGGACAAATCCCACCAGGGCTCGCTGTTCCGCTTTCCGATCGGAAATCGTCGATGAATCTACCATAGGTGCTTTCAGTGCTTTGAATACTTGCAGTTGACGGAAGAAACCAAGCATCCGGCAGCGTGTTTTCGAATGGAACGCACAAACCGCCGGAGGCTACACCCAACTCTTATTCGTTCTCGCGTAAAGTTGTCGAACCCTGCCCCTATCGCAGGCGTACAGAACCAAACGCTCATGAGCCGCTCCGCGGCTTGTACTGAAGGGCGAGCAGCATACAATAAATCGCGTAAACTGCCAATATTCAAGAAGTTGGCTTTCCTTCACACATACGCGGAGCGTACCGGCTTTGATGGCCGGTTTTCAGGATGTACGTTCGGTAGCGACAAATGTTCCAGAGATTTTACACGATTGCGGCAGGAACTTTCCTGGAGACCATCCGGCAGCCGATCTACGGTGTGATTTTGGTTGTGATGGCCATATTAATGGTGCTCAACGTGGGGTTGGCAGCTTTCACCCTCGCCGACGACGACAAGTTGTTGCTCGATTTGGGGCTCTCCACATTGCTACTGACCGGGCTGTTCCTCGCCGCGTTCACCGCTGCCCAGGCGTTGGGGCGGGAGATCGAGTCGAAAACCGTCCTTACCGTCATCTCCAAGCCCGTCTCCAGGCCTTTGTTCATGCTGGCCAAGTACGTTGGGCTCGTAGGGGCACTGGTTGTGGCTTATTACCTCAGCTTCCTGGTTTTCCTGCTCGCACAGCGGCATGGCGTTTTGCAGAGCAGCGGCGATCCCTGGGATATGCCTGTCATCGTGTTGGGTTTCGGTGGCGTTATCCTTGCGATTCTCGTCGCTGGATTCGCCAATTATTTCTACGGCAACCACTTCATGACAACCGCGGTGTTGCTGTGTTGCCTTTTTCTTACCATGGCTGCCGCTGCGACAACCAAATTCGACGAACACTTTGACGTGATCCCGTTTGCGAGCAACTTCGTGGGCGGTCAGGTTTTCATTGCTGCTTACCTTGTTTTCCTATCCGTACTCATCATGGCGGCGGTTGCCCTTGCGGCTTCGACCCGATTCGGGCAAATGATGACACTGGTGATTTGTACGGCCGTGGTGGGGCTCGGGATTGTGTCCGATAACGTTTTCGGCCAGCACGCCGCCAATTCGTTCCTTGCTTCAGGCGCGTATCACCTTGTCCCCAACATCAGCGCTTTCTATGTCATTGACGGTTTGTTCGCCGAATCTGACCAGACGGCCGTCCCTTGGCGCTACGTGTACTTGGCGACCGCCTATTCTCTGCTCTTTTCCTTCGGAAT
Source organism: Phycisphaerae bacterium (assembly GCA_028282665.1). Classification (GTDB taxonomy): domain Bacteria; phylum Planctomycetota; class Phycisphaerae; order UBA1845; family UBA1845; genus JANQHN01. Next base: position 5,991 of record JANQHN010000307.1, on the reverse strand, counting down.
TCTCAATATCGGCGTAGCGGCCTTCCAGCGCCGCGAAGTCGGCTAATGGTTCGCCGGCGGGGAGACCGGACGCATTTCCCGCGATCAGAGTGATCGATAAGTGTTCTAACCGGCTATCTCGGACAAGGAATAATGCCCTGCGGGCTTGCCAACGATCCAAGACGCCGCACGCAATGCCCCGACCGCGAAGGCATCACGCGAATGTGCGCGATGCGTTAGCGTCACCGTTTCGCCCGGTCCGCTGAAGACGATTTCGTGAACACCCACTTCATCTCCACCGCGAAGGGAATGCACTCCGATTTCGCCTTTCGGTCGAAGGCCTGTTTCGCCTTCTCTACCGTGCGTGACATTCGGTTTACCGTCACCGGGGCGCGTTGCCGTTAAAGCGTTTAAAAATGCCTTCGCCGTTCCGCTGGGGGCGTCCATTTTTTGATTGTGGTGGCGTTCGACGATCTCAATGTCGTATTCCTCGCCCAGTGCTTGTCGAATCCCGCCCACCCTTTCGAGCAGAAGATTGATTCCCACGCTGAAATTCGGGGCGAGTAGAAGGGGGATTTGCTCTGCAACGGTGTTGATTTCCTCGAGTTGGGATGCGCTAAAACCAGTGACTCCGGAGACCAAAGCGACGCGGTGTTTCATGCACCAGCCAAGCCAGCGCATGGTTCCTGAAGGCAGCGTGAAATCGACCAAGACATCTATGCCCCCATCGATCTTGTCGGTTAATGTGATCGAGTCATCACCGACGGCGACTGCCTGATTAAGTAAGGGATCAACCGAGGTAGTCAGTGCGGCTAGCACCTTGAAGCGGTCGTCGTGCAGTGCTCTTTCAAGCACACGGCGTCCGGTTCGTCCGCTAGCGCCTGCAATCGCCAGCCGTATCATCTTCTGCCCTCCCTGGATCGAACTTTCGACCGGATTAGTTTTTGCGGCGGGCGGTCTCTTCCTCCAGGATGCGTCGCTCCCTCGACGTCAACGACCGCAGGCCGTCCTGTGAAACTTTAGCCAGGATTTGTTCGACGAGTTGTTCCCGCTCTTTTGCTTTGATGCGTTCCTTCTCGGCTCGCCTGGCTGCCCGTTTCTGATGCCATTGCTGGATGAAACTGGGCTTTCGTTCGGGGGCTCCGCCACCATCCAACGAGGTGTATCCTCGGGAAAAATCGTAGCCGAATTCGTTCGTCGTCGTCATCTCACCCATCTTCGCCATTTGCCGCATACGATAGCACTCGAGGTATCCAAAGACGGCGATCATCAGCAAGAGCCACGAAGCTCCCGTAAACAAGCCGAATACGCCCAGGCAGATCGCCCCGATCATGCCCACCATCGTAGCGGTCATCATCGATTGTTCGTAGCCGACGCGTGCCCACAGGATGCTCTGAAGGACACGCCCACCGTCAAGCGGAAACATCGGCAGCAGATTGAACAAAAACAGCAGGTAGCTAAGACCGAATACGTAGACTACCCAGTGTTGCGCGGAAGATGTGATTGCGCTCCTGTCGATCGGTGTAAGTGGGTGGAGGGGATTCCAGGGAACCGCCGTTAGCTTTCCGGTCCAGAGGATTAACACCGCCGCAACGATCACGCAGATAATGACATTGACTGCCGGCCCGGCGACCGTCGTAATGAGGTGTGCTCCGGGTTTGTGGGGAGGGCTGACCATCGCTAATCCGCCGAGAGGCCAGAGCAGGATTTCGTCCGCATCGCCACCGGTCCAACGGGCGCCGAAGCAGTGTCCGAACTCATGAAGCAACACGATTCCGAAAAGGATTGCGTATGAGCCCAATCCGTAAAGAAGCAATTTACTGTGTTGAATCGGTCCGCCGGCGTCTTTCGCCGCTTGGTATTCCTGGGCGATAATCAGGAATGCACCCAGAATGAAGATGATGTGCAGTCGAATGTCGATTCGGAAGAGTCGCCCAATCTTGAACGACCAATTGAGCGGGTTATCCATCGGTCTGTCGAATTGGCTCATACCCAACGCTGTATCTCCCGCTACGAGTCTGACTTGACCATGCACACGCCAAACGCGAGGTAACTCCACACGGTACAGCCGAAACGTCAAATCCTGTCTGTTCGCCCGTAACGCTCATTGCGTTGCCGTTCACGTTCGGTGGCTATTTTGAGCGTTTGCTTTTCCGACTCGGTCAACGTTTGAATGCCTTTTTCCCGCACTTTCGCGAGGATGCGATCCACCTCCGCCGCGTCAACTTCACGCTGAACCACTTTCTGCGCGAAGGAACCGCCACTTTGGCCGTAGAAAGGCGACGGACGTTGGGTGCCCGCCTGACGCTTCGGCGCGAATGCCCAACGGGTGCCGGTCCACCAGTTCTGCCCCCATGCGGCCCACCACAATCCGAACACCAATCCCGCAAGGTGCGCCGCCTCTCCACCATAGTTTGTTCCGCGCGTCTGAACCGACATGAACGCGATAACCCCCAATACGATGGCCAAGGTCCGCGCCCGCATAGGGATGATGCCGAACACGAGCAGCGTGAGATTCGGGAACCAATAGCCCACCATGCCCAACAGCCCATAGATGCATCCGGATGCGCCGACAGCCGGCATGTACGGATGAATGGCTCCGGTCATTGCGAGAAAAACGTAGAAGACATTGCCCGCCAAGCCACAGGCTGTGTACACCCAGAAGAACCGCCACGGGGACATCTGTCGAGCGATCAGGTTTCCCAGGAAGTAGAGGCCGAACATATTAAAAAGCAGATGACCTAAGCCGGCGTGCATGTACTGCGCGGTGAAAAGACGCCAGACTTGCCCTTGTAAGACAAGCGCAGGAACCAAATCCCACCAGCCGAACCTGGCGGGAAGGTTGCCGTGCATCGTTTGCACAACGTACCCCTGGTCGGCGAAGCGGAGGGGGCCCATCTGTACCAGGAAGAACACCACGACATTTGCGATCAAAAGCGTGGTAATGATGCTTCCGCCAATCAGATAATCGCTGCCGCGCTTCGCCGCGTAACCGCCGTATGATCCGCCTGTGCCTTCTTCTTTTGCGTACTCTCTATCCTGCCAACCCATATCGCCTCACGATTTTTTGATCATTTCACGCTTTAGAAAATAAAAGCCCAGAATGGCTAGTGTTTTCCCGTCCTTGATTTCGCCTCCGAGCATGATCTGCCGAACTTCGTCAACACCCTTGACCGCAACGCTGATGTCTTCACCTTCTTCGCGGCAAGGCTTACCTGGTGTCAAATCCGTCGCCATGAACGCATGCATGCGTTCCGTGCAAATGCCCGGTGTTGCATAAAATGTGACAAACGGCAGCAGTTTGCCCGCTCGGTATCCGGTCTCCTCGATCAGTTCTCGATGGGCCGTCTTGATTGGCTCCTCGTCGGGCTCCAGCGTGCCCGCTGGCAATTCCCACAGGACTTCGCCCGTTGCGTGGCGATATTGCTGGATGAGCACGATTCCACCGTCGCTGGTTAGCGGCAGAATCACCGCCGCGCCCGGATGCACGACTACGAATCGCGTCAGACTGCCCGTTTCGGTGTCTTGTTCCCATTGTTCAACGGTAAACCGTGGCGTCGATAGCAGCTGTTTTTTCATAACTCTCCTATATACGATTTTAGACGCCTGACGTTAACGTTGGCGATTATAGGCCCATCAATGAGGGACCGACAGCAAGAACTCCGTCGAAGCGGCGTAATCCCAGGCCTGCGGCATTTCAGTCTCGTGGTTGTGAACGCATCGTTACGCTTCTATCATGCCTACGAGTGCCGATCCGCCCGGACATGGCGGTCGTACAGCAGTAAGCGAACAATGCCGTCAAGGGATCAGCGACACGTCTTAGACTGCTAACCATATGAAGAAGCGAATCATCATTCTTGGCTCGACAGGCTCTATCGGCACCAGTGCTTTGGACGTTCTGGATGGTCTTAGTGATGAATGGGAAGTCGTTGGGCTAGCTGCTCATCACAGTTTGGGCAAGCTTGCGAAGCAAGTCTTGCGTTACCATCCCGAAGCGGTGGCTCTGTCGGGCGCGAATGGGGATGTTGACGTTCGCGATACACTTGAAGGTGATTCTAGAGTGTTTACGGGTCCGGATGCGATGGTCGAGCTTGTTGAGAACGTGGATTGCGACTGCGTCCTTGCTGCTGTGGTCGGCTCGGCCGGATTGCCCGCGACTAAACGGGCGATCGAGCTTGGCAAGCGTATTGCACTCGCCAACAAAGAGGCGTTGGTGGTCGCGGGTTCGGTGCTGGTGCCTTTAGCACATGAAACCAAGGCCTTGATTCTGCCGGTTGACAGCGAACATTCAGCGGTTTTTCAGGCATTGCAGTGCGGGCGGCGAGAGGATGTCAGGTGTGTTTATCTTACGGCTTCGGGCGGACCGTTTCGTACGCACTCTGCGGCGGAATTAAATGAAGTGTCGGTTCAGTCCGCACTTGATCACCCTACGTGGGATATGGGACCGAAGGTTACTATCGATTCCGCGACGATGATGAATAAGGCGCTTGAAATTGTGGAGGCGCGTTGGCTTTTTGATCTTGCGCCAGATCAGATTAGAGTGATCGTGCATCCTGAGTCGATTATTCATTCGCTGGTCGAATTCCGCGACGGATCAATTATGGCACAAATGTCGCCGCCCGATATGCGAACCCCCATACAGTATGCGTTAACTTGGCCTGATCGGTCGGATTGCCCTTCCCGGGATTTGGATTGGAGTCGGAAGCTATCGCTGAATTTCGAACCCCCCGACGAGTCGCGTTTTCCTGCCCTGCGATTGGGGCACGAGGTAGCACGTCGCGGCGGAACGAGCGGTGCGGTGCTTAACGCCGCCAACGAAGCTGCGGTGGCATTGTTTCTTGATGGAGAGATCGGATACACCGATATTGCGCGGCTAACCGAAGAAACGCTGCGTAATCATGAATTCGTTCAAACGCCCACGATCGAACAGCTGTTGGAAGCTGACCGCTGGGCGCGACAAGAGGTTACTCGATGCATGGCATGTTGATGGACGTTGATCCCGTAATGATGATGCTCGGCTCGCTTTTTGCCATCTGGGCTAAACTATGGCCTTATTTGGTAATGCTTTTGGGCTTTTCGCTGATCGTTTTCGTTCACGAACTCGGGCACTTTCTGGTGGCGAAGTGGGCCGGTGTGCGCGTGGAACAGTTCGCGATCGGTTTTGGGCGTGAATTGTTCGGTTTTACAAAGGGCGAGACGCGCTATTCGTTCAACGTCCTGCCCCTGGGCGGATATGTGAAAATGCTCGGGCAGGAAGACTTCGACGACAAGTCGAAGGAACTCAAGTTCAAGGAAGATCCGCGGTCTTTCGTGAACAAATCTGTCGGCGCGAGAATGGCGATCGTGAGTGCAGGCGTTGTCATGAACGTGCTGTTCGCCCTGCTGCTGTTCATCATTGTCTTCACCGCCGGGATGGAAGTGTGGGGGACGCGAATCGCGTGGGTCGAACCTGACAGCCCTGCGGATCGGGCGGGTTTATTGCCCGGTGACGATATTAAATCTATCAACGGCAGCCGCATCCGCGAATTCAACGAAGTGTTTATGGAAGTCATGCTCTCCAAGCCGTACGAGCCGATCGAATTTACTGTCGAGCGGGGTACGGCGGACAATAAGGAGATTGTCAAGGCTTTTGTTACGCCGGAGCACGATCCCGAACAGGGAAGGCAGATGATAGGTCTGGCGCCGGGTCGTACGCGCGAGATTGTCGCTTTGGGCCCTGAACTGATGGAGCCTAGGCCTGAATACCCGCGTATCGGCGATGTGCTTATTGAAGTCGGCGGTATTGCGGTTACCGATCAGAACATCAATGAGATGCGTTCGAGGCTCCCCTATGTGAAGGGCGACATTTATGTCGAACGCAAGGACCCGAACAGTCCCCACGCAAAACCCGAACGACTCAAGGTGGAGATTCCGCCGGTTCTTCAGCTTTACCCCAGCGATCCGGATGAAGAGAATTCGATCAACGTGCTTGGCCTAACGCCGCTCGTGCGTCTTGCGCAGATCGACCTCAAG
>JANQHN010000174.1 GCA_028282665.1 Phycisphaerae bacterium | reverse complement strand
GGTACTTTGGCGGCGATGGCGGCAGCCACCCAATCGTGATGCGCAAGAAGAAGCTGCTGGATCGCCGCGCGGTCTCCTCCTACCGCCAACGACAGCCGGTCTTGATCTGAATCGCCATCCACCATTCGTCAATCCCCCACGCATCGGCAGGCGCTAAAAACGATCCCGCGACAATCACTTAATCCAATAGTATGCATCCACATTCTCAGTCGCAAATTTCACAATCGCGCGTGAGTCGGAAAGGGCTTTTTCCGTTTTAGGTGGTAGGGAGTCCCGTGTTTCGGGACGCCGTTAACTGACTTTTTTTCGGACGAGCTAAAAGAAACCGTCTTTAGGAGAGGAGATTCTTACGATGTTTCGCATGCGATTGATGCCATTTGCGGGGGCGATGGTCGTTTTTGCCGCCGTTGCAGCTCCGGCTGCAGGGCAGTGCGTTTTAGCTGATTTTGAGGAATTCCCCGTCAATATGCCCTTAACGACTCAGCTGGATGGAGTGACTTTTTACGTGGTTGGACAGTCTTGCGATGGAAACCCTGTTCTTTACCTTCGCATCGCTGATGAATTTTACGGCGAGAATTTCTCGAGCAAGGTCCTGCTGATCGATACTGGCTGTCCCGATTTCAGCAGTGACTATCTGCGAATGGTGTTTGATGATAAACAAGGTGACGTGCGCTTTTCATTGGGACCGTGGGCAGGGACCTACTACGTCCGCGCCTACGCCTCTGCTTCCGGGGGCGCGCCAATAAGTGCGCAGACAGTCATTATTCCGGGAACGGGGTTCGTCGGAGCGACTCAAACAGTCCAGGTCACTCGCGCACAACGCGACATCCGACGCATCGAAATCCAAGCGGCCGTCAGCGGGCATGAAGCGATCGATCATCTCTATTTCGGTCACGATGACACGCCCCCGGAGGTGCAGATCGATTATCCTGCGCCTCTCGATTGCATTAACGGTACAATCACCGTAACCGGTGTCGTCTGTGATGAAGACGGAGCTTACGACCGCGACCGGCTGGAGGCCATGCGCATCTGGCCGAGTCCGCAAACCGAGTGGACTCTGGTTCGAGAGTATGTAGGCTCACAAGTGTGCGATCCGTCTTCATTGTACAGTTGGGATACGACCGAGCCTGAGTTCACCGACGGCGTTTATGTGCTTCGCGTCACCTCCATCAACGCTTGCGGACTGGCTACCACGGAAGAACTGACCGTATACGTCGACAACAGCTTCAATACCGTTCAAATCCAAAACCCGAACCATGGCGATATAGTTGGAGGAACCGTCTGCTTCGACGGGACTGCCTGGGAGCAAACCTGTTTCGACAATTACATCGTTCGGTACAAGCCGGTCGGCGGTGGCTCCTGGCTGCCGGTCGATCCGAGCAACCCCACGTACGGCAGTACCGTGACCAACAACCCGCTGGCATGGTGGGTGAACGCCCCCAACCTGCCCGACGGTGACTATCTGGTAGCCCTGGCCGGCAATACGACAACGGGAGCCACTGCGTCAGACCAAATACTGCTCACCATCGACAACACACCGCCCGTCGCTCAGATCACCTCTCCCAGCCCTTGCGCCAATGTCGAGGGGGTCGTCCAAGTCACAGGTACGGTGTTCGACGAGAACATCGACGACTGGAGCTTGCAGTATTTCAATCCAATCACGCAGACGTGGTCCTACATCGAGGACGATTCTGACAATGCGAGCGGCATCCTGGCCAATTGGGACACATCGGGTCTTACGCCGTGCTTTTACCTGCTCCGCCTGCGGGCTAAAGACAACGCGACCGTCAACCGCTGCAGCGATCCGGACCCGCACGTGACCGATTTCTATCTGCCCATAGCCGTAGGTCTCGGCGGAACGACTGACCTGGACATGGACGGCGATACGGACCTCGCAGATTTCGCCTTGTTCATGGAGTCGTTTACAGGCCCGCTGCCGTAAGTTGAAGCGGTGCGAATGTTCACGGCATAACTTTCATGAGGATGCGCGAAAGGGGAGGTTGAGGAAGCGAAGGCACCCGTTTTGGGCAACGAGTCCGGGCGGGTGCCTTCATGGCGCCCGCCACCTAAACCTCCAACCGATGTCCTTGGTGTTGGTATCGACCTTCGCTCGTCTGCATGGCAACCACCGGCATTGACCAGTTGTTCAAGATGTGTTTCTCGCGGCGAAATACACGGTGTCGGACGCTACGCCTGGTTGGAGCTTACTCGAGCGTACCGGATCAACGCCCGGTGTAGCCGATGCCGCAAAGTTCGGGCGGGCATTCGCACATCAGGGCGAACCGGTCGCGAAGCGAGCCGTTGGATCGGGCCGGAAAAGACAATGCCCGCTCGCCATTGTAAACGAGCGGGCATTTCGATCGCCGACCATTGGTATGATTCCGCCAGGGGGCAGCGAAAACACACCTATGGAAGAGAGGAGGAAGATCGCCTCGAAATTACGGGCAAGGCCCGAAGGCATTTTTTACAGCACCCACATCACCGGGACCGACTGCTCCGTTATTGTCAAAGTCCAAAGCTGCACATTCCGGCAAGTTTGTGTCACAACCGAAGTGGTTTTTGACGAAACCGACGTCGCCCGGTCCGACTGCTCCGTTGTCGTCCAGATCGTACGGACACGGATCCGCCTCACACTCGCCACAAATAAACTGCATGGACATCGTGTAACCTGTACTGACCGTTTCCCAGGGATCCTCAGGAAGCGTGGTCGTCCAAGCGTAACCGCTGACACTGTGTCCGCTATCACCGGCACCTTCATTCCAACGCCACGTGTCGGTCGAGCCGGCCGTGTCGTTGTACACCTCGAGCCAGTACGTACCCGGCTCCAGATCAACGCAATGACTACCCAGTGCAAACGTATGCCGCCATTCAAGTATGCCGCCTTGCAAAACGTCGCCGGTCAACACCTGGAAAGTGGGTGCAGTCGGTCCCATCTGCATGACGATCGGGCCCGGGACGCCTGTATTGTCTTTACGCAAAGTTAATGTGAAGTTGCCCTCTAGCTCTTGGTTGTCAGGGTAATACCCGCCCCATACCGTGATGTGGGTAATAGACACGGGGTCATCGAATTTAATGTTGTCCGCCCAAATTCTGATCGACGGACTGCAATAATCACAACTGAGGTCGGACGTAAAAGTTTGATCGTCCCGGTCAGGAGCCTGATTCAGGCAAACCGTCGCGCCGCACGGCGGTACCAAATCGTCGCAGGCTAAGTCACGCTCGAAACGTCCGTCACACTCAATGGCGAAGACGTTATCAACACATGTTCCCGCGGTTTCGTCGCAACAGGCGCCTGTTTGAGCACACGGCGGATCCAACTCCGCACACTGACCGCCCTCAGTAAACTGCAACGGCGACAGACAATCGCCGGCCGCAATACCGTCCTGGCAAATACCCGTATACGGATCACAGCAGGCGCCGGCTGCCGATGGGTCGCAACAGATACCGAAGTCACCGATCGCGAACTCAACGCCATCAAGCGAAATGATTTTCAGCGAGTAGAGCGGTGAAGCGCAGACACTGAAGTACGAGGGTATTCTATAGCCGCCTACGGGCGTACCGTCGGCAGTGAAGACTTCGGAAGTGTTCGTGCCGTTCACAACCAACTGGAAGTTATACGTACCGCTAACTTGCGGAGAAACGTAACCGTAGAAATTGTTGTATCCCGATGGGAACGTAAGTGTGATTTCAGGCGAAGGTTCGAAACTGGGTAAAATGGGGACATACGCGTCTTCATTGTCGTGGATATTATCCGGCGGTCCCCAGGGAATCGAAGCGCCGACACGATGGGTGGCTTCCGGCTCAAAACCGATCACGTCGCCTTCCACGCAAGGAATGGGCACGTTAGCTACCGGACTTCCCTGCGCTCTAGGATCAGTTGGGAATTCAACCGTCAGGCAGTCACACAGAACCGGTGGCGGTGCGTTCGTACCGGGGGTGAAATCGAAAATCACCCCAAATTCACCGCAACCGGGATCGAAGTCGGAGCAAAAGCTGTTGGCCAGGAATCCACTGCCAGTTGGGCAATTGGCCTCAAGGATCGATTCCTCACAGGTGCCTGTGATTTCATCGCAGCACGCTCCCGGATTGCCGCACAACGGCGTCAAATCGGCGCATAACCCATCATTGGTAAACTGCAACGGCAAAGCGCAATCCAAAGCATCGACGCTATCCGTGCAAACGCCGGTAACTGGATCGCAGCAGGCACCAAAAGCTTCTCCGGCTCCCAGGCAGCTGATGCTCAACTCACCAATACTGAAAATTTCGACTCCTTCAAGAGACTCAATGGTGATGGTATCAATGAAAGATTGAGCGCAGACGCCGAAATACTCCACCATGCCCGGAGCAAGCGTAAGAATCACCTCGGCTTCGCCGTCGTTCACAGTGATTCTATAAATCTGAACTGGCTCACCATCAAAGTCGGCACGGATATAACCTTGAAAGGCCGTGTGACTGGGTGGGAAACGCAACGTAAGGTCGGGAGGATTACTCCCCGTAGGAAGAGCGACATACGTATCTCCCTCGTAACCGTGAGGCCAGGGACCCAGGAAACCACCTTCAGCAATGATGCTGAGGTGGAAAATGTCCGCCCATTCCGATTCGAGCGCAATAGCGCCTCCGGTGGCACATGGCAACGGAACGTCCGAGACGATTTCCCATATGGGACGATCGTCGGCCTCGAAAGGCGTCATCGTGAGATCACAGAGAGTCGCTGGCGGTGGATCACTACCGACATCAAACCGGAGCGTAGTACCCGAGTTGCCACACACCGGATCCAGTTCGGCGCAGACGGCCCCTCCGACGAATCGCTTGCCGATCGGGCATTCACTCTCGACCAAACCATCGTCGCAAATGCCCGTGTAATCGTCGCAGCAGGCGCCGGGATTACCACAAGGCACCTCGAGGGCGCTGCATTGGGTATCAACGGCAAACTGCAACGGCGGCGCGCACAGGGTTGCATCGACATTGTCTTCACAAATGCCCGTCACATGATCGCAACAGGCACCAAAGTGATCGCCCGGCTTGAAACAGGCTACGCCGAATTCGCCGATCGCGAAATCGCTGTCCGTGGTACAAATGATCTGAATCGTGTCGATACCGGCAGTGGCACAAACGCCGAAGTACTTAGCGCCTCCCGTGCCGTCGACAACCAACTCATCCAACTGGGCAGTGCCGTTTACGAGAATCGTAAAGCTATGAGGGCGGGAGAGTAGATTCGGCATGACATAACCGTAGAACTTCTTGACGCGAAGATCATCGGGGAAGGTAAGCGTCACCTCCCTGGACCCTTGGCTGTAGTAGACGTTTCCGGTGTAACCATGTGACCAAAAACCCCACCCGAACGGACTGCCGTTCGCTAACAAATTGTAAACTTCGGGCTCGAACTGGAGCGTAGAGCCCATCCCGCAGGGAATCTCGACTTGGTTTTTAGGACCGAGTGCTTCATCCTGCGGAAATGGCGTCATGAGTTCGTTACACAGATCCACCGGCGGTGCGTCAAAACCGGGGCTGAAATCAAATTCCAAACCCATGTCACCGCAAGGAGGATCGAAGTCGAGGCAGTTGCCACCGGGGATGAACCGACGCCCACCTCCCTGGCAATTCAATTCATAAACGCCGTCTTCGCAGGTACGCGCAATCTCATCGCAACAGGCGCCGATGTTTCCGCATGACGGATCGAGATCGGCACATTGGGCGTCAACCGAAAACTGCAAT
>JANQHN010000007.1 GCA_028282665.1 Phycisphaerae bacterium | reverse complement strand
TGCCTGGCCGCAGGGAGGGGTTAGGTCGCTGCAGAGAAGACCCGGCTCGAATCGATTTGAATCGGGGCAATCCCCAAAAGCGACATGGTCAATGCAGGTTCCCGCGACGCCGTCGCAGCAAGCGCCCGGCAAGGGATTTCCTAGTAAACAGAAGTTGAGGTCGGCATCGAGACCCGGCTCACCGCCCGGTCCGCCGCAGTCAATTCCCATTGCCCAACCAGAGCAAACGTAACCGTCTCCAAAATCGGAGGTCGGCAAGGCTATTCGACAGTCAGGTGTCGAACTAATGCCTTGAATCGATATCCAGCCGGTGGGGATGGTAAGGCAGGTATCAAAGTACGCGATAAACTCGTAAGGCCACCATCCTCCGTAGTTCACGCCGGCGAATACACCCGATGTGGTTGCCGGATAGCTGGCAACGGCGTCGCCCGGCGCTCCATCGTTATCCTCGTAGATGGTGATCTGAAAAGTATCCGTGATTTCTCCGCAATGGTCACCTAAAGGAGTGGCAGCTACGGCCCACCATCGTACGCCGCAAATTTCGCTGGTTTCAGCCCAGAACCGGTCGTACATCATTTGCCCTGAAATCTCGTCGGAAACATAAACCTGAACGAAATCCAAACCGGCAGGGCGGGGCGGTTGAGAGTAGATCGAGTCCGCCGGGCAATCGTAGGGAGTCACCGCGCATTCGCAGTCCGGATTATGGGCAGCCCGGTACGCGCAGTATGCGTCCCATTCATCCTCGCAGCACCAAGGCATGTAGGAGCACACCGATTCGCAGCAGGCGGAATCGTTACAACTTGGGGAACCGGTAGGCTCGCAACAATCGCCTGCCTCAGGCTCGCCGCAGGCTCGAAGAGAATCCCAATTCAGGTCTTCGAAATCAACGATCTTCTCCACGAGTGTGGTTACTTCGTTTGAACTGTGGTCGAGTGAGCGGGTGAAATGCGTTGGACTATTCGGCCTTTGATATGCGGCGGTCTTATCCGAATTCTGCTGAGACCGCACCGCCGACGAACGCTGATTGCTGTTAGCCTGCGAGGTCGTGGCCATAGCCAAAATCAGTCCCACCGCCGTGATGAGTTTTTTTGAATACCTCTTCACGTCTAAGCCTCCTTTATGTCAAAACTCCAATCGCATTTCCGATTTTCCCTGCCGTCAGCATTCGGCGGGCGGAACGGCGTGTTAGCGCCGACTTGTTATTGAATCGTCGCTCGCCGGCTGCGCCTCTCATTTCATCCGGCAGATGCACTTTTGCCTTGCGGGCAAGATGTGAGGCACAACGCTCCAAAACGCTAGTTTACAAGGTCCAATCACTCAGATCAATAATTTCTAGAAAATATACGGAAAATTTCCAATCATAATCAAGAAAATTTCAAAGAAGGTCGAAATATCGTGGAAACTCGATCATTCTTCTTGTAAAGTTCTAAAGTATGAACGAGAAGAACCAGACTGAAATCGACATTCTGTCCTTCGAAAAGGAGGCTGAGAGCGTTCTTGGTACTTTGCAGCAGGCCTTGGCCAACGTCATTGCACATGTACCGGATGAGATCACGAAACCCGTGGACCTGCAACGAAGCCTCAATTTGGATATGAAGCTGTGCTGGAAGACGTTCAAAGTCGCTAGTGCAACGGGACCGCTTGCCGTCGGTCCGCATGTTCCGGGCACATCCGCTATGAAATCTTTCCTCAAGGCGGCTGCAAAACGGGGGGTTCCCGACGCCGTTATCGGTTGCGCGTCCGACGCCGCTGCGAGCTTCGAAAAGCTGGTCGCCAACCATGCTGGAGATCGCACAACGTTCGAGTCCATGGCGAGTGCCTTAGCTAAAAGCGAATACGGCGAACAGATCGACCTGCAACACCGTCGTGCGGCATTCCGTGCAAACGGTCACATTTGGGGCGTACAGGCAAAAACCCGATTCCGGTGCGATTTTCTGCGTACCGCGTCAGATACGACAAAGCTCGATTTGGTTTCCGTGGAAGGTTACGTTCAACTCAGGCAACTTCGCGGTGATGCTGCGATGACACTGTCCGTCACCCATGCCGGAGAAGGCGATGAAGCCCCCAAGCCGATGCCGATCGAACCGTTGGATCCGGATGGACCGATTTCTGCGGGAAAGCACTTAATCCGCGAATTTTGTAGTCAGCCACTCCCTGAAATTCGCACGATTAAACTAGGCGGTGGGTACGTTCTTGCGGAATTGGTTGGGCTGGGCGTTGGCAATCGCGCAGCCATGACCTGCATCGACGGCTGGATTATGCGTGGCGTGCTCTCACGCTATCGTGACGATCGTAATCAGGTCGCAGAACACGGTGTGCGCGTGCATATACCTTGTGAAGTGCTGATTATTGATCTCCTTGTGGAAGAGGGGGCATTTGGCCCGATTATGCCAGTAACGGTTTCCTATGGGGATTTGCTAAACGTTCTCCCACCCAATCAACGACCGCCCGCGCGGGCCCGGTTGCCATTCGAGATTCCTGTGGTCTACTTGGGGCGCGGTCCTTCCGTCTTGCACTCGGCTGACGTACCACGCTATGCGGAAATGGCGAAATACTGTTTCAACCGTCTCGGCTGGAATCCTGATAAATTTCTTGCCTATCGTTGTCGTGTGCCCTATCCCGTCATGCCTTCTACTACGTGGGTCCGCTACAATCTACCCCAGCCAAGCAGTGTAGGGGATTGATACACACGGCAATGGTTGATTGATGTGTCCGAAAAAACTCTAGATTGAGTTTCTTTTCTCGGCGTTCTATGAAAGATTGACCGTATTTATTGCTTCATGGTAATTAAGCCATAGTTTAGCTAGTAGGTGGATTCGCCGTAAATGGCCTCATTGCTTCTACTGTGGGCCAATAACGGCAAGTGTTCGCCGGAACAGATGCGATGTACTCAGGTCAATATCGTTCCTGTTTTATCCGGTGACACGGATGGCGATTTGGATTTGTTTGGGACTACGTTTACCGGAGCGCAGGTATTCGTGATTGCGCGGCCGTTTATGCCGGTGAATGGACTGCTATACTTGCCGATTGTTCGCTTAAAACTCTAAACTTTGAAATGACGACGTTCGTCGAGTATGTTGTCCCACTTATGTGAATGTCAGTTTGGCTTTTTCCCTGGAAGTGATGTATTAAAGTTTGCGAAAAAAGATTGAACTAGAGCTGAGCGGGATTCCGCCGTACTTTGCAGAGATTCCCTATTACGTTTGGGGTGACATCAACTACGACTCAGATGGGGATTGTAAGTTTCCCACCGATCGAACGTGGGATTGGCTTGAACTTCGCCATCGCAAAACCGATGAGTGGCTTGAAATAAGTCGAGAGAATGCATTCTGGACTATTCTCGGCAGCGGTTCGGGCGCGGAGCGGGTCGTCAGGTACCTGGCCGAGCGCTGTGATGGCGAAGTGAGTGGCGGTCATGCCTCGAACGACACTGCTTGGAATCATTCCTCGGGCGTACAGCGAGCTGCGCACGTCATCAGGGTTTTTGCGGATTCCCGGTTAGCGCCACTAGATCGAATGGTATTCTTCGGCGGATGGAAGTGGATTTCCCATTTTGCGACGGAATTCACCTGGGTCTATCGTTACATGATCCACAGCGTCTTGCACAATGATAAGAGGATCGTTCCAGTGTGCGTCGACGTCCTCCAACAAGTTGATATGACAGAGAATATACGATCGGGGATTCAGTATGTTCTGGCGCAGCTTACAGGTCTGAGTTTCCATAAGGACCGCGACTGGAAGCGATGGTATCAGCGGGGTACTAACGGCCGTGAGAAAGGGAAGCGACTGTACCCTAAACCGGATATACAAGAGTGGTATGACGACTTGAAGCAGATGTATGCTACCTGGAACCTCAACGTAGCGTAGCTCGATGTTCAATGAGCGAGTTGATTTCGCTTTGGTTCGTCCGCGTTTAATTGCTCTGTTCGTCGATCTCTGCGTTGAATGCCTCCGCGGAAATTGTTTCGACAAGCCCGGAGAGTCTGAGCACAACGTGATGATCTTTCGACAATTCTGTGGCACTTGTGTCGAAGCGAGTTGGTTCGGAATACACGAGGATCCATTTGCCGCCGTGTTCATTGTCTTTTGGTACGGGTCTGAAGGTCAGCCCGTCCTGAAGTTCGAAGGACCGGCGTAGGTAATTCCCGCGCATTTCATCGAGTGAGTCGGGCCAGTCACCGTAGTCGCGGCGATGCATTTTGATCGCTTGGGCGATCTGCTTCATCTGTTCGCCCCACTTTTCGACGGTTAGCCATTCAAAGTTGTTGCCAGAAGGATTAGGTGGAGTGGTCCAAACGCCGGTTGCCCAGGCCGGTCCTTGAGGAATTAACAAGAAGACTCCTCCCCATCCGATGAGCGCAAGAGTCCCAAGTACAATTCCGATCCAAGCAGCTGTTACCCGTTCGTTTTCCTTGCGCTTGCGAACCAGGGCGAAAATACCGAAACCCAATGCGAGTGCCTGTGTAACGAATGGAATGCAAACGACGAGCGAACAGACTAACGAGGCGACTGCGGCAGGTTTGGTCACTCGCTGGGGTTCGTGGCCTTCAAGAAAGGGATGTTCCGGCGAATTGGGCGGGGCACCATCGGTCACGGCAGGGGCGATCGGTGGCGCGGCGGGACGTTGGCTAGCCGGGACACGCACGATATGACCGCAGTTCGGGCATCGTGCAGATTCCGTCCCACCCAAATCAACCACATGCCGGCACTCGATGCAAGTCAGTTCCATAGTTGCACAGTGTACACCGACATTCGACAATGCGCCCACTGCGAATCCTCGACAATGGGAGGCGGTTGACGTCTTTTGACGCAATGATGCGGCGGATGGGCAGGCATTTGTTGTGCGATTATGTGGGTGTGTCCTATCCTCTACCCGGATTCACAAAGGATGCAGTTGGTGTTAAGATGCCCCTCCCGCACGTCGCGGTCGCGGCGTGTACCGGCATCGTTGGGCGTTGATTTTGTGTCGGCGAATCCTGACGACCAGGCCCCATGCAGCGGGTGCGGTAGGCAACGGGTCAGGCGGGAGACCGAGCAGCCCATCTGTCTCATTCGGGTGCCGTGGTTAGCCTGGTCGTCAGGATTCGCCGGTCGTGCTTATCGCCAAAGGCCTATGTTTCCAAACCGACAGCCTGGATGTCCCGTTCGTACCGGGAGCAGAGACCGCCTGAGTGGAATGATCGGTGGCGTTTGTGGAATGGATTTGCGGAGGCAATCGTGGCGTATCGCGTATTAGCTCGTGCATATCGTAGCAACACGTTCGATGAGGTCGTGGGGCAGGATGCCATTGCGGATACCCTCAAAAACGCCATTGCTTCCGGGCGCCTTCACCACGGTTACTTGTTTACGGGGACACGAGGGGTAGGCAAGACTTCGATGGCCCGCATCCTCGCGAAGTCGTTGAACTGTCTTTCGTCGGATGCGCCTACCGCTCAACCCTGTTGCGAGTGCGACTCTTGTGTCGCGATTTCACAGGGTGAAGATGTGGACGTTGTCGAGATCGATGCGGCGAGTAACACTGGCGTGGAGAATATCCGCGAACTGCGCAGTAACGCCACATACAGGCCTGCCCGTTCTCGCTTCAAGATTTACATCATTGACGAAGTCCACATGTTGTCTGTGGGGGCGTTTAATGCGTTGCTCAAAACGCTGGAAGAACCACCTTCGCACATTAAATTTGTGCTTGCGACAACGGAACTGCACAAAGTGCCTGCGACCATTCAGAGTCGTTGTCAGCGATTCGAATTTCGCGCAATCGATATCGCTGCGATTGTCGGGCATCTTCAGGCCATCCTGGACCGTGAGAAGATCGGGGCTGAGGAGTTGGTTCTTCGCAGGATCGCGCGACTAGCCAATGGTTCGATGCGAGACGCGCTTTCTTTGCTAGATACGGTGTTGTCGTACGATTCTGAGCACTTGACAAACGAAATTGTGAATCAAGTGCTTCCACCTCCGCATGATGAGCTTGCGTTTGCGATCATGGAGTGTGTTGCGCAGAACGACGCTGGAGGGGCGCTCAAGGCTGTGGACGACGCACTGCAAACCGGGCGGACCATCGAACGCTTGTGCGACCATTTGATCGAGCATGTTCGTACGCTGATGCTGCTCAATGTATGTGGGTTGAACACAGACTTGTGCGACGTGGCGGAGGCGATGCGTGAGCGACTTACCCCGCAGGCGAGAAGGTTCGATGCGCCGACATTTGTTTACATGATTACACTTTTGGAGGAGCTTCGCCGTAGCGTGAAGTCCAGTGGAGCTGGGCGGGCGTTAGCGGAGGCCGCCGTCGTTCGAATGGCGATGAGTCAAAACTTCAGCGACGTGACGAAGCTGCTATCGCAGGTTGGCGGACTTGCTTCGAGTCAGGCATTATCTGGTGAGTCGGCGAATGGGCCGTCAAAAAAAAAAGATCAGGTAACGCCTGACGCCATTGCCCACAACGACGAAATTCAAAGCGTCGGCGCGTTTGCGACGGCGGTTCCGGATGTTGCCGCTTTGCCGCAGGATACTCCATCCGAAGGGAGTCATGTGGTGGTCGATCGGTCACCGGAGTCTCCCACGCCAGCACCGGGGTTCGATTCGGGGAGTGCGGCGATTGTGAACGCTCCTGTGAAGTCATCAGAGTGGCAGAAGGTTGCAATTGATCCTTTGGTTGTGTCGTTTAAGGAGGCGGGCGGAGGGACGATCACGAATGTGAAGCGACCGGACACACCCGTGCCGACCGATCTCAACTCCATCGGTTGTGTTGTAGATGGCGTCATGGAAGAAGAAT
>JANQHN010000085.1 GCA_028282665.1 Phycisphaerae bacterium | reverse complement strand
GCTAGAGCATGATCCCGAAAAGTTGGCAGACTTTTCGGACAAGATCATGCGACAAAACAAAGAGAAAGAGAGCGCGATTGAATCGACCTAAAGCAATCGTGCTCTAGAGCGCGCTTGGTTCAACTTCGAGCAATCGCACTCTGGCTTACGCGCTACCGACCGGGGTCGGGAGCGCGAACAAATGCTCGATGGCAACATCGGTGCGCTCGGCCATCAACTCGGCGACGCGCATGCGATGGCAGTGGTTAGGATCGCGCTCGTAGCACAAGAGGCAAAGAGACTGGCCGGATCGCACCAGTTCAGCCAGTGCATCGAGGTCCTCACACGCCTCCGGCGTTGAAAGCTGGGCCTCGTAGATACGGACAAATGACTTACGACCGCCGGTGCGCGCGGCGAGCCGACCCTCCTTCGGCGTGCCGAGCCCGCGCAGATGCAAATAACCGATCCCGCGTTCATCGAGCGCAGCCGCGAGCTGGCGCTTAGAGAATCCGGGCCGGCGTGAGGCTGCAACCGCGCGCACATCGATGACTAGCCCGACGGCTGCGCGCACAAGCTCGTCCATAAATGCGGCCGGCGTTGTTTGTTCGTAGCCGATCGTGCGCAGCGGCAGTATTTTTGCAGCGCTTCTCAAGGCAGCACCGAACGTCCTAGACTCGGTATTTGATGGTGAAGTCAATCATCGCCGGACAGAACCGACCCTCGACCACGCATCTTCATAGTGGCTTCGTGCCAATGGAGCCGTCAAGTTTCCACGAGAGAGATTGCGTAATGGTGTCTTCTCGGTCGCATCGTGGTTTCACAGTCTGCATCATCACCTCGCGCCCGACTGGTGCGATGCTTTTTGTTAAACGGCTGTTCTCCGCTGTTGGCCGATCGATCGGTTCGGACGAAGATACTCGACCTCGAAGGAATCCAGCACCTCTGTCTGGGAGAGCAACCCACGCGCCTGCCTTGCAGTGCGATTGAAGGCCCGCCGTTTTGGCAAATCACAGATCAGCTAACGCGAAGGAGATGGTACTTCGTCTTCCATCCGCCACCAATGCTCAAGTTGCAACGTGACGCGCGGCACCAGCGCAATGGAGTGCAACATATGCATGGTACTTCTTAGATAAATTCCCTCCCGATATGCCGCAACAGCCTGCTCAACTGAAAGCCATGACTCTAGTCGGCGCATGACGTTTCGTGCTTCCGCGCATTGGCCTAAGAGGTCTTCAGTGAGCGTCTTCTCACGCACAAGCTGCGCCGATGAACTGACGACATCGTAGCTTGCCCCTTTGCTCTTCGTGATTCTTGCGCCGATGAACGGCGCGACTGCGACCCTTCCGCCGCGTAAGGCGAATCGGAAGAAGAGATCGAGATCCTCAAGTCGCCGTAAGCGCCGATCAAAGCCGCCGACTTGTAAGAGTTCGCTTGCCGATGCGATAATGGTAGTTCCTGGGCAGTACCAGCAGCCACTTGCGAAATCTATTAGTCTTTCACTCGATCGGGGAATGCGTGTTCCCAGACAACGCCCCGCATCGTCGACGCGCACCCAACCGCATGAAATCGCCGTTAGGTTCGGAGTACCGATTTCTCGGTAGAAATGGAGCTGCCGCTCTAGCTTCTCCTCAATCCAAATATCGTCGCTATCGAGGAAGGCGATGTGTGTCGTCCGTATGCGCCTGAGACCCACCTGGCGCGCCGCCCCCGCACCTTGACGTGTCTCAAGCCGAACCAATTCGACTGGGCAAGCAGTGCAGCTTATTTGTGGTACAAATAAAGGTGGATCGGATGCGTCGTCGATAATCAATACCTGATCAGGTTTGCGCGTTTGGCGCAGCACGGAGGTTAATGCATCGAAGAGCCTTTCCTGGCAGTTCCGTGCCGGAATGATCACGCCGATGCTCTCGATCTTCATCTTATACCCAAAACGGTATCCTTTTGGCCCAACGTGCGTAAAGCAACAGTGTCAACGTCCAGCCCAGCATGGCGGCAATAATCGTTACGATAACCGCTGTCGAACTCAAAGGCTGCCCAAGCAACGGCGCTCGGGCCACTTCAAAAAGGTAATAAAGAGGGTTAAAGTCGATGAATAAGCGTTTATGGACTGTAACATAGGACGGCATCCAGATTATAGGCGTGAGATAGAACATGACCTGCAAGACGGAGGCAACGACAGATTGAGTATCCCGAAACCTTACACAAAGTAACGCAAGGATGAACATCATCCATAGGCAATTTAATACGAAAAGCGAAAGCCCTAGGATCACGTCCAAGAAGCGAACGTTCCAGATAAATGAGAACAGTATTGCAACGGCGATATAGACGATAAAATTATGCGCCGCGATGATCGCATTCGCCCAAGCAACTCTGTAGACGTATATCGTGATCGGTAGATTTATCGTCTTTATGTAATCCTCATTGGAAGCGTAGGCCATGCAAGCTTCGTTCAGCGATGTGGCAAGAAACGTCCACAAGATGATGCTGACCGAGATGAATGGAAGTAGTTTATTGGTGTCTGCGTCAAAAACACGACCCAAAACGAAAGCGAGCGTGCCGATCCAAACCGCCATGCTGACGGTGACCCAAAATGGACCGAGCGTCGAACGCCTATAGCGCTGACGGAGTTCACGCGTGGTGAACATGTTGACGACTTGAAAGCGCGATAAGCCACGGGCAAATAATCTCGCCGCGTGTTTGACGTCCTGCGCGTTCATGACGTCAATTCTCCTTGGCGGCCGCTGCGCCGATAGTATCTACGCAAGGCCTCTAAGGCGTCACCGTCATATTCCACGCGACCGGCGCGCAACAGGATACCCCGAGTGCAGACGCGCTCCAGGATCTCCTCATTATGCGAGGCCATGACAATAACGCGTGACTCGTTAGCCAAGTCGATCATGCGCTGTTCGGCGACTTGCGAAAACGCGTAGTCGACAAATCCGATCCACTCGTCGATTAGGAATACATCTGGCTTCAGCAACAGGTTTAGGGCGAACGCCAATCGTGCGCGCATCCCTGTGGAGTAGGAACGCACCGGTAGATCGAGATACTCGCCAAGACCGCAGATCTCTGTCATTTCTGCGATGTGCTGCGAAACTTGGGATCGAGGAATCTCAAAGAGAATCGCACGATCCCTGATGTTCTCTAAACCGGTCAAATCCAGGTTGATACCGAGCATCGAATTGAACAGTGGCGAAACAATGCCGCGGACGTCGACTGTTCCGTTATTGGGGGTATAGATCCCGGCGATAACCTGGAGCAGAGTCGACTTGCCAGAGCCGTTGGGGCCGATAAGCGCCACGCGCTCGCCTTCTTCTATAGCGAAGGACACATTGTCGAGGGCGGTGACAACGACCTTGCGACCGACGGTGCGGGGAGGCGGCCCGACAGTTCGTGATCCGACCGTATGAATGAGTGAGCGGGCTGCAGCATCATAGAGGGTGAAATGAATACTGACGTTCTCAAGCTTGATGATATTCATTGGTTTGTGACGGCTTTCAGCTCATCCGGCAGAGCGAGCGTTGACCAAGGCGTGCCACACTCCAAGATTCGCGTTACCTGCTGTGATTGATGACCAAGGAGTTGCGTTTCCTCAAAAATACCAAAGTTCATGCGGTGGTTGGAGCGAAGCCAATAAGGCCGTCGCTCTACAGCAATCTGACGGATTCCTCGTGCCCTACTAATGACCGCCAGTGCTTCGTCATTCGCTACGGGATAACGCAGCAGACGCCGACAGTCGGCGCTTGACAGGATCGATGAATGAAAAGCAATCGTGCCAGTGCCAAGCATATGAACTTCGCTGTCACAACGAAGAGCCCGCTCGAAAAGGATACGATGATGCAGGAGATGGGCTTGTGACGATTGCTCAAAGATAACCCCGTGAACGCCAACGATAGCTTGTCGGCCATATTGGTCGATCTTGGCCTTCATTAACTTTACGTAATCGCGGGGATAGACGATGTCATCGTCGCAAAGCAGCCAGTAGCAACGGTGTTTGCAAAGCCAATAGAATTTTGCTGCTGCACGGTACTCAGAATTGGTGTCCAGGACAAAGTGGACATTGTTCTCGTATTTCTTTTTTAGGAGGAAGGACGGAGGTTCACGATAGTTGTTCAGATACACAAATAGATGATCGACCTGGCCCGCTAGGGAGGCGACCGCATCCTTTAACATCTCACGACGCTGCGGATAGGTCGCTATAGCGGCACAGGTTGCAAGACTTCCGATTTTTGCGTGGGTCGTCTTGGGCTTGTGGAGAAGGGCGTTGACGCCGAGCGCATAAAATGTCGGCTGCCCTTCGCCACCTTTGGCATCGTAGTACAGGTCCAAGGTACCGCGCGGCAAATATAGTAGCCAACGGCGGTACCGTGAAAGGCTATCGATATCAAAGCTAAGGAGCGTTTTGTTTTCGGGGGCGACAATCAAGAGTGTGCCCCAGCCGAGCTTGTCATACGAGTAAAGCAAAGAGAGAAAGTGCAAACCGGCAGTCTGAGTTGCCAAATGCGAGAGGTGAGTTCGACCGCCGTTCGATCCTTTCTTATTGATTAATCGACGCAAAGTGAGAATTGCCGTTCCATAACGCCTCAATGCACGAACGCTTCTGAGCGATCTCATGAGCGGTGGCCAGAACGACTTCATCTCTGTCAAGCACCTCCACTCAATAGTAGCTGTGGGCGCATTGACGCAACTAAAGCGGGCGCAACATATCGTTCTCAGACGCCATATCTTAGCATAAGAGAGGTCTAGACCAAATCAATGGTTGCGCTCCTCTCGTTTCAACCGCATGACGATAGAGGAGGCCCAGGTCGGTCTGTTGGTAAGATGACGACCGCGGATCCTGCACCTTGACGAGACAGGTGTCCGGCTCGACTCACGGTGTGTGAAGGTCAACAGCGAAACGATTAGAGCCAATCGCGTATGGCGGGCAGAGCCGGCCAGTTGGCGCGTCGATCTATAATGTCACGCCGAGAGGAATGTACTGCGTCAATGACAGGCAGAAAAAGGCTGGCAGTAAAACGTGTGAAGCGTACGCGATCCGGCAGGGGGCGATGAAATCAAGCGGGTTCGTGTCCTGCTTTTCTGGTAATTGGCGCGTGCTTTCGGTGCGAGGGCTTTGATCGGCTGGCCAATTGTGGCGCATAGACACCACTTTGAGAGCGGCAGAGTTGCAAGATGTCGCCGGGCTGATAGTCGAGCGCCTCGCAGATGCGCGCGATGGGGCGGATCGTACAACGACGTTAGAGCGTCGAGGTCTTTAAGCGCCTGCGGCGGCAGAAGCTATGCCCCGACCGAATCGTTATCCTGACCCCGCCTGCTGTGACGTAACACTGTTCCGCTCAATAGCGCCGCGTCTGGTCAAGGAAGCGGTCAACCGACGCTTGAGCTGCCGCACAAAAAATACGTTCCAATCTTGAAAATGATCAAATAACTGTTTAAATGTTTGTCCATGCAAAATGTTGAGTTGCAGCCAGATCAAGCCGCCCAACTTGCCGAAACTTTTGGCCTGCTGGCAGACCCAACGCGCCTATCGATCGTGGTGGCCTGCATGGACCGTGAGCTCCCAGCCGGCGACATCGCCGACGAGCTTGGTCTCTCTGCTGCGCTTGCGTGCCACCATCTGCGGCTGCTGCGTGCCGCGCGCATGTTGCGGGCG
>JANQHN010000062.1 GCA_028282665.1 Phycisphaerae bacterium | reverse complement strand
CTGCGGAAGCACGGGTCCGGGAGAAGAGTTGATTGCTCTTGGTGCCTACCGTATCCTTCTAGACACAGTGTCGGCTGAACCTGAGGACGCGATCGGGAGCGCCGGTGCTGCTGAGTTACGCAAGCCCCAGTTGGTCATTGTTCCGCGCAAGCCCGAGCGTTTTGACGAAGTTCGTAAATTGATCGAGCGGGCCGGGTTCAGTTGCGTTAGGCGAAGTGATTACCCGGATGGATCGTCACCCGCAAAATCTGGTGAACGATCAGTGATCCTGGGCGATACGATGGGCGAGCTTCGCAAGTTTTACGCTCTCGCCAATGTGGTATTCGTTGGGCGATCGTTGGTTCCCATGGGTGGTTCTGATCCGATAGAGGTTGCTGCACTGGGCAAACCGATTGTCGTCGGACCGCACACGGAAAACTTCGCCATGCCGGTCAAGGCGCTGAAAGAGGCTGGCGCAGTGTTCTTCGTTCAGGACAGCGAAACGTTGGCTGCCTCGGTGTTGAACTTGCTGCAAAATGAGTCGATGGCTTCGGATGCCGGTGGGCGTGCCAGGTCCGTGGTGACTGAAAATCAGGGCGCGACCGGGCGTACCGTGACTGGCGTTATTCGCCTGATCGATCAAATGAATATATAACGACATACAAACTCGGATGTCGCTAATAAAATCTGAGCTTTGTTGTAAGGCGTCGGGATTGCTTATCGTCGCCGTGTGAAAGGTTTCTTATTGGAGTAGGGGCAGTCCAGGCTAACCCCCACAGATCACCTTGGGAATCCCGATTGCAATCGGGGCCGCAGGCGATGCGGGTCTTGGCTAGCCCAGTCGTTTACGTTTGAGGGAGCGATAGATTATGAGTGACACGAAGAGTGCTGAGACCCGCGTGTTTCCACCGCCCGCGTCTTTTTCTGAGAAGGCGCACATCAAATCGATGGAACAGTACAAGGAAATGTACGATCGCTCCATCAGTGACCCCGAAGGCTTCTGGGCGGACATCGCTGAAGGCTTCTATTGGAAAGAGAAGTGGAACAAGGTTCGCGAGTACGATTTCAAAGGCGACATTTCGATCAAGTGGTTCCTGGGTGCCAAGACCAACATTACCCACAACGCCCTGGATCGCCATCTGGATACGCGCGGCGACCAGGTTGCGATCATTTGGGAAGGCAACGAGCCCGGCGAAGAGGCGAAGCTCACCTACAGGCAGCTTCACACTGAAGTCTGTAAGTTTGCCAACGTGCTCAAAAGTAATGGCGTGAAGAAGGGGGATCGCGTTTCGATCTATATGCCGATGGTCAAAGAACTCGCCATCGCGATGCTCGCCTGTGCCCGTATCGGCGCGATTCACTCGATCGTTTTCGGTGGATTCAGCCCCGAGTCGCTGTCGGATCGTATCGTCGACTGCGAGTGCACCTTCCTTATCACCACCGATGGCGTATTCCGCGGTGCAAAAGCCGTTACGCTTAAGGCCAACGCTGACGAAGCCATGGATCTCGCCGCAAAGCAGGGCGTGAACGTGAAGACTTGTGTGGTCTACGAACGCGTCGGTAAGGACAAGCTTTCCATCGAGATGAAGGATGGCCGCGACGTCTGGTGGCATGAAGTTATGGCCGATGCTTCGCCTGAGTGCGAATGCGAGTGGATGGATTCGGAAGACCCACTATTTATTCTGTATACTTCCGGTTCAACCGGCAAGCCCAAGGGCGTGTTGCATACTGTCGGCGGTTACATGGTCTACACCGCGACCACCTTCAAGTACATCTTCGATTATCACGAGGGTGACATCTATTGGTGCACTGCCGATATCGGTTGGGTTACGGGCCACTCGTACATTGTGTACGGTCCGCTCGTCACCGGTGCGACCTCGATCATGTTCGAAGGTATTCCGACCTATCCCGATTCGGGCCGCTTCTGGGATGTCTGTGACAAGTACAAAGTCAACCAGTTCTACACCGCTCCGACGGCAATTCGCGCGCTGATGCGTGACGGCGATGATCCGGTCAATAAGCGTGACTTGTCGAGTTTGCGTCTTCTTGGTTCCGTTGGTGAGCCGATCAACCCAGAGGCGTGGATGTGGTACTACCGCGTGGTCGGTCACGAAAATTGTCCGATCGTCGATACGTGGTGGCAGACGGAAACGGGCGGCATTTTGATTACGCCGCTTGCTGGTGCGTTCCCACTCAAGCCAGGTTCGGCGACTCTGCCGTTCTTCGGTTGCAAACCCAAGCTGCTCACCAGTGAAGGTCAGCCCATCGACGGCGCGGGTTCGGGTGTGCTCTGCATTGAAGAGCCTTGGCCTGGCATAATGCGGACGGTTTACGGTCAGCATCAACGCTTCAAAGAGACCTACTTCAGTTCGTACGCAGGTCTGTACTTCACGGGCGACGGCTGCAAACGCGATGAGGACGGGTACTATTGGATCACCGGCCGTGTGGACGATGTTATCAACGTATCCGGTCACCGCATGGGAACCGCCGAGGTCGAGAGCGCTCTTGTTGCTCACGCGAAAGTCGCTGAGGCAGCGGTCGTTGGTTTCCCGCATCAGATTAAGGGGCAAGGTATCTATGCGTACGTCACGCTCAACGCCGGTGAAGAGTACACCGACGAACTGAAGAAGGAGCTGGTCAAACACGTGCGTAAGGAAATTGGCCCCATCGCGACGCCGGACGTCATTCACTGGGCTCCAGGCCTACCCAAGACCCGCTCAGGGAAGATTATGCGTCGTATTCTTCGAAAAATCGCTGAGGGTGAGCCCGACAAAGTTGGCGATACTTCGACGCTCGCCGATCCGAGCGTGGTAGCGAATCTCGTCGAGACCTACAAGCCGCAAGGCTAGTCACGTATCGATTAGCTAACCAAGAAGTTGAACTAGGCCGATCACAGGCCGAATGACTCGGGAATTTGGGCCGCCTCTCTGAGTGAGGGGCGGTCTTTTTGCATTTAATTGTCGGCCGGCCGGCTTGCAATACTCTGGTTGCAGCAGTCTCTTTGATCTTTTTAATTTACGAATTCATTGAGTCGGCAAAACCCAATTTGTAGAATAATGGTTTGGAGCGGTCGCCCTATCAATTCGAACAAGGCATTTAAGATCGTTTTTTCGCAGTTAATCTGCAGTCGTGTGTAGTGCATGCGCTCTATTGGATTTATTTACAACAAAGGAAGCGGGACACGATGAAAATTGCATACTTGATGTTCGTGCTTGTGCTAATGTTGTTTATTGTATCTTCGGTACTGGCGGAATGGTCGGCCGATCCAACGGTCAACTTCCTGCTTGCAGACCGTAACGGTGAGCAGAATCAACCGAAAATCCATGCGGTCGGCGACGGCGGGGCGTACATCAGTTGGTTCGACAATGCCAATGGTGGGTACGATGTCTATTTGCAGCGGATTGGACCGGACGGCTCGGAGCAATGGTCGCACAATGGAGTGCTTGTGGCTGATCGCTCCTTTACCTCCACGCAGGACTACGATCTGGATGTTGACCTCGCCGGCAATGCGCTGCTCATCTTCCGCGACGATCGTTCCGGCTCCACGCAGATCACAGTCAATAAAGTCGCACTTGACGGGGCGCTCTTGTGGGGCAGTTCGGGTAAGCAATTGACCAGCGGCAATGC
Organism: Phycisphaerae bacterium; assembly: GCA_028282665.1. Classification (GTDB taxonomy): domain Bacteria; phylum Planctomycetota; class Phycisphaerae; order UBA1845; family UBA1845; genus JANQHN01. Next base: position 1,222 of record JANQHN010000062.1, on the reverse strand, counting down.
GTTTTTCGCCGCGCCCCAAATCGCCGTAACCAGCGATGGATTCGCCGTGGCTGGGTGGACGGCCGATTCGACGATTCAGTTTCAGAGGCTGGACGGCAACGGAAATGGTATGTGGTTTGACGATCTTACGCTCGCTGACCCGGATGGCGGCACATTTGCGTTGGCCGATCTCAACACCTCCGACAACGGTGCTGTCATTGCATCGTGGGTCAAAAGCGGCAGTTTCTTCGATCCCCGGCATATTTGGACTCAGAAAATCTCGGCCGGCGGTAGTCAGATGTGGAATGCGAATCACGTGCGCGTGCTTGATAGTGGTTCTTTGCAATTTGGCAATTTCCCTGCGTTTCTTCCCGATGGCGCTGGTGGAGCAGTGTTCGCCTGGTACACGACATCGCCACTCCAGTCGTATGTGCAGCGTGTTGATTCATTGGGAAATGAAGTGTTTGCGCACAATGGTGTCGAAGTAGCCACGATGCCCGGTCGGGCCCGCGTGAATCCAGCCGTATCGTTTAATGCAGCGACACAGGAGACGTTTGTGTTTTGGGTGGAGCAAAGTTCCAATCAGTCACAAGAGGGAGTTTTTGGCCAGAAGATTTCGTCAAGCGGTATTCGTCAATGGTCGGACAATGGTCTGGAAATCATCCCACTCGGTTCGAATGACTTGACGCAAGTGCGCAACCAACAGATGGGTGATGGTGCAGTTGTGTATTACGTAGATTCGCCTTCATTTGGCGATGATACGATCCGAGCAGCCGGACTCGACAACGACGGCAACTACGTTTGGTCTGGCAACGTCGTTGGAGTGTCGACGATCGCCAGCAATAAATCACGCCTTACACTGGATACTGCCGTTAGCGGTGATGCCATGTTGGTTTGGGCTGATGCTCGGAATGATGCCAACGATCTCTTTATCCAGAACCTATCGTCAGATGGCGAATTGGGCGGCTGTACCGGCGTTGCGGCGGACTTTGATTGTAATGGAAATGTTGATTTGCTCGACTTCGACGATTTCGAATCATGCATGACGGGTCCGAATACGGCGCTTGATCCAGGTTGTGATGCGATGGACCTGGATAGTGACGTCGACGTCGATATGGGGGACTTCGAGTTGTTCCAGGCGGCGTTTACTGGTTGATGGCTTCATGGAATTGGCAAGGTTGATTTGAAACATAACGACCTTAATCGGGCTTACGTGACTCGATGTCGTTGCGGTTTGTTGACT
>JANQHN010000010.1 GCA_028282665.1 Phycisphaerae bacterium | reverse complement strand
TGGCTAGCATGAGCATTGCCGTGTGCGTGATCCGCTGCGTGCAAATCCTCACTGCCGAGAGATTTTGCATGGGTGGGTTCTTCGTGCAGAGGATCCTCTTCCGGCATAGCCGCTAGGATCACCTCGACATCGCCACGGGGCGTGGTGGCTAAGGCGTGACCATGACCCACTTCATGTTTTCCGTAAACATCCCACTCGAACGCGCGGGCATACGATACGGCGAGAATCTCATCCTTACTAAAGAAACCGCCCAAGCCCATTTTCGTTCCCGCGATGCCCGCGCCAGAAATCGCCAAGACACCGATCAAGAACGTAAATCCTGTAACGGGCATCTTCCTGATCAGGCCGCCCATTTTACGCATGTCCTGCTCGTGGTGGCATCCTTCGATCACCTGCCCTGAACACAGGAACAGCATCGCCTTAAAGAAGGCGTGCGTAATCAGATGGAATAGAGCCGCCACCCACGCACCGCAACCCAAACCAAAGATCATGTAGCCGAGTTGCGATAGCGTTGAATAAGCGAGGCACTTTTTGATATCGACTTGCACAATCGCCACAAGGGCCATCAAAATCAGTGTCAAACACCCGATAACTGAGACGATCATCAAAGCATCCGGCGTCATCAATCGGTAAACTCGAGCGACCAGATACACACCCGCCGCGACCATCGTCGCCGCATGAATTAGAGCGCTGACCGGCGTGGGGCCTGCCATGGCGTCGGGCAACCAAACATGCAACGGAAACTGGGCGCTTTTGCCCATCGCTCCGCAAAACAGACCAATCCCCATCAGCGTCGCCAGCGTCATGCCGGAAAGCTCAATGCCGAACAGCGTCACGGCATTCGCAAATAGTCCCGTTCCAGTCTCATACTGCTGGGCGAAGTTCGCCGCCGCTTGGTCCAGATCCAGCGTCCCCAAGAACAGGAACACCAGCATGAGTCCAAGGAGAAATCCAAAATCACCCACACGGTTGGTGATGAATGCTTTCATCGCCGCCGCAGATGCAAAGCCCTTGTCGAAATAGAAGCCAATCAGCAGGTAACTGCACAGGCCGACCAGTTCCCAGAAGATAAATAAAAAGAGCAAGCTGCTGCTGACTACCAGTCCAAGCATCGAAAACGCGAATAGCGACAAGTACGCAAAGAAACGGCTATACTTGCTCTGCCCTGCCACTTCATCGCTGCGTCCGGACATGTAACCGACGCTGAAAACGAAAATCCAAAACGCAACGAATGTCACCATGAAGTACATGGCGACAGTGAGCGAATCGAGCTTGATGCCTATATCGATTTTTGTACCGATTTCCGCATCGCCCATCACAGCCCAGGTCAATCGTTCGGCATTATCAGTGAGCATCTGACGAGTGGCTTCGTCCGCTCCCATCCAATTGACAAGCACGTAAGTTGACAGTGCCAACGGCACGCCCATGCCTAGCACCACGCCAAACCAACCGGCAAATGGCTTGCCCATCCTGGGGCCAAACAGCACCAGCAACCAGAAACTCACCATCGGCGAGAGGATGCCCAAAGCCAGACAAAGCTCGTATGTATGGTTTCCCATGCCTGCTTTCTACCCGAGCACGACTACCCGTTTAGCTGATTCGCCCGATCCACATCCACCGAAGCGAGGTTCTTATACACATTGATGCAGATTGCAACCGCGATTGCAGCCTCCGCGGCAGCAAGGACGATCACGAACAGCGCAGCGATGAGCCCATCGATGCGCGCCGCCTCAATGTATCGATCAAATGCGACGAAATTCAATGCGGCAGCATTGAGCACCAGTTCCACACCGATCAACAGCCCGATCGCGTTTCGCTTGGTGGTCATCACAAATACGCCACAGCAAAACAACGCCGCCGATACGATCAGGTAATGGGTAAGGCCTATCGTTACCATCGCCCTACTTTTTCTCCTGACGCGCCAAGTGGGCCGCGCCAACCATCACAATAAACAGCAAAACACCCGCCGCTTCAAACGGAACCACGTACTTCGACAAAAGCACTCGCCCAATTTCTTCCACAGTTACACCCGCTTTCACCCCCGTGGCCGAGGTGGACCAATCGGCCCGCGCAAGCAACATCGACAAGGCGATGAAAAGCGAGAGGCAAACCACACCGGAAGCGATCATCTCCCCACGCTTGATGTCGAAGCGAAGCCAAGGCGACTTGCCGGTCAGCATCACACCAAAGATCAACAGAATCAGTGTGCCACCGACGTAAACGATCAACTGAACCGCGCCAAGGAACGGAGCGGCCAGCAGGAAGTACATCACAGCGACCGAGGAAAGCGTACAGAACAACCAAACGGCCATGCGGACCACGTTCTTGCAGGTGCATACACCTAATGCGGAAACGATCGTCGTGGCAGCAAATAGGTAGAAAAGCACTGCCTCAACCATACCGGCGGGCTTGGCGGTCATGACATTTGGCGCCTCGTTCGTCACGTCAGATTGTGCCAACGCGAACGGCACGGATGACAACACCGCAATTGTCATCAGCGGCAGGATGTCTTTCAGACGACTTTGCATATGCGCCCTTCGTTTTGCGACAAACAGGTGCACCGGCGACGGATCACGATCCCGGTTTGAGGTCCACAACTAATGAACCCACCATGCGCCTGCGATTCGAGAAGCCATACACCGCAATCGCGACGAATCCCAACAACATAAACGCGCCGATGGCGCCGAGAATCAGCTTGATAACGAAATCGACCCAATTAAACCAGATCACATCTGCGCTTGCAGCCCACACCCAAATAACGTTGCCCAAAAGCAAAACCATCGTCAGCGGCAAAAGCACCTGCACACACGCATAGAGTACCTGATCGATGCGGATTCGCGGTAACGTCCAACGGAGCCAGATCTGCACATAAACGAGAAACACCGTTTTGAGCACAAACCATATCGGCCCGGACAGGATCAAGCCCCGAAGAGCCTGTCCCATCAAGCCATCACCCAGATCCGCTCCCCAATTCGCAGGGAGCGGCGAATTCCATCCGCCAAGGAACACAATAGCAGCGATTGCGGCAACCACCCACATGCTCGCGTACTCGGCGAAGAAAAACAGCGCCCATCGAAAACCACTGTATTCCGTGTGGAATCCGGCAACGAGTTCGCTCTCCGATTCCGCAAGGTCAAACGGTGTACGTTTGCAACTCGCAAGCGACGCAATAAAGTAAGATCCGAACGCGACAAAACAAAACGGATTGGCAAACGCAAGCCAAGAAAACCAGCCATCGCTCTGAAATTCAACGAAAGAGGTCAGTCGCAACGAACCGACGTAAAGCACCGGCACCAGCAGCGACATCCCCATCGGAATCTCGTAGGAGACCATCTGGCAGGCTTCGCGCATCGCGCCGAACAAACTCCATTTGTTGTTCGAAGCCCAACCGCCCAGAATCACTGCAACCACTTCTACCCCGAGCACGCCAAGGATGAAAATCAGCCCGATATCCATATCGCGAAAAACGTAACCCACCCCAAACGGAATAGCGAGAAACGCCACCAGCGTCGGCACGACCGCAAAATACGGAGCAATACGGTGCAAAATACCGTCCGCTTGCGCGGGAATGAGGTCCTCTTTGAAGACAAGTTTGATACCGTCAGCGAAAGATTGCGCCCAACCGTGCCATCCACCGACCCGCATCGGCCCCGGCCTGGACTGAATGCGTCCCGCGACTTTACGCTCCCACCAAATGAAATAAACGGGAACCAGATTGAACCAACCAAACAAAGCGCCCAGCGCAACCGCATCCCGCACATACGCAAACTGGAAAGGCCAAAGTGTGACCGCAACGAAGCCCGGCAAAAATGAAAAATGTTCCGTAATTTCCGCAACCGTTAACGGTCCGCCGAACCAAGTCGCGTCAGGACCGTTGGCTTGTGCGGCGAGGACATCCGTCGTCAGGTACGCAAACAGCAAATTCACGCCCCATACGCCCAAACAGGTCGAAATAATCGCCCCCAGCAAGATGAACAACGCCAATCGAAAAAGAATTGCGCCAACGAACAGGTAGTTCTTAACAATAATCCAAACGAGCACCAACAACGCGCCCGTTACGGCGGGTCCAACCGTAAGAAAGAGAATCGCGGCGGGATGACCGTCAAAAAACAAACTCGCTGCAATATACCCGCCGACCGCCATCGCAAAAAACGCAGCCGCAAAACCCAACACCTTCTTCGTGAAACCGTAGTCCGTCTCACGAGGGCTGGGGTTCCAGGGTACGCTGAACTGCGACACGTCTGCTCTCCGACTTCTATATGAAGATCAACTCTTCCTGAAAAGAAGAGATTGAATCTAATGCACGCTCCACGCAATTGCAAAGCGCTAATCGCAAAAGATGATCTCTACGATTGCCTTCGTTTCCTGCGACCATTGCAATGCCCGCGCGCATTTGGTGGTTCTCCTGACAACGACGCAATCAAAAAACTTTCGACCGCCTTGACCACGAGTCTCGAACTACCGATCCACCTCGCCCATAACGACGTCGATACTGCCGATGATCGCCGGAACGTCCGCAAGCAGAATATCCCGGCACACATGGGTCGTGATG
>JANQHN010000406.1 GCA_028282665.1 Phycisphaerae bacterium | reverse complement strand
CAGGATGGTCAGGTTTGGGCGACCGGCAAGGATGGTGATCCTTCGACCCCCTCTTTGTCGTATTTGTGGGAACAGGTTGAAGGGCCGGCCATTACGCTAGCAAACCCCAGTGCACCCGCCACCTACTTTACGGCTCCTGAAATCGAAAGTGAATCGGCGATTCTCCAGTTTCGCGTTACGTTGCAAATTGCAAATGAGTTGAATTTTACGGATACCGTTGATGTTTTCATTTCGTCGAACGGTGGAGACACACCTGTAAATCCTGGTGGAGCGCCATCGTTTCCCGTTGCTGATGCGGGTGATGACCAGTTTGTCGAGCCGGGAGCGCCTGTCGTCTTGGATGGTTCGGGCAGTTACGATCCGAACGAACTTCCGCTCGAGTACGACTGGGAACAAATCAGCGGTCCTGCGGTGACTATAGCTCAGCCAACCGGCTTACCCAACGCTACCTTTATTGCGCCGCAGGTCGATCGAGATGCTCACCTTGCATTTTCATTGACGGTCAATAACGGCGAGAACACCGCATCAGACATTGTTGTGGTTCACGTACTCGTGGAAGGTGACGGCGGTAATGATGATGATCCGATCGATCCAGTTGACGGCGATTTGGTTGCCGATGCCGGTCCGAACTTGTCGAACGTTGAATGCGGCAACACCGTTACTCTTGATGGCTCACGGAGTACATCGGGAGATGATGTGACGTATTTGTGGGTTCAGACATTTGGAATGCCGGTCACGCTTCACAATGCGGAATCAACCGTGGCGAGTTTTGTCGCTCCGAACGAACAGGAAAGCGAGATTACGCTTACTTTCGAGATCGTTGTGATTCGGGGCGATGAAGTGGCTTCGGACGCGATGACTGTTACGATTTTGGGATGCGGTGACTCAGGTGGAGGCGGTACACCTCCTCCGGGACAGGCCGAGTGTTTTGCGGACGGTGACTGTGATGACGGTTTGTATTGCAACGGCGCGGAAACGTGCATTAACGGCGTTTGCGCTCCCGGCGCGATTCCATGTCCCGGTTCGTTGTGTGATGAAAGCAGCGACGGCTGCGTCGGTTGTCTGGTCGATGGCGATTGTGATGATAGTACGTTTTGTAACGGTGTCGAAACCTGTGTCGATGGCGCGTGCGTCGCGGGGGATGATCCTTGTGTCGGCGAGCAGTGCGAGGAGTCGAGCGATCTGTGTGTGGAGTGTGTGACGGATGCGCATTGCTCGGATGGCGTTTTTTGCAATGGTGAAGAGGTTTGTGACGCCGGCAACTGCGAGCCGGGAAGCGATCCTTGTCCGGGTGAGTTCTGTAGTGAGGCGGACGACGAATGCGTCGAGTGTCTGGTAGACGGTGATTGCAGCGACGGATCGTTCTGCAACGGCGCAGAGATTTGCGATGACGGAGAATGCGTTGAAGGTTCGGATCCGTGTCCGGTTCTGGACTGCAACGAAGTCATCGATCAATGTGTAGGCTGCCTTAATGATGGTGAATGCAACGACGGGCTGTATTGCAACGGCGTGGAATCATGCCAAGCCGGTGCGTGCGTTGCGGGTTCCGACCCCTGTCCGGGTGAGTATTGCAGCGAAGGGTTAGATGTTTGCGTGGATTGTCTTTATGACAGCCATTGTGATAACGGTGTATTCTGCGATGGCGCGGAACAGTGCGTCGCTGGATCGTGCCAAGCCGGCGGCGATCCATGTCCAGGCGAGATGTGTGATGAAGAGAGCGGCGCGTGTGTGGAGTGTGTTGTCGAGGCGGACTGCGATGACGGTGTATTTTGCAATGGTGTAGAGCGTTGCGACGACGGCTTGTGTGCGGTCGGCTCTGATCCTTGTCCGAGTTCCTATTGCGATGAAAGTGCGGATAGTTGCGTCGGCTGCTTGAACGACGGTCACTGTGCGGACGGGGTATTTTGCAATGGCGTTGAAACCTGTTCGGACGGATCTTGTGCCGGTGGAATTGAGCCTTGTCCCGACTACTGCGACGAGGACGGAGATGAGTGTGTGGATTGTTTGTTGGATACGGACTGCGACAACGGCTTTTTCTGCGATGGCGAGGAATCGTGTTTAGATGGTGCGTGTTTGGCTGGCGATGATCCATGCGATCCGGGCGACCTTTGCGATGATGATCTGGATCAGTGCATTGCGCCAGGCTGTACGGGTGATGATGATTGTGATAATGGTTTGTGGTGTGACGGCGCGGAGACTTGCGATCTGGATAGAGGCGTGTGTGTAGACGGCACGGGCCCGTGCGGCGGTGGGCAGATTTGCAACGAAGGCACGGATCAGTGTGAAGCCGTCGTTGGCACGGTGATTTACGTGGATGATAATGGTCCGGACCAACCGGGTTACGATCCTACGGCGCCGTTAGGGAGTGAGCACCGTCCGTATTCTTCCATTGAAACGGCAGTGGAACACGCCAGCCCCGGCGATACGGTGCTCGTTAAAAGCGGTGTTTATAATAGGAGTGTCCGTATATTCGGAATTAACGGTGTTGAGGGTGCTCCAATTACTATTCAAGCCGAGGGGTGGTACGAGGGCTTGGCTTTTGATCGTGCGCACAGCGTTATCATCGACGGCCAAGGATCTCGGTCATTTTGCATCCAGATTGCCAATGAGTCCTCCTACATTACGGTTCGGGGAATTCGATGCACCAACACCGTCGCTAATTCGGGTGACGGCATCTCCGTCAAGTGGTCAAGCCACATCAATATTGAAGACTGTACGCTTGACAACAACGGGCAATACGCGATAGAGGCCGGGTCAACTGCCGGGCCGACAACTCACATCTACATTCGCCGCAGCATAGCCCACGACAACTATTATAGCGGTTTTTACCTTGGCTCGCGTACGGCGAGTGCCAACGTGTGCAATAATTTCTACGTCATTGACTGCGATTCCTACAACAACGGAAACGACACAACCGAGGGCGGGAATGGTTTCGCCTTTACTTCGTACGCGGCAGCCGATGAGCAACTAACGGACTCGCGCATGACCGGTTGCCTTTCGATGCATAATGCGAGCAATTGTTTCACGATGCAGGAAGTGAAACGGTGCTGGATTGAGGATTCCTTCGGCTGGTACACGACTCGTGAAGGCGGCAGCGAAGGTCGCGGATTTGCGATTGCGTTGCACAGTAACGTGAACGAGTACAGTGGTTATAGGAATTGTGCGGGCTGGGATCATCCCGGCCGGGCTCTTTTTATCGATAACGCCATTTATTCTAAGGTGTATAATTGCCTATGGTTTGATAGTGGGTTCGACCGTGACGGAGAAGAGCCAAACTCTCCAGGGCATTTTGGTAACGTATGGCAGTATGGCGATTATGGTGAAATGTACAATTGTGCGGCTTTCGATGCTCTCGAAGCAGGGGCGTCGGATATCATGTGGAGTGCCGCCGTTCCTTATACATCAGATTACAACTTGGTTAAAGATGGCAGCGGCAACGAAGGCGCCAACAGCATCGTGGGCGATCCTCAACTGGCGGACAAGGACGGAGCCAAAGCGGCGGCGCAGGCGTATTATAACAAGTGTATTGCCGGAACGGCGACCAAGGAGGACAGGGAGGCGTTGTTTGCTACTTTTGCCGAGAAGCTAGCGCCGGCTGCCGGTTCTCCCATGATTGACGCGGGTAAGTTCATGATGACGATTGTGGGTTCCGGGGCAGGCGGGACCATCGTAGTCGATAAAGACCCGAATCAGTACTTCCATGTCGGAGATACCGTGCAGCTGGATGATGGCGATGGTGATCCGAATACGAAGGTGAGAGGGACGATTGTCTCGATGAGTGAAACATCCATTACCTTGGATCGGTCCGTGACGTACATCGATGGGTATGGCATCCATATATCTTATGAGGGGAACGCTCCCGATATTGGGGTATTCGAGTATTTGCCCTAATGATCCTTCAACCACGGAGGAAAAGTTGCGCGGTGTGCCGTTGCCGGCGCCGCGCAACTACGGTATTCGAGTTTCCTTTCGGCCGTATTCTACTATCTTCATTTGTGGCCAGCATTGTTCATTAATCGCTAGAACGTTGTAGTTATCATCGATGTGGTAGTGGGTGGGAGCCTCGAAGACGGGCTTGTCGACGAAAGTGTACGACATTTCAATAATAAAGAATTCGTTATTGCTGTATACGATATCGAAGGCCATGATGTCGAGGTCCAGCTTTCGACAAACTTCGGTGCAGTAGCGTATTTCCTGTTCGCAATCCGGGCCTTCGTAAACGAGTCGTCCGCTTCCGCTAGCTCTGAAATCTCCCGGTCTGTTCATTCTCCAGAAAGCAAAGGCCCATTCTTTGCCAATGATAGAAATGCGCAGATCGCGGTCGTTTCCGGGAAGGTACTGCTGCCAGAAGACGTATCCACTGCGATCACGTGGCGAACGGCTGAAGTTCATGTCAAAACGATTCAGCACTCGTGAAGTGAAAGTACGCTTGAAGCACTGCCGGATTTCTCTTCTTGCATCTGCCTCGGACTTGAGGAGACGCACACCGGACGCTGATGCACCGCCGCTGGTCTTCGAAACAAGCGGATAAGTTGCTGAAGCTGCGTAGTCGAGCGCTTCGTCTCTGGAAAAGGAGACGAAGGTGTCTGCGAATCGCAAATCCTGAAATGCGGCAAGGTAAATTTGTGCGCGCTTGTTATCGTAGTGCCAGAATGTGGACCAGTTTGGAATGATTCTCTTTTGCAGAATTTTGTCAATGAAGTAAATTTTTTCCTTTGCTTCTTGCAAGTAAGGCGAATCCAGATTAGGACGCCAGAGGACAAGAGAAGCATCCTTAATTTTTTCTATCCAATCTGAGCGTTCTATATCAAAAATGTCGTACGAGACATGTAACTTGTCTGAGAATTCGGCGTATTTTTTCCACCAGCCGGCAGTGTCATACGCAATCGCGAGATCCTTTGTCATTTTCAGTCTCCTCAGCCAGTTCAAGGCGTGTTAAATTCAGGGATTTGTACTATGTCGCTTCAATTCGTGTCGTTTTCTTATTGTTGTTTTTGGGAGCGATTACCAAGAAGCGATAACAGTTTTCGGCCGACAATACGTGCTTTCCGGGGCCGCGCCAGGAACTCCTCTACTTGGTAGGTGCGTTCATCCCACCGCACCAGTTTGGCATAGTGGAGATCATAGGCGGGTTTGGCAAGGCGGTTAGAGAGTCGAGCGAATCGCCTCAGCAATATCGAGTTGTTGTCCACTTGGAGCCCTCTGTGGGTTCGGCGGGCCACGAGCGTAGAATCCAGTACGATATCTCGCGGCGTCAGGTGGAAAACAGGCAGGATGCCCCAGCGTGTTCTTGGTGTCGCGCGATATTCATACCGACGGCCTTCTACAGTCACAAGCACATCAGGGAAGTAGGTATTGCCCAGGCTGTAATAAATATGCTTGTTTTTATACATTTCTTTGCCTTGCACGGTATGTGGGTGTGAGCCCACGATCAGAGATGCACCAGAGTCGATTAGATGGCGGGCTAGAGCGCGTTGCGCCGGCTTGGGATGGAACGTGTATTCTTTGCCCCAGTGAAGAAGAGCTATTATATGATCAACGCGGCCTTCGAGGCTTGCTATGTCGGAGGAGATGATATCCGGATTTGGGGCTTTTGGGCCGATCCGATCAGAATCGGCGGGAAGGGGGTTGGTGTCGACGTCGCAGTAAGACAGAAATGCGATTTTGAGATGCCCGAGGTTCAGTTTCAAAATATGCGACGCGTCTTGGGCATGCCCTGCACCAAATGTCGGAAAAGCCTGTTCCAGTATTTGGAGTGTTGATTCAGCGACCTCGTTGCCCCAGTCATTAATGTGGTTGTTGCCGACGCACACGGCGATTGTTGGAACTTGTTTCAGGAGGTCGACGGAGCCGGGAGGAGAAAGAAGCAAGGCCTTTTGCCGAGCCGGCTTGGGACTGAAGGACTCTAGTCCAATCGGTGATTCGAAATTTATAACAAAGTGCGTGTTGTCAGGCATTGCGGCTGCCATAGGCGCTAAGTTAGCCGTATGGAAGTTGCGATGAAAGCTGATATCGCCTGTAATGCACAAGTACATTTTGGTTTCCCGGTCGTTACGTTTCTGTGTTCCCCTTCGCTGCGCTCTGTGCCGCCCGTCGCCGCGGAGTCGTAAAGGTGTCTTGTTTTATGAGGTTGTCGAAAAGTTCGCCGTATTTGTCTACGACAGCCTGTACGGTGTGGTTTTCTGCATAGTATTGGAGGCATCGTTGCGACGTTGACGCCCAAAGATTAACGTCGTTGAAATATCGTCTAAGTGCCGTTGCCATTTCGGGTATCGTATCGCAGGACATGCCGAGCTGGTGGTTCGCGATGATCTGATCGACATCCCAGAGTGTGACGATTGGTACTCCCTGGCTCCAGGCTTCCGGGAAGACGCTGGGGTAACCTTCCCATTCGGAAGTAAAGACAAGGGCGCGAGCTTGGCGATACAGGTGACCAATGCGCGCATGAGGTATTTTCCCGTGCCACACGACGTTTTTTTGCGTTTGAATATTGGCTAATAAATCTTGGGCGTATGTACTGCCAGGCGGGGCATCCCCGGCCAAGTGGAATTGCAAATCACGACAATCCGCGATTAGTTTAAGTAGTAATTCTAGTCTTTTGGCTCGGGTTAGCCGGCCTAACCAAAGTACCGTGGTTCGTTCTTTTGGGTTTGTTGAGTGTGGGGGATTGCGATGAGGAGCGGTGGCGCAGCTGCGGATGACAGTGGATTCTATTTTCAGGGAGCGGCGCAGGAGTTCGGCTTGCGCGTTTGTCTGGGTTACGACAGCTGTCGCTTTGCGAATTCCGAGTCGGAAGAGAATTCGCTCCGTGGCGCTCCATTTGGAGTGTTTCGTTTTTTCGCATTCGACTTGACTGGCTACGGAGTAGACAAAGCGGCGACTGAGCAGCTTGCAACAAAGGGCAACGAGCCCGGTTTCCGAGCCTGCGGCGCGTTGAAAATAGATGTCAGCGTTTGCTTTTTTCATACTAAGAAATAAGCCGGATAACCGTGGATGAAAAAAGCGTGTTACAGGCCAGCCTTTCTCGGCGCTATACATCTTGAGTATGCGAATTCCCTTGTGGTCGCAGATGTCGTCTTGGCCGTAGTCGCCCGTTATGACATTTACGCGGTAGCCCCGGCGGGACAATTCTGCGGCAATTAG
>JANQHN010000370.1 GCA_028282665.1 Phycisphaerae bacterium | reverse complement strand
TTACAAGGGGGTACCCATTATTGCGGGAGGGGTCGAAGCTTCCTTGCGACGCCTTGCGCATTACGACTACTGGAGCGATACGGTTAAGCGTTCCATTCTGCTCGATGCCAAAGCGGACCTCATTGCGTTCGGCATGGGAGAATCTGCTGTCGTAGAAATCGCGAAACGCCTCAATGCCGGTGAATCCGTCACGAGTTTGCGCGACATGCGCGGTGTCGCCTACTTTTTGGGGGCCAAGGAAGACGCGTTAGCCAACGAAAACATCGTTGCGTTACCTACCTATGAGGAAGTCAAGGCCGATAAAGATGCCTTCGCCGAGGCGACTCGCCGCATCCATTTGGAAACCAATCCATACAACGCGCGTACACTTGTCCAATACCACGATCGCCAGGCGGTGGTCTGCAATCCGCCACGATTGCCCGAATCGCAGCAGGCGATGGACTTTTTTTACGATCTGCCCTACACCCGCAGACCGCACCCCTCCTATACCGAACCCATCCCCGCATACCAGATCGTGAAGGACTCCGTCACCATCATGCGCGGCTGTTTTGGCGGGTGCACATTTTGTTCGATTACCACTCACCAAGGCCGCATCATTCAATCACGCAGCAAAAAGTCGATTGTCTCCGAAGTAGCCAAAATCGGAGCGGATGGTGACTCGAAGGGCATTGTTTCCGACATAGGCGGTCCAACCGCGAACATGTACGAAATGCGCTGCCTACGACCTGAAATCGAGGCGATTTGTCGCAGACTGTCCTGTGTGCATCCGAAAATATGCCCGCTGCTGGGCACGGATCACGGACCGCTCATTGAGGTAATGAAAGAATCGCGCAAGCAAGAGGGCATTCGCAAAGTATTCGTCGCAAGTGGCCTGCGTATGGACCTTGCTCAATTGTCGCCTGAATACATGGATGAATTGGTTGAACATCACGTCGGCGGCCATCTCAAGGTCGCCCCCGAACACGCCGACCCGACGACGCTGAATATTATGAAAAAACCCGATATCGCAAACTTCAAGGCATTCGGCGAAACGTTCAAAAAGGCGTCCCGAAAAACAGGTAAAAAGCAGTACCTCGTGCCCTACTTCATTTCAGCGCATCCCGGTAGCGACGTAAATGCGATGATCGAACTCGCCGTGTTCCTCAAACAAAATGGCTATAAGCCGGACCAGGTCCAGGATTTCATCCCCGCCCCCTTCGATATCGCAGCTTGCATGTATCATACGGGTATCGACCCGATGACGAAGAAGCCGGTGTTCATTGCCAAACACCTGCGTGATCGCAAAGTGCAACGCGCGTTGATGCAGTTCTTTAAACCTGAAAATTACTTCGCGGTGCGTAAAGCGCTGCTCGATGCCGGCAGGCGTGATTTGATCGGTGAGGGATGCGACTGCCTCATATCGAACAAGCCTCCGGCTGCCGCGATTGCAGCGCGGCGCGAACGGGCAAACCACGAAGCGCGAGGCAGTGATTATGTTCACACTCCAAAGAGAATACCTAGCACGGGCTATCGCCCGAATCGAAATTCCGCGAAACGGCGCAACAAGGAACGACGTTGATGGAAGGGAGAGGTTGCGTGGACGAAACACCCCTGAATCGTCATCAGTAATACTCAAGCCAATCTGCGGATCACAGGATTTTGCACATCTTTTGCGCTTGCGCTGTCGAACGATTCCCGCGCTTGTCGTATACTCCGGCACTGGTCAATAAAGGCATTACTGATCCACGCTGGAAGGTAACACTTATGCTTTCGACAACCAACCGAACGGCCTCTTGCTTGACTAAACTCATTCTACTCTTTGTGGCTCTGATTTGGCTGTCGGGTTGTAACAACGAACCCAACAAGGGCAACGAAAATAAATCCGAAACCGATGTAAAAAACTCACCTTCCCAGCAAGTGGATTCCAAAGCCGCTACGCCCGAATCCACCAAAGCGAAAAAGCCGGAAAAAAAGGAGCCCGAGCCATTTGCCGTTCCTGCCGCTGACACCTCGAAACATCCTTCGGTCATCAAGGATGATATTCGCAATGCGTATGAACTAGCCTTGAATGACACAGCAAACATCTATGCGGTTGGTCAACTCGGCAAATACTATCACGCTTACGGCTACTACAATGAAGCAATTAAGTGCTATCGTCGCTGTATCGAACTCGCATCGAGCGAAACTGCCAAGGCGCAGTATTACTACTGCATAGGGCTTGCGCATCAGCAGAGCGGTTCCGGCAGCGAGGCGTTGCAGGCCTTCGAGAAATCCCGAGAACTCAACGATAACTACAATCCCGCCTTGGTCGCCGTTGCCGAAACGTTGATCGATCGCGATCTGGATCGCGCGGTAAACTATTGCACGACGGCTCTCGAAAATGAATCGAGAAACCCCCACGCACATTTTGTCATGGCCAAGTGTTATCGAGCCAAGGGGAACACAGAGCTCGCGATCGAATCCCTCAAACGCGCCGTTGACAGCGACCCACACTACGACGCAGCAAGCCTGATGCTTGCTGGACTGCTCGAAAAACTTGGCAAGTCCGAGGAAGCAAAAGAACATCGCAACCGCGCCGCTGAGGCGATTCCACCAAACTGGTTCAGTGATCCGTTGCGTGCGGAACTCCAGGCGTTGTTGCGCACGCCGAGGAAAGCCCTGGAAAAATCCATGGAGGAGTTAAGGGCAAAGCGTCCGGAAGCGGCCCTGAAAATGATCGAAGAAGCGCTTGTCCTCGAACCGGATCATGTCGACGCCCTGGTCGCCCGCGGATTCATACTCAACGGTTTGACGAGATTCTCAGAAGCGGTCGTTCCACTTGAGCAAGCTCTAAAGCAGGACGATTCTCGGATCGACACTATGGGGCTGCTCGCAACCGCCTACCTTCAAATCGAGCGCTTTACCGATGCGGAGTCCCTATTCAAGAAAATTCACGAAGCGCGTCCGGACGATATCAAAACTCTTGAACTTCTTGCTGCTTCAATGCATGGACAGGGTAAACCCGAGGCGTTTGTCGCGTATCTCGAAGATCGCATTCTGAAAGAGCCCGACAATCCCAATCTGAGATTTCTTTATGCAGTTCGGTTGATTCAACGCAACGAGTGGGAGGCTGCGATCCTCCAGTTGGAAAAGGGGTTGGAGCTTCAACCGCGAAGCGATTCCGCCACGTTTCGGCTCGCACTCGCCTATCGATACGTGGGCAGGATCGATGACGCGATTGAAGCCGCTTATCAAGTACTTAGGATTAATCCGGACCATGATGATTCGTACGCCGCTCTCGCACAGTGGCACCAGGATCGCGGTGAACATAAAAAAGGCTTGCAGATTCTCGAAAGTGGCATGAAGAGCCTACCCAATTCCCACGTCATCCACAACGCACTTGCCTGGTTGCTGGCGACCTCTGCCGTGGATGAGCTTCGCGACGGCGCTCGTGCCTTGGAACTATCCCGAAAAACGTGCGACCATCCGACCTACGGACAAAATCCGACTTATCACGATACGCTTGCGGCCGCGTATGCCGAATTAGGTCAATTCGAAGAAGCTTTGAAGGTACAAGAAAAGGCGATTCAAATGGCCGAGGCCATAAACAACGAAACCCTCCTGGTCGAATTTAACGAACGATTGGATTTGTATCGCGAAGGGAAACCTTATCGCGACGTCCGAAAGCAAGACTCAGACAAACCTGCGACTCCATCCACTGGGCAATAGCGCCCAGAGCGTCAACATCGAGGTGATAAACAACGGCTCAACACCCATCGCGCCACATAGGTTCATCGCCGCAGGCCGGTCGCCCGAATTCGGTTCGTCATTCGTTGGGGCTTCACCGTCACGTACCCGGATGCGCGCGTTTATCGCCTTTTGCACCAACGCGCCATCCACACCGTCCATTGCGTCTGCGATAACCTGATCCAAGTCCGTAAATTCTCTGCCCCACGCGACAGCGGCTCCTACTCCGCTACCGCGAATCTGGGCGAGCGTTTCGAATGTGGCGGCGATCGTCAGTTCTTCATTCTCTCGCACCGTATACCGGTACGTATGTTGTTGAAACGGGATCAATATGACCACGACATCGCCTGCCTTGTCGAGATTGTCCAGTGCCTTACGAGTCGCCTCGTCTGCTCCCGATCGCAAGAGAGAAACACCGCCAACCTCGAACGACAAGGGGCCGACAATCGTTGGTTTGGGATTTGTCTTGTCGAACGAATCGAGAAGCACGGCCGTCTCAAAGAGCATCCCGTCCTCTCCTTCTTGACGGATACCCAGGTATAGCTCCCCCAACATCTCCTCGACGAGCGTTTCCTCATTCAGCGACCAGAGCAACATCGCTCCCGAAAAAAATACTTGGCTTTCGATTTCTCTCGTACCATCCTCGTTGAATTCAATGGGAAGCGGATCGATTTTCGAATCGGACGAGAAAACAAGTCGCCTGGATTCATCTCCCGTGGCGCTGACCGAGTAGGCGATACCGTCCACATTGGAAAAGCAGGCAACCTCCAATCCGAATTCCGCCGGATTGGTCGTTTGCGAGGCGGTCGGGTCAATTAAAGCGCTTGCGCTGCGGCCAAGTGCTGAAGTTCCACCGCCGACATCGGTCGTTCCCAATCCTGCCAAAGACTCAAGGGGAAAGTTCGGCGCAAATGGATCGAACAGCGCATCGTCGTTACTTGCGGAACCCGGTTCGCCTCCAAGAAGCTCTTGTACATTCGATGATACCCGAGCCTGCACGCCGATGATGGCAGCGCGGGCATCATTAGTGTTCCAGGATACGATCAGAATACCCATGACCAAAACCTGCGAACAAACTCGACTTGGAAGACACGAACTGGATATCATAGTCATTCCCCCGCGAATGCTGTTGGCACGTCCTCGCCATCCCGCGTTCCCCCTTATGCAATTACGGGTAGGCGAACGGAGTCTCTTTAATTTTACTAGTTGTGGGGTGTCGAGTCGAAGGAAATCTTTGACCTCAAGTGCGAAAGCCGAACAATAGGTGTTTTCCCGATTGTAGAGCCTGACTACGTGTTTCCCGCCGCGAAACAGGAGACCCCGGTGCTCCAGTCGGAGCCGGCGATGCGTCTGACTTCGTAGGGGGTTTCGCCCGTTTCAGCCTCGCCTGCTAAATCAGTGATGCAGCGGCCAAGCAGGGGATGCTTAACTTCTCCGGCAATCTCGGATAAGGGAGTCAAAACGAACCGCCGCAAGTGTAGACGCGGATGAGGTATGATCAAGCCCGGCCGCTGTACAACGCACTCGCCAAAAAGAAGCAGATCGATGTCGATACAACGGTCGCTGTTGATCGTCGTGCGAACGCGACCCAGGCTTGTTTCGATCGACAAACACAACGACAACAATGCTTCCACCGGCAAAGATGTCCGAATGCGCATCGCTGAATTGAAAAATTCGCCCGCGCCGGAACGCATACCCACCGGGCTTGTCTTGTATAGACCAGCCACATCAAAAGGCAGGCTTGCGTCAACCTCGACATGTCCGCGAATCAACGCAACAGCCTGATGCATGTACGCTTCGCGGTCCCCTTTGTTGGACCCCAGGCCTAGGTATGCGGTTAAAAGATCAGTCATCAGTCGCGTTAGAATCTTACTTTTGCAATACGCGTGACGGCTTCATTGGATCGATCCGCGCTCACGGTCATCGCCAACCTCACAAACCCCTCACCGTATTCGCTCATGCCCCCGCCTGGAATGACGACCACCCCGGACTCGTCGAGAAGACGATTCGCCACCGTCCACGAATCCAAACCGGCGGGGCATTTCGACCACACATAGAACGTCGCTTGCGGCTCGATCACCGAAAATCCTGCTTCACGCATGCCCGACACAAGGATGTCTCGCCTCTCCTTATAAGTCGACAGCTGAGCCCGCACCTGGACGTGATCCATGTGCGAAATAGCTTCAATCCCTGCGACTTGCACTGCCTGGAACACGCCTGAATCCAGATTGCTTTTTACTTTTGCTAAGGCAGCAAGAGCATCCGCGTTACCAACTGCAAACGCCAGACGCCAACCTGTCATGTTGAACGTCTTCGAGAACGAATGCAACTCGATCGCCACATCTTTCGCCCCATCCACCTGCAATACGCTGGGCGGCGGTGCGTCAAAATAAATCTCCGAATAGGCGGCATCTTGAACGAGCAAAATATCGTACTTCTTGCAGAATGCGACTGCTTTTTCAAAGAAAGACAGCGGCGCACAGGCCGATGTCGGGTTATTCGGATAGTTCAAATAGAGGATCTTCGCACGATCAGCGATCTCGGCAGGGATGTCCTCCAACACGGGAAGCCAACCGTTTTCCTCCTTAAGTGGCATCGTGTGACAAACGCCACCGGCAAAAACCGTCCCCGAAACATACACCGGATACCCCGGCGCGGGACACAGAACAACTTCCCCGGGATTGACCACCGCCGTGGGCAAATGCCCAATACCCTCTTTGGAACCGAGTAGTGAAATCACCTCGGCTTGCGGTTCGAGCAACACGCCGTAACGCCGTTTGAAATAGTTGGCCACCGCAGCCCGAAACTCGCGCATCCCAACGCCGAAGGCATACTTGTGATTCGCTCCGTCACGTATCGCAGAGCCCATCCGGTCGACA
Organism: Phycisphaerae bacterium; assembly: GCA_028282665.1. Classification (GTDB taxonomy): domain Bacteria; phylum Planctomycetota; class Phycisphaerae; order UBA1845; family UBA1845; genus JANQHN01. The sequence goes on along the minus strand of JANQHN010000370.1, from coordinate 16,792 downwards.
ATAAACGCCGGCGTTGGACTGTCCGGATCACCGACACCCAGGTCGATAATGTCCCGACCGGCCGCTTTGGCCTCTCGCTTCTTCCGGTCAATTTCCGCAAATAAGTATGCGGGAAGCTGGGAAAGTCGTTCTGCCTGCCATCTGGACACGGGTCGTCTCCTTAAGCCTTGCCACGGCGAACGGAGCCGGTTGGTCGATTCTACATCTCAACCAACCACGAATCCGCCGTGCTGATCGACTACACACACCTGAAACCGTGGTTAACATACCACGAGCCTGCACGTCTTAACAGACGGGAGTGGCAAGTTCCAGGAATCGATACCACGTAACTCCCATGAACATTAGCATACAACGGGAAAAACTCACCGCCGAATCCAGGCACCAGGGGCAGGCACGGCGGCGTGGATCTTCATCGGTCAATGGAATCAGGAGAGAGTCATCATGTTTCGCATAAGTTTGCTCATAAGTCTCTTGGCGTGCTACGGACCTGCACTCGCCGGCCCACCTGATACCGGCACAATCACGCTTCGCGGCGAAACGTTACCGATTTGGCCACACGATAATTTGATCGCCCGCGGATTTGAGGTGCCCGAAGTACCTCCCGAGCAAAATGCCGCCTGGCTTTATCTCGATGCGATAAACGCCTTCGAAGACCTGCCAGGCGAACTGGCCGAAGACGTCGACAAAGTGCTCAAAGAAGGCTGGTCCGACGCCTACACCGAACTCGGCGAATATCTGGACAAATCCGCCAACCGAGAAAGCCTCGCCCTCGCCGCACAGGCCGCAACCAAGCCTCGCTACCTCATGCCCTATTTCGGCGACTCGACGAAAAGCGTCATCGCCATCCTTCTCCCAAACCTCTCTCATCATCGCTTCTTGAGCAAGCTCGTCGTACTCGATGCTGCTCGCCTTGAATCGCGCGGTAAGTACAAAAAAGCGGCCGATGGATACGTGATCTCCATGCGCATGGGACATCATGTTTCACAAGGTATCACGCTTATCGAAGGGCTTGTTGGACTCGCACAATGGCAGATGGGGCTTGAAGGTTTGATCTCTTTGGTTCTCGACAACGACCTCTCACAGGCACAGCTGAAAGATATCATCCGTACGCTAAACAACATAGAGAAGACCCGTGCGACAATTCTACCGGGACTTCGTAACGAAACCAGGTTCGGACCGGCCATCATTGACGAGATATGTGCTCGACCGTTTCGTATACACAGCCACCTGCCGGACATCAGTGACCTCAGCGATGTCGACTTTGATCCAATCCCCAAAGACGGCTGGGGCAAATTGGAACTGCGCGTAGGACAACTCCTTCTGCCCGATCGCACGATTCACAAGCACATGGATCAATACTACCGACGAATTCTTAAACGCGCTGAAGCAGAACCGTTTGAAGCAAAGCAAATGGAATTCAACGAGACGAAATACTTATCGCAAGACATACCAAGGTGGGACATTATTTCAAAGATGGTCTTACCGGCACTCTCGCGGTCTGTCCAATTGGATCATCGAAACATCGCGAAGTTTCAGATAGCCAGAGTAGCAACCGCTCTTCGCTTGTACATGAAACAACACGATGGCGAAATTCCTGATTCGCTAGACCGAGTCGCCGATTTGCTCCCCGAAGGTGCATTAATCGATCCTTACAGCGCAAGCCTCCTGAAGTACCGCAAAAAAGAGGCGGGCTGGTTGGTTTACAGCGTTGGTGAGAATGGAGTAGACGACGGCGGCGTGAAGCGCGAACTTCGCAATCCGCTGGATATTCCGATTAGCTACCCGAGAATGGACATCGAGTAAGGGTCCCCGCATACGGACTTAGCTCTCATAGGAGATAATGATGCTTCGGCCCCAAACATTTGCAGCCTTGATTTGTTTTGCAGTCCCCCTGATTGCGCACGCGCAAACCGTCCGGTCTAATGCGGAAACCGCACATCCGCAGCCAACGGTAAGTTGCACACTGGATTATATACCTGATGATGTATTCGTCGTCGTGCATACCTCGAACTTATCCGAAATGCTCGTCGGCCCATTGATGGAAATGTACGAAACTTGGGCAAACGGTTCCCCCCTACCCATTCCGGAATTGCCCGATCTTAAATTGGGATCGTGTTCTTTCGGCCTTTCCGGCCTTCCATTCAATCCGCCCGGGTGGTCAATCACCTTGGCGTGTGAGACGCAATTCGATCACCCAACGCTATTGCGGCATCTCGAACAAAACGCCGTTCCCGCGATCAACAATCTGATGGAATTCTTGCAGGCCGAACCCGCAACGTTTACGCATGACGAAAGAATAGGAACTTTCATACTGACGCAGCCGATTCCCCAAACGATCTACATCGCTTGCCGGGACGGCCTGATCTACGGCACGACCGACTACGCAAAGATCGAATTGTTCGCAGACGACAACCTTCAAGCAGACGACGGATTTCCAAAAAGCAATGAGTACAAACGCGTCACTCAAGAAATAACTGTAACTCCGGATCTTTTCTTTTGGCTAGATGCTCGAATGCTCATTCCACTTGCTTACTTGCCCTTAACGGAAACGGCTCCTAACCTTTACGAGACGTTCCAGCTTGGAAACATCGAATCCCTCGCCCTCGTCACTCACTCCCCCAAAGCCGAAGGACCCGACGAAAAAGGAAAAGGAAAAAAGAAGCGAGGGCACGTCGGTCGATTTGAAACGCAAATCATTCGTCTGGCGATCGGGTTTTCAACGATGCCTAACGGCGCATGGCACTTCCTCGCGTCGAAACCGGCTAAACCGTCGCTTGCGCAGTTCTACCCCAAACGGACCAACTTTCTCTTGCAGGGTGCAGCCGAAAACTTAAACGTCGCGGCTGAGGATCTTGCCACGGTAGTTAGTGGATTCGCTCCCGAAATTGTCGCTGAATTTCGTAAGGAATGCCTCGAATTCGCCCGCGACGTTGGCTTCTCGCCGCAGGCGCAGTTTCTCGGGAACTTAGGACCTCGTTGGGCCATAGGAGGCCGACTTGGCTCTGAGGAGAATTCAATTAACGTGGAGGAACAAACCGCCCCAACCAAGCCTTCGATACATGAAGGCTTAATCGCAATCGAACTTAAATCCGAAGAAAATTTCCTTAACCATATTCGGCTCCTCAAGGCCGCCTACCGGCTCGAAATGACCACGACCCAATATAAAAATACGACCATTGTTCACGCACTTCGGAACAATGGTCAGTTTTCTTATGCGGTCAACAATGGCGTGCTTCTCATGGCACATGAACCGCAGACCATCGCCAACGCGATCGACGCTGCCGGCAGAGGTCGGAACCTGATCGACTCGCTCGGCTACGAACGAATGACTTATGTAGCTAACAAACCCGTTTCCAAGTTCCTGTTTGTGGATGTGGCCAAGATCGCTCACGTCCTGTACGAAGAAGATGGCGATTTTTCCGAAGAATTACTCGCACTCGCCCAGTCGCAAACCACGGTCGCGCTCACCGTCCAACCGCACGAACGCATGATTGCCTTTGAACTCGTTTCACAAGGGATCTCATCCGACAAAGTGATCGACGCCATCGCCCGTTCGATCACAGCAAGCTTCGATCGCGCACGAGATCAAGCAAAACGCACCACCTCGATGAACAACATCCGAATGTTGCTCACGTCGTGCATGGCCTACGCCAACGAAAACGAAAATGAGATGCCATCGGCTCTCACGGCGGAGGTGATTACACCGTTCGTCGGCTCCGAGGAAACTGCTGCGAAGATTCTCTTTCTTCCTTACGACCCCGAGCCCAAGGTGCCCTACCTCTACAAGCCGATCAACATCAAGAAAATAACAGAACTCGCCAGAGTGGTCGTGATTGCTGAACCGTTCATGCACAATGGTGGAGCCTGCTTCGGTTTCGCGGATGGTCGCGTGGAATGGATAAAAGGTGAACGAGCCAGGAGATTATTGGCCGGCATGAAGCATTAGTTCCAACGTATCTCGACCTATACGCCAAGCTGTGAATGGGCCTGAGAGAACACTCCACGAAAAAACCGAGCCGCCGGAGAGGTCAACCTTCTCCAAGCGGCTCGATTTACGGTTTGGCCGATCGATTCACATCACCGGCCGTGAACCATGGTTATGGCTTGTGAAACGAATTATGCATTATCGGCGACGAATCGCAAGGCAACCTGCCCCCGCCAGCAAAATCACCAGTGTCGTCGGCTCGGGAATCGCCGTGAAATCCAACCAGAACTGATCTCCCGTGTCGCCGACAACCGTAGAAGAACCGGTAGCGGGATCGATCATCGTAATCACTCCCTCATCGCTAAGACCGTACAGATTGCCGTCATCAGCGAAATCCATCCCCGCCGTCCAGTAGTCACCCAAATCGCCGATCGGAGTAACCGTGTCGGTGTCGATGTTCACCGCGTTTAGAAAGTTCTCGCTTTGATTCCCCACACCATCCACACGGACAAGCATGACGTTATCCGACTGCGTGGCCATGGAACGAATCACGCCTGTTTGTACCGTCGAGGTGAATACCTGGGTCGGCGTCGCATCGGTAAGGCTCAACTGATAGATCGACGGAAATGTAAGAAAGTCAGAAGCGAGCAACATGCCGTTGTTGAAGTCCAGACCTTCCATGTTTCCAAGTCCTGGATCTCCAATCAATGTTGTGCTTGCGTCGGTTGTGCTGATCTCGAAGAGGCGCCCAAAAAGGTCCGTACCGTAAAGCACGCCGCCATCAGACAGGGCAACACCCTCAAACGTATGCCCGGTCGAGCCGATCAATGTCGCCGTGCCGCCACCCAGGTCGATCAGGTAGAGGTTTTGATCGACCGCAACGCCGTAACCCATCGGTACCGCATTTGCTGTCGCGACCAAAGCGCAGACATACAACCCGGCCAAACTCAGATACGTCTTATTCATCATGGAATTTCTCCTACCGTGCGAGCGCATCGCGCAAGCCGGTTCCCCTCACTGTCCCCTCAAAAACAAGGTTAGAATAGTTTATGTTAGCTGTTCGCAAAGCCCGCGCCAAGTGATTGCGTTCTAATTGTGTAATCAGTGTAATTTTGATTGACGCACGTCCCAATATCGAACGATATCGCAAGACCTACGAATCAGGCTTCACCGTTTCAGTGCCCATCAGCCCCCCCATCCCGAAGCCGGCAGACTTCCACTTTGCAGTCGGGCAGGGCTTCGATGAACCATCGACCGTACGACCGAGTCCGGACTCGCGGGTCCAAAATCACGACAATTCCGGAATCGCGTTTCGTCCGGATAAGTCGGCCGAAACCTTGCTTGAATTTCAATATCGACTCGGGCAACTGAAAACCCGTGAAAGGTTCCTCTCCTCGTTCCTTCATCATTTCAATTCTTGCTTCCACCACCGGATGAGAAGGGACCGCAAACGGCAGCTTAGTGATAATCACGTTGCTGAGCTTCTCCCCAGGTACATCCACACCGCTCCAAAACGTATCCGTACCCAGGAGTACGGATCGACTTCCCTCGCGAAACGCACTGAGCAAATTCGAACGCCCTAAGCCCGATCCTTGCGACAAGGCCGTCATACCGTGTTCCACAAAAAAGCCCTCGAGCATTTTCGTGCAGTCTTTCAACATGGTGTAGTTCGTGAAAAGCACGAACGCTCGCCCCATGCTCTTCAATAGATACGCTTTGATCGCTCTTACAACTTCCGCGAGGTAATCCGTCGAGTCTGGAGCGGGCATGCCGTCTTCAATATACACCGTCACTTGATGTTGGTAGTCAAATGGCGAGCCCAACGATACGCCTTTGGCCTCTTCCTCTTCCAACCCCAGTTGCCGTCTTATGTAAGCAAACGGCGATCGTTTCTCAGTGGTCAGTGTAGCTGAAGTCATAACAACACTCTTCACCCGGTCAAAAAGTGATTCCCGCAACGCAGTTGTTACCTCTATAGGCCTACCGTGGTGTGCGACCTGTCGTTTTGTCGAACGCGAATAAGCTTCAAGCCAATACACACTACTCGGATGACGCTGCTGATGAAGTCCGGAAATCACAGTCGATAGAGCCAGGCACCTCTCTTCCATTGCGCGAATTTCAATACGCTGATCTTCTTCCTCTGTCTGCTTGCGAACATGTTTCAAGGCTTCACGGACACCCGAAAGGGCAGTTGACACGCGTTCCTCCACCGGCGCCGGCTCGGATAATCGACCGTTCCAGGAAGGCTGATCTTCGCACAGCCGCCCTAACGCGCCGAAGTAGGCCTCACAGGCATCGCGCGCATCATCGACCACTGCGCGGATGTCATTGGAATTTTCGCGTTTCAAAAACCCCTTACCTGTTCGAGGATTGAATAACCGATTGAGGACGTAATGAACCTGAGCGTTCGTAACGCTTTCACCGAAATGGTGAACCGCCACGGCCTCAGCAGTATGAGCTTCGTCTAAAATGACAAAACTGTAGTCGGGCAGGATCGACCCTCCAGCCGCTCGAACCGCCAAATCCGAAAACAAAAGGGCGTGGTTTATGACCAACAAGTCAGCATCCTCCGCCTCTTTTCGCGCTCTTTGGTAAAAACACTTGTCAAAGAACCGACACCGCCTACCCAGGCAATCATCCCGGTCGCTATTGACCTTGTCCCAAACCGCGAAGGGAGGTTGATTAGGCATATCGGCAAGCGAACCGTCTTCTGTCTCATAGGCCCAGCGCACAATGCCGTCGAGCGATTCTTGCTCTGGAGTTGAAAAGAGCGATCTGGTGCGAGATGCAGCTCGTTGCAGCCGACGAATGCCCAGGTAATTTGTACGCCCTTTCACCAGAACCGCTTTAAAGTCCCACGGAAGCACACTTTCGAGAAAAGGAATGTCCTTGTGAACAAGTTGTTCTTGCAGCGCGATGGTGTTGGTACTGACCACCACACGCCCCTCGCCACGCATCGCGTGAGTAATCGCCGGCACCAGGTACGCGAAACTCTTGCCCACGCCCGTTCCCGCTTCCACAAGGAGATGACACTCATCGAGCAACGCCTCCTCAACTGCGCGAACCATATCCATTTGCTCCGGTCGGCTTTCATAACCGTCCATCGCATTGGCAATCGGACCGTCAGGCCCTAAAAATTCGGTCGCTGATTCGATCAATTTGACCATGCCTCCAACGACAACCAAACGCAAGCGTAAACCCGCTCGCAAAACCCCAGCACCGTATCTTAAACAAGCCGTTCCACGATCTGAACTGCATTGAGCGCGGCCCCTTTGCGCAATTGATCGCCACTGACGAACAGCTCGATACCTCGCCTTTCCGGCTGTCCGGCATCTTCACGAATATGCCCAACCAACACTTCATCCACGCCGCTGGCCTCAACGGGCATGGGAAAATGACTCGCCGCAGCATCGTCCACGATTCGAACTCCCTCCGACTGCGAAAGTATTTCCTGAACCTGCTGCACGGAGACGTGATCAGCGAAAGTAAGATTGATAGACTCACTATGCGCCCGCATGACCGGCACACGAACACACGTCACGGAAAGGCGAAAGTCCGGTTCGGCCAGTATCTTCCGTGTCTCCTGGATCATCTTGCGCTCTTCCGCGTTGTAGCCATCTTCACCGATGGGCGACTCGTGGATGAACAAATTGAACGCTGTTGGATGCGGAAACACGACACCCCGGGGATTTTTTCCCTCAAGCACCGCCCGCGTCTGCGACGCCAACTCAGCCATCGCCGCAGCCCCCGCCCCGCTGGCCGCCTGATACGTGCTTACCACCGCCCGCTCAATGCGGCAAAACCGGTGCAACGGTGCAATGACCATAAGCAAAATAATCGTTGAACAATTTGGATTCGCGATAAGGCCGCGATGTTGCCTCAGATCCCCAATGTTGATCTCCGGAATCACTAACGGAACAACCGGCTCCATCCGAAACGCAGACGAGTTATCCACGACAACCGTCCCCCCATCCAAGGCGACCGGTGCGAATCGTCTGCTCCGCTCTCCACCTGCGCTGAAAAGCGCAATGTCCACGCCAGCGAACGACTGCTCTGTGAGCTCCTTCACAATAACGGGTTCACCGAATGCCTCAATCGACTGACCGGCCGACTGGGCGGAAGCAAAAAGTGACAATCGCTCCGGTTTGAGGTTTCGCTCCTCAAGGACACGAATCATCTCCCTGCCCACAGCCCCCGTTGCACCTACGATGGCCAAATGCCCGATCATGCCTCTACTCACCATCTTCCCGAACAGCTTTCAACTTCACCCATCAAAACTAACGGAATAAACCAACAATTACCGCTACTTCAACTGATTCTAAGACCGTAAGCGCAGGAGACGAATCTCCAGAGGTCCTGTAAATTCTCGTTCATTTAGCACACAATACTGGCATCTCTGCGATTGGACGGCCAAGCTAAGCCCCGCGCGCCAGCCGGTCAACCGAGAATTCGCACGACATAACCGGCTTGGATGAAAGTCGCCCGTCACGTTGGACGAAGAAAGTGGAGCATTTCGCGACATAAGGGTTGAAGCCAATACGCCCCACCGCTAGACTGCGGCCCCGCCGAGGGTTGGAACGCCAATATCGGCAATAGGTTCGCAGGCAGCTGACAAATAGGCGTGGCGCGGCACTTGTCGGCGGGATCAGCGTAGGTAAGCGGCCAATTTCTATTAAAGCTGCACGGCCCCAAGTGCCAAAGAAAAGAACAAACCAAACCGGATGGCTTCGCTATTCAGGAGTCGGCTTTGAGTTTGTCGCGGCGGTCGTCGGCATGGCCCTGTTCGGTGCTTTTGTGGTAGACCGATACTTCGGGACTTACCCCTGGGGCTTGGTTGTTGGCGCAATGCTCGGAACAATCGGCGGTGGGTACAATCTCATCCGCGAATCGCTGGAGGCGTTCAAGTCCTTTGAATCCGAATCCAAATCAAATGGAGACGGAGGAATCAAGCGAACCGAAGCCGGAGATGACGAATCCACCGATAGGGACTAAGCGATCATTTGTCGCCTGCTATTTGAAGATGTTGATAGCGCCGATTGCGGTAGCGGTGTTGCTCGCAATCATCGGTTTCTATCCTGCGAAACGTATGGTTGGCGATGACGGCGTAATGGCGCTTTGGATAGGTTGTAGTATCAGTCTTTTCGCAAGTGCGGCGGGACTTGCGGCGGTCGCCTGGACAATTTCGGGTGGACCTTTCAATATCACGACGGCGATACTAACATCCAATGGGATGCGACTCGTGGTCACACTCGTACTCGTGGCCATCCCGCTCTTGACGACCGCGATACACAGGGTTGCGTTCGTCGTTTCCGTCACGATTAGTTATTTGGTGCTGTTAACCGTGGATTCGGTTATCGCCATTCAAGCCTCGCAGCGATATTTTGAGGGAAAATCCGCGCAATGAATACAGCGATGCTAGCTGCTGGAAACCCCATGAACCACGTGTACCAGTGGGTCTACCAGCGCACGGACATCGGTGTGGACCTGGGCGTCTTCGCCCCCGAAGGCAAGGTCACGGTTTTCTCAAACCACATCGCGATGCAGATCATCGCGGCACTGCTCGTTATTCTGGTTATCCCTCGTGTTGCGCGCACTCGTCAAACGGGTGATGCCGTCGCCGATCTCACTCCGCGCGGCCTGGGGAATTTCTTCGAATCGATCTGCGCCTATTTCCGCGATACGCTCGCCCGCCCCGTACTGGGGGAATACACCGACAGGTACATCCCCTACATCTGGACGGCATTCTTCTACGTATTATTCATAAACCTCCTGGGCCTGTTGCCGATCGAGCCGCTTCTTAGGGTACCCACAAACATGGCGTTCCCGGACGCCCATCACGGCATTGGCGGCACCCCCACGGGTAACATCTGGGTTACCGCAACGTTAGCCTGCTGCACCTTGTTCATGATCGTTTTCAATGGGCTGCGTATTAACGGGATAGAGTTCATCAAGCACTTCTTCCAAGGTCCGATTTTCATCGCTCCGCTAATCGCTTTTCTTGAAGTGATCGGGCTCGTAGCTAAAACGTTCGCCCTCGCCGTTCGTTTGTTTGCCAACATGGTCGCAGGGCATGTGTTGCTCGCCGTTTTGGCTAGTTTCGCCGGCATGGCGTTCGCGGGGCTTGGGACGGCGGGTGGAGTCGCGGTCTCGGCGATCGTGGTACTCGTCAGTACGGCGTTTAATTTCCTTGAAATTTTCGTCGCCTTTTTGCAGGCGTTTATTTTCGCGTTCCTCACCACGATCTTCATTGGGCAGGCCGTGGTCATTCACCATCATGACGATCACGGTCACCATGAGGAGCACGATGAACACATGGAACATAATCGCGGAACAGTCCCCTCGCAGTAGCGATTGGCTGCTCCGCGAGACTCCTGAAAAAGGTTTGATCGCCCGTTCGAATAGTGTAGCGGGTTTTAAATGAATCGATGTTAACGAGAATCACATGACGATACCCGAAAGATGTGGGACGTTCGGGGTGTGATCCAGAATTTCGTATGCGGTCAATGATGTGGCCTGCTCTTCCCACGAGCGGCCTGAAGATGTGTTAGGAAACCCGAAGATGAAAAAGAAACTGAGCACTTTTTCCTTGATTCTGATCGTGTGTGGCGCTGTGCTGATGTTTGCTTCGCCCGTGCAGGCTGCGGATGGCGACGGCGAGACTCACGGTGCTGAAGCCTCATCGATCTTCCCGGGCATGACCGCCGCGAACTTCGGTGGTGCGATTGGCGCAGGCCTGGTCGTCATGGGCGGTGCCGCCGGTATCGGTCGAATCGGCGGCAGCGCGGTCGAGTCCATGGCCCGCCAGCCAGAGGCAGCCGGCCAAATCAACACTGCGATGATTATTACCGCGGCGATGATCGAAGGCGCAACGCTGTTTGCGGTTCTCGGTTGCTTCTTGGCGGCGATCAAGTAGCCAGGCTTATTTTTTCGGAAGCGATGCGGCGCGATTGCGCTTTGTGCAGACCCGCCGAAAGGGAGCCGCGATACATGACGGTCAAACGTTTCAGATTTCTATTGATCCTGGCGGTAATGGTGATTGTGGCAACCCAGCAAGCCGCCTGGGCGGCAGGAGAAGGCCACGAATCGCCGAGCTTGTTCGAGGGCGACCTCGGCAACGTCATCGTCACGCTCATCACGTTTCTCGTCGTGCTTTTTGCCTTAGGCAAGTTCGCCTGGAGGCCGATACTCGGCGCCTTGAAGAGCCGTGAGGAATTCATCGAAAAATCCTTGCGTGAAGCAAGAGAAGATCGCAAAGCTGCGGAGGTCAGGCTTAAAGAGTACACCGAGAAACTCGAAGCCGCTCGCAAAGAGGCGACCGCGATCGTCGACGAAGGCAGACGCGATGCCGAAGTTCTCAAGCGAAAAATTGAGGAAGACGCTCGGGCCGAGGCTCAAGCGGTACTCGAACGGGCCAAGCGTGAAATCACAACATCCAAGGACACGGCGCTCAAGGAGCTATACGATCTAAGCGCCCACCTGGCGACGGATGTGGCCTCGCGAATTCTCCGCAAGGAGCTTTCGCCCGACGATCACCGCCAATTGATCAGCGAATCGATCGAGCAAATTGGCAAGATCGAACGAAACTAGGCATGCCCGCCTTTCCCGCGCGAGTGGGAAGCCTGGGCGAACTTGAAAATGCATCCGGCCGCTGCAGGCTTGTGCCGCGGTACGTTGACTGCCTATTCACTGTGGATTCATAAGCGCAGGCGACTTTAATCTTAAAAAGCGCCTGCAGGAAACATCATGCGGAAAGTAGATGACAAGGCATTGGCTTTGGCGCGGGTATACGCCGACTCCATGCTGACCCTCGCGAAAGCGGAGCGCCAGGAAGAGTCGTTGTTGGAGGAATTGCGCGATCTTGGCAATTACCTCGAAGAAAACGAGGGGTTCGCTCGCTTTCTTCTGAGCCCGATGGTGGATGACGATCCCCGCCGTGAATCCATCGAAAAGATCTTCCGCGGCAACGCCAGCGATGTCCTGGTGAACGCACTTCAGGTCATGAACGACAAGAACCGCTTGGAGATTCTGCCGGCGGTGGTCGAAGCTTACCGTTTGGCTTTTGAGGATGATAAAGGCCAAATCGACGTTCACGTTAAAAGCGCTGTCGCTTTAACTGACGATCAACGCACCCGGCTCAAAGAGGTCATTAAAGACCGGATTGAGCTGGAGGCCGTCCTCTTTGAGGAAGTCGATGACAATTTAATCGGCGGGATGGTCGTTTTTGTAGGCGATCAGAAGCTCGATGTAACCGTCAGCAGGCAATTGCGACAATTGCATCATTCGTTTAGGGAACGTGCCACGCAGGAAATTCACGATCGGCACGACTCGTACTTTGTGGAATCGGGTGCGTAGACTTCGGGCGATGATTCGACCCGCCCAAACGCACACAAACCAATAAAGCAGGATTCGGCTTTCGACGCCCAGTGGCGAAGGTAACTCAATGAAGTTCAAAGTCGACGAAATCTCCTCGGTCATCACTGAAGAGATCAAACAGTACAAAAGTGAAGTCGACATCTCCGAGGTTGGTAAGGTGCTCGAGGTCGGCGACGGCATTGCCCGCATTTACGGGTTGAGTAACGCGATGGCTTCCGAACTCCTCGAGTTCGAAAACGGCGCGATGGGCCAGGTGTTCAACCTGGAAGAAAATTCCGTCGGTGTCGTTATTCTCGGCGACTACCTCGGCATCAAAGAAGGCGATGAGGTCAAACGCACCGGCCAACTCGCTTCCGTGCCGGCCGGTGACAAGCTTGTAGGCCGCGTTGTCGATCCGCTGGGCCGACCCCTCGATGGCAAGGGAGTGATTGAAACCACCACCCGCCGCCCCATTGAGTTCAAAGCTCCCGGCATCGCCGAACGTCAACCGGTCAACGAACCGCTCCAGACAGGTATCAAAGCTATCGACGCAATGATTCCCATCGGTCGGGGCCAGCGCGAACTGATCATCGGCGATCGCAAGACCGGAAAAACCGCCATCGCTATCGATACGATCATCAACCAGAAAGGCGGCGACGTCATCTGCATTTACGTCGCGGTCGGCCAGAAAGAATCGACCGTCGTCGGCGTTGTCGACAAGCTGCGTGAAGCGGGGGCGATGGACTACACCATCGTCGTCTCCGCATCTGCGTCCGACCCCGCACCACTTCAGTACATCGCTCCGTACGCGGGTGCGGCGATGGCTGAGTACTTCATGTACGAACACGGCCGCGCAACACTGTGCATTTACGACGACCTCAGCAAACAAGCACAGGCGTATCGCCAGCTTTCGCTGCTGCTACGTCGCCCGCCCGGCCGTGAGGCTTATCCCGGTGACGTCTTTTACCTGCACAGCCGCCTGCTCGAACGCAGTGTAAAACTCCGTGATGAATATGCGATCGTCCCCAAGAATGCGCCCGATGACAGCCGCGACCGTACCGGAATTCACAAACATCCGGAAGGCTTTAACGCTCCCAAGGAGCATCGCCCCGACGATGAGCAGGGCTTGTACCATCGCCCCGAAGGCCTGGAGAGAGCGGAAGCGTACCTGGAGACGCTCTCCGACAAAGATAATTATCGCGTCCACAAGTTCCCGGATAGCGGCGGATCGATGACCGCCCTTCCCGTGATCGAAACGCTCGAAGGCGAAGTGTCCGCCTACATTCCAACCAATGTAATTTCGATTACGGACGGCCAGATTTACCTCGAACCGGACCTGTTTTTTGCAGGGGTTCGCCCGGCCATTAATGTCGGTATCAGCGTCTCCCGCGTAGGCGGCAACGCACAGCGTAAAGCGATGAAGAAAATCGCCGGTACGCTGCGATTGGACCTCGCTTCATTCCGCGAATTGGAGGCGTTTGCTCAACTGGGTACCGAGCTTGACACGGCCACCCAACGGCAACTGGACCGTGGCGAGCGCATGGTCGAACTCCTGAAACAACCGCAGTACCAGCCCTACGCGATCACCGATCAGATCGTCAGTATCTACGCCGGCGCAAAGGGGTTTCTCGACGATCTCCCCGTCAATAGAGTACGCGAATTTGAAACGGCGATGCTCAAACACATGCATGACGAGCATCCGGAGATCTTTGAAGAGATCGACACCAAAGGCACAATGAGCGATGAATTGGCCGAGTCGATCAACACGGTTATTACAAACTTCAAACCCCTGTTTCTAAACGACCGGAACTAGGATTGCGTAGAATGCGCGGCCGGCTTACGGCCAAGTTAGAGAACCTAGCGTAAGCTAGGTGGAATCGAAACGGAAAGTCGATGGCGAACAGAAGAGTCATTGTTAAGCGGCGCAAAGCTGTCAAAAATATCCGCAAAATCACGCGGACCATGCAGCTCATCGCCACAGCGCGCTTTCAGGCAACCCTGAATCGCGCCACCAAAACGCAGGCATACACCGAAAAGCTCGCGGAGTTGGTTTCTTCGCTCACCGCGGCCGCTAAGGATCTCGATCACCCGCTCATGAAGGAACCGGCAGACGTTAACGAATCGGCCCTGGTTGTCATCACCAGTGATCGCGGACTTTGCGGTGGATACAACGCGAACATCCTCCGCACGGCCGTCGCCCACATCGATCGGCAAAAGGAACAAGCTGTCGAATCTGATGTTCATATGGTGGGCAAAAAAGGTGCTGCCTACTTCCGTTTTATGAAGCGGGCGGTTTCCGACACAACGACCGGCATCGGCGATATGCCTAAATTTGTTGACGTGCAACCGATCGCCGACAACCTGATCGACCGGTTCACCAAAGGCGAAATCGAATCCGCTTACGTGACTTATATGAAATTCATCTCGACGGGAACCCAGCGGCCGGTGACGGTGCAACTGCTGCCATTCGAACACGAGGCGGATACATCCGATACCGCCGCAGATGAAGTCATCAAAGGCGGCGCAAGCGTCGAATTCGAATTTTCGCCCGAACCCGGTGAAATTCTCGATGAACTACTGCCCGCTGCGGTTCGCACTCGCCTGTTCCAGGCGTTTAACGATGCTGCCGTGAGCGAGCAGATTGCACGGATGGTCGCCATGAAGGCTGCGACGGATGCGGCAGGCGACATGATTAAGAACCTGACGAGCCAGTACAACCGCGCACGGCAGACCTCCATCACGATGGAGTTGCTCGACATCGTCGGCGGCGCAAACGCACTGGCCGACTGACGGGGAGTGGGATAGCGCCCACAAGAACGGAAACGAACAGCGAATCGGTCAGTACCACCGAAGAGGCTTTTGAAAAAGATGGCAGAAAACTACGGTGTTGTAACGCAGGTCATCGGCTCCACGCTCGACGCGGAGTTTGATGAAGACAAACTACCCGCGATCTACAGTGCACTAAAAACGGACGTCGAACGCACCGTACTCGGGGCGACGGAACGCGAAACGCTTTGGTGCGAAGTCGCCCAGCATCTGGGCGGTGGGCGAGTCCGAGCCATTTCGCTCGGCAGCACGGACGGCCTGCAACGCGGCGCGAAAATCTTAGATACCGGCGCACCCGTTAGCGTTCCGGTCGGTGACGTAACTCTTGGTCGCGTGTTCAACATGGTTGGCGAACCGATCGACGGCCGCGGCCCGGTGCTCGCTCAAGAGCATCGACCGATTCACCATGAACCGCCCAAACTTGCGGATCTGTCATCCAAAACCGAACTATTCGAAACCGGCATTAAGGTCATCGACCTGCTATGCCCGCTGGTGCGTGGCGGGAAGGCCGGATTGTTCGGCGGTGCGGGCGTCGGCAAGACGGTCATTATTCAAGAATTGATTGCCCGGCTTGCTCGTTTCCATAGTGGTTACTCCTGCTTCGCGGGGGTCGGCGAACGTACCCGTGAAGGGAATGACCTGTGGCTGGAAATGCAGGAAGCGCAGATCGGTGACACCGGCAAGGCGGTCATCGATCAGACCGTTATGGTCTTTGGCCAAATGAATGAACCGCCCGGAGCACGCCTCCGCGTTGCACTTTCCGCGCTCACTATGGCGGAACACTTCCGCGATCAAACCGGCGCGGACACGCTGCTCTTTGTCGACAACATTTTCCGCTTCTCGCAGGCCGGCTCAGAAGTATCCGCCCTTCTAGGCCGTATGCCCTCAGCGGTTGGTTATCAGCCGACACTGGGCACGGAAATGGGCGAACTCCAGGAACGCGTTACTTCGACAAGCCGGGGAGCCGTCACCAGTATTCAGGCGATTTACGTACCGGCGGACGACTACACCGACCCCGCTCCGGCTACCGCGTTCACCCACTTGGACAGCACGGTGAACCTCGAACGCTCTATCTCGGAAAAAGGTATTTATCCGGCGGTTGACCCGCTCGCATCCAGCAGCCGTATTATTTCGCCCGAATTCATCGGCGAACGGCACTACAAAGTGGCGAGGCAGGTACAGCAGGTACTCCAAAAATACAAAGACCTGCAGGACATCATCGCGATCCTCGGCGTGGACGAGTTGAGCGAAGAGGACAAACTGATAGTCGCCCGCGCTCGTAAGATCGAACGCTTCCTCTCACAGCCGTTCTACGTCGCGGAGCAGTTCACCGGTCTGACCGGAAACTACACGTCGCGCGAAGATACGATTCGTTCGTTCGAGGAAATCCTCGAAGGCAAGTGGGACCATCTGCCGGAACAGGCATTCATGTACGTCGGCCCTATTGAGGAAGCCGCCGCCAAAGCCGAACGAATGGCCGACGAAGGCTAGTCGTCGCCATACCCGCAAAGACGAATTGGAAGTGCAACCGAAAAAGCCACGGCTAAAAGAAATACCAGGCGCAAACCCGGGTGAGTAAACGAATTCGGCAGTAGTACGGAAAGAAAGCGAAGAAAACCAAAAGGTCGCTCAACATGGCCAAGCACGACAGTCTTACATGCAGCATCGTCACCCCGGAACGCATTGTCC
>JANQHN010000313.1 GCA_028282665.1 Phycisphaerae bacterium | reverse complement strand
CTGCGCGACATTCCAAGCGTAATGATTCAGAAAACCGCGCACGGACACGGCTCACCATACATTCGCGGTTTCACCAGCTTTCGTACGCTGTTCCTTGTCGACGGCATTCGCTTGAACAACTCGGTATTCAGGCCCGGCCCGAACCAATATTGGAATACCGTCGACCCATACGGGCTCGATCGGATGGAGGTTGTGAAAGGTCCCGCATCGGTGTTGTACGGTTCTGATGCGATCGGCGGTACGGTCAATGCAATCACCAAAGGACCGACCGGTTATGGTGAAGGCGTCAATGTAAAACAGCGGATCTTCTACCGATTCAGCACGGCGGAGCAATCACACACCGCACGATACGAATTGAGTGCCACATTCGACCACGATTTTGGTGTGTGGGTCGGCGGCACGTACAAGGACTATGGCGACCTGCGAGCGGGCGATGATACGGCAACGCAGCGCTATACCGGCTACACGGAGTGGGACGGAGATTTTAAGCTCGAGTACTTCTTCGCCCCGGATACGAAGCTCGTTTTTGCGCAACAGGTCGTGCAACAAAACGACGTGCCCCGCACACACCGTACGCGGTATGCGAAGAGTTTTCGCGGCACGACGATCGGCAGCGACCGGTTGCGTCAGTTCGATCAGGAACGCCGGCTAACGTATTTGCAGCTCATCGCGGAAGACATGGGGAAATTCGTGGACGCCATGCGGCTAACGGTCTCCTGGCACGAGCAGCACGAGACACGCTACCGCATACGGGGCAACGGCAGGGACCAGTATGACGGATTCGATGTGGGCACACTCGGTCTTGGTGCACAATTCGAAAGTGCAACGCAGATCGGCTACCTCACGTACGGCGCGGAGTACTATCGTGACAACGTCAATTCATTCTCCACGAGAAGTCTCATCCAAGGGCCGATCGCCGACGAATCAAACTATTCGACGATCGGTGTGTACATTCAAGACGAAATTCCCGTCATCGACGAACTCGATCTGATCTTCGGTGCACGCTACAACTATGTCCGTGCGGACCTTGGCCAAATTCAGGATCCGGTGCGGGGCACGCGCTTTTCTTACGACGACAACTCCGAATCCGTTGTGGGTTCAGCCCGCCTCGTCTATCACGTACTCCCCGATCATTGGAACGTGTATGGCGGTGTTGCTCAGGGATTTCGGGCTCCCAACCTTTCTGATCTTTCGCGTTTTGGTGATGCGCGATCCAACGAAATCGAAACGCCCAGCGTCGGACTCAACCCGGAGTATTACATAGCGTATGAAATCGGCACGAAGGTGGAGTACGAAGACTTGTCGCTACAAGCCGCGTACTACTACACCACCATTGATGACATGATCGTTCGCGTGCCGACGGGCCGAATCGTCCGGGACAACCGCGAAGTGACCAAAGTCAATGCGGGCGATGGGTTCGTTCAGGGCGTGGAGTTGGGTACGAGCTATCGATTCCATCCGGATTTCACTGCGTTCGGCAGCATCGCGTGGATGGACGGTGAGGTGGAAACGTTCCCGACGTCGTTCCCCCGATCTGCTCGCGAGCCGCTCAGTCGGCTCATGCCGCTGACCGGACAGGTGGGACTGCGCTGGGATGCGCCGGACCGGAATGTGTGGGTGGAGGGACTTTGTATTATTGCCGATGCGCAAGACGACCTGTCTACGCGAGATACGCTGGATACAAGTCGCGTGCCTCCTGGTGGAACACCGAGCTACACCGTGTATTCGTTGCGTGGCGGTTGGAAGATTAATGATGGCGTGAATCTCACCGTCGGTCTGGAGAATTTGACTGACGAGGATTATCGAATCCACGGATCGGGTTTGAATGAGCCGGGACGAAGTCTTAATATAGGAATCAGTATCGAGTTTTGATCCTCGCACTTCGAGGCGGTTCCATGGAAAGCGGCGGAACACCACTTTGGAACGCGCGATTCGTAGGCGCCGAGGTGCGCGGAGTGCCCGCTGCCGTCAAATTGGGTCCACTACGCCTGCCGGTATTCGCGATTGCCTGGGGGTCATCCATTGCAATTCACGCAGGCATTTTCGGGAGTGCCTATTGGGCAAGCCAATACGCCTCCGCTCCCACAGACCGGCCTGCAGCCGTACTACTCCAACAGGGCGAACACGCGAAGGAGTTCCCTGTCAAATTCGTCGAGCCTCCGGACACTTCACTCGATCTAACAGCAAGCGAGAAACGTGAGCTACAACTTCCACCAATCAGGGCTCGCATCGATAAGGATCGGATAGATCAACGAGTGCCCAACCTCGACTTCAAACACACATTCATCGAGTATGAAGTCGACCATCAGAATCAACGGCTGGACAAGTGGCTTACTGAGATACCGGAAACCAAGTATCCCACGATCACAACCTTTGCATCCAAGTCACGTGCCGCTGTCGCAACATTATCAAAAGAACAGTCCACTGAAGATATAGCCATGCCTGGTCCGCCGGATCAATCGGCCAAGAAAGTGCAGTACGAAGGCGTCACCGTCGGCGTGCGGCTCTTGCACCTCCCCAGCCCACGCTATCCGGCTGCATCGCGTCGGCTGGGAGAAGAAGGACTTGTTGTATTGCGTGTAGAGGTGCTTGCCAATGGTAACGCTGGCGATATTGAGGTGATCGAACATCCGGGATACGATCGGCTGGTTCGCGCCGCCATCGAAACCGCGCGCAAGGCTTCTTACGAACCGGCAACGCGCGACGGCGCAGCGGTAGCGGGCTACATCCGTATCCCCATTCGCTTCGAATTTCGCTGAATAAAGCAGAGGCTATTTTCCGTTCATCGCGAAAGGCCGAAATGACACCTGCACCCAAGTTCGCACTATTCGTCATGACTCTGTCACTCATTTTGTTTGCGCCGGCAGGATGTTGCCGGGAAAAACAGTGCGACGCCACTTCCGCACCGGCACAAAACATCCAGGAATCCGAGCCAACAATGCGTGCCATCGAACAGTTCTACGCCAACGGCCTATTGCACTGGCGCAAAGAGGTAATCGACGGCGAAAACGGCAAGCCCATCAATCACGGCAGATACGAACGCTGGCACCGCACCGGCCTAAAAGCATTCGAAGGTCGGTTTGTTCATGGAAAGCTTGAAGGGGTATCGAAGCGATTCCATCCAAACGGCGAGCTTTGGATCATGCGCCAGCACCGCACCGGCAAACGGCACGGAGCGAGCCGTACGTTCGACGAATCGGGAACGCTTCGCACCGAGGAATATCATCACGAAGGTCAACCACACGGCGTATGGCGTATCTGGAAAAGCGACGGCACGCTCAAATGGGCACAGAGCTTCAACTACGGTCAACCGGTCGCCGGACCGAAAGAAGTCGAAAACTTCACCCCAACCCCGCGGCCTGGCATAACGATCGAAACGCCCACCCGCGATTCGAATGCCGATTGATTGTTGTCGATTTCATCCTACGCGTTCGATACGGGCTCCTTTCGCTGTGCTCGACTCGATCAATTCTTGTTTTTGCCATATTGATTCGCTACAGTTGAATAGGAGTCATGGCTTGCTTGGGTCGGGCGTAGAGCTTGTTTTCGGTCCATGCGAACATTGCTGCGGAGGCTCACCCTGCGTGATCGTTGACGCACGTGGGAACCAAAAGCCCCACTGATATTTCCTACGAAACCACATCGGGTTTCCCGTGCCGAGACAAAAGGGGAATCAACTATGAAACGAAAATCTTTCACCATCTTGGCGATATTCGCACTGTGCGCGCCCTTGGCGCCTGCACAACAACCTTTGCCCGTACATGGCGAATCCGAACAAGTCCCCTTGCACCTCGAACAGCCCGATGATCCTCAAGCCATCGATATTCGCGCCAACGAAAGAGTGTCACCACGCGGCATTTACGCATACAACGGCCATGTCAGCTATCAGGTGAACGTCAACGCAAACGGAAACAACATTCTCTTCGATGCAGCCAACGAGCCTTCGATCACGGTCAACTTCCTGAATCCATTGGAGATGGCGATTGGGTGGCGTCAATTCGACACCACCTTAAATAATTTCCGCCAAGCAGGTAATGCACACACGACGGACGGCGGGTTGACGTGGACCAATCCCGGTGTGATCGATCCGGGGATCTTTCGGTCAGACCCCGTGCTCGCTTCGGACACGCAAGGCCGCTTTTATTACAACAGCCTTACTGCCAATGCGGAAAACGAATTTCACTGTGACGTCTATCGCTCGGATGACAGCGGAGCGACCTGGGACGCGGGTGTTTTCGCCTGGGGCGGCGACAAACAGTGGATGACGGTCGACCTGACCAGCGGCATCGGCCAAGACAATCTTTACGCCTACTGGACACGGCAATACGGTTGCCCGGAGTGTGAAGGTAACTTCACCCGGTCTTACGATCGCGGCGTGACATGGCTCTCGGCGGCCGACACGCCGAGCAACCCGTTTTGGGGAACGCTCACTGTCGCATCGGACGGTACGTTGTATATCGCCGGTCGCGGTTTTGTTGTGCTCGGGTCTGATACTGTTCAAGACCCAAACGCCACGCTGACCTGGAATTTAAATACAATCGTGGATTTGGGTGGCGATTTGACGTTTAGCGGCGGTCCAAATCCGGGTGGTCTGCTCGGACAGGTCTGGATCGCTTCCGATCATTCGGGCGGACCGTCCGACGGGAACCTCTACTTGGCAGCATCGATCAATCCAAGCGGTTCGACGGATCCACTCGATGTCCATTTCTCCCGCAGTACCGACAATGGAGCGACGTGGAGCATGCCCATCCGCGTCAACGACGACGATCCCGACAACGGCGCCTATCAGTGGTTCGGCACGATGTCTGTCGCACCGAACGGCCGAATCGACATGGTCTGGCTGGATACGCGCAACAATCCGGGCGGAGTGGATTCGCAATTGTATTACAGTTTCTCGACAGACGAAGGCGAAACCTGGGCAGCCAGCGTCCCGCTTACGCCACTGTTCGACCCGCATGTCGGTTGGCCCAATCAGAATAAGATGGGCGATTACTTCGACATGATCTCCGACAACGACGGAGCGAACCTCGCTTTCGCAACCACGCTCAACGGCGAGCAGGATGTCTACTTCATGTACATCCGGAATCGGCTCGCGGTACTGCTAGCGGGTGATCTGCCGGAACTCGCCCAACCGGGCGAGCCCGTTGATATCTCCGTCCGCATTCGCGAGGGTATCGAGTCGCTCGTCGTGGATTCGCCAACACTGCACTATCGCTACGACGATGGTGAATTCCGCTCTCTGCCCCTGCTTCACGTCGAAGGGGAATTGTATAGCGGGCAATTGCCTTCGCCGTATTGCGATGCGACAGTAGAGTTTTACGTCACGGCCGAAGGCACGGAAAGTGGCTTGGTGAGCCTGCCGGGCAGCGCCCCAACGAAAACGCTCGGATTTGAAATCGGCTCAATCGATAATTCCGCCTACTTCGACTTCGAAACAGCCGACGGCTGGACTGTCCAGTCCGATCTCAACCTCACGGACGGCGAGTGGATGCGTGGTATTCCCGTCGATTGCAATCGTGGCGATCCCCCGGCGGACTTCGATGGGTCGGGGCAGTGTTTTCTCACAGACAACGCCGCCCTTCCGAACTGCAACAGCGATGTCGACGGTGGCACGACTTGGCTGATTTCGCCGGTCATTGACGCGACACAAGGCGATACAGTCATCAGCTACGCCGTGTGGTACACGAATAACGTCGGCGCGAATCCCAACCAGGACGTCATGTTGGTCGAAATCACCAACGATATGGGTCTAAACTGGTACGAGGCCGATCGGTTGGGCCCGGTCAGTGCAGCCGGGTGGAGCGTGCGGTCGTTTGCGGTGGCGGACATCGCGTTGCCGACAGATAATATTCGTGTTCGGTTCGCTGCATCAGACGTCGATCCGGCTGCCGTAGTCGAAGCCGGCATCGATCGATTCAGTGTGGACATTCACATGTGCGAAGATGCATTCGGCGACGGCGACTTTGATCTGGATGGCGATGTGGATCTTTTCGTCGCGGCCAAGTTCCAAGCATGCTTCGGAGGAGTCGCCGCTTATGACTGTAACATCGGCAATTTCGCCGTGCCCGAAACCATCGACATAGACGATTTCACGGCTTTTTCAACGGTGATTACCGGGCCGTGATAAATGAGATCCGAAACTCGCCCCTATTCATCCTGTTGAATTCGAGCGAGTTTTTTTTCAATGAATCGGCCAACCAACTGCGCATCCGCTTTGCCATCGGATAGCCGAATAACCTGCCCCCGCAGAAATCCAATAATTGCCGATCGTCTCTTGGGATGCGCAAAGTAAGACGCAACTGCGTCGGAATTTGCGGCGATAGTTTCCTCGACCCAAGCGCAAACCTGGTTTTCATCGCGCTCAAGGATCAACCCCATTCGCTCGGCGATCATCCGAGGCGTATCCTCCGAACGCAGCATTTCCTTGGCGATTCCATCCGCCGCAGAACGATTGATCGCGCCCGATTCAGTCAACCGCACCAATCCAGCCATACGATTCGCCGCAACGTCCAGCCGGCAAACATGCCTATCACGATCTGCCGCAATTTTAAGCCAAATGTTGATGAACTGCTTTGCAGCAGATACCGCGAACGAATCATCCAATTCAATCATGACTTCGTCGAATAACTCAGCCATCAGAACATCCGAGGAAATCAACTCGGCGTCGCAGCGCGATAGCGCACACTTATTCATCAGGCGCGTTCGTCGCGCCGCCGGTAATTCGGGCATAGACGCAGCGATGTGATTGATGGTCGCTTCGTCTATTGTAACTGGCACCAGATCCGGATCAGGGAAATAACGATAATCATGCATTTCCTCTTTAGGCCGCTGAAACTCGGTTACGCCAAGTTCATCTGACCAGCCGCGATTTTCACCCGACGCTTTTCCACGAATGTAGTTCTGATCAGCAAGGTACGTGTCGAACTGGCGCCCCTCTTCATACCGGATGGCCTCGCGCACCGCTCGAAAACTGTTAAGGTTTTTTATCTCAGCGATAGGCGTGCAATATTCCACACCGTCCTTCAAAATCGCTAAATTCACGTTGGGCTCAAACCGCAACTGCCCTTTCTGCATGACACCTTCGCTGACACCCAAATAAGTCATCAGCCGTTGGAATTCCACGCAAAATGCGTACGCTTCCTCAGCGGATGCAATATCGGGCTCGGTAACGATCTCGATAAGCGGCGCGCCTGCGCGGTTAAGATCCACCCGCGTCTCATTACCTGCGTCATGAATGCTCTTGCCCGCATCTTCTTCCAGATGTGCTCTGCGAATTCTCACGCTCGTCGGACCGTCCTTAGTATCAAAGACGAAAGTGCCGCTTGCGGCGATGGGCTGATCGTATTGGCTGATCTGGTAATTCTTCGGCAAGTCGGGGTAAAAGTAACTTTTGCGATCCCACTTCGTACGACGCGCTAACGTGCATCCCAATGCACTGCCGACCACAAGCCCCTTTTTGAGCGCCTCCGCGTTGAGCACAGGCATCGCACCGGGATGCCCCAAGCATACTGGACAGACATTCGTGTTGGGAGGGTCACCAAAAGAAACTGGGCAACTGCAAAAGAGCTTGGTGCGGGTATTCAATTGAACATGGATTTCCAGTCCGACGATTAGGCGTGCTACGATATCTGAATCCCGCATAGCCTGCTCCGCAGTTACCCAGCGCTCCGCTCCCCCATTAGCCCAAAATACACTCAATCAAGAGCGGCTTGCGATAGCGGCGGCGAGCGGATTGACGAACTGAGGAACGATTTTCTCGCTGGCGAGTTCGTCACCATGATCCAAAAGCACGATCAGCCCTTCCGCAAGGGAAGCAGGCTGGTTGATGCTCCAGTACTTTCGAATCGTAAGAAACACCGTAATAGGCTTGGACTCAAAGGAATCACTGCGGATCTCGTAAGTACTCGTTCGCGATTTGACTTCGAGATAAGCTTGCAGATCGCAGTCCGCATTCAACGCGATGCCGTAATACGGCTGGGCGTCAATGACGCGGCGGGACTGACCGCATTGCAAAAAACTCGCCTCCGGCGTATCTGAAATCAACGTATCCGCAACCAATTCGTCATGATTGCCACGGTACTCCAAGTCAAAAGCATACAACACTTCAAGGTGATCGAAGTCAAGGTCACTGAAGGTCAAATGGTACGGTGCCTGAGACATGATCAGTTCGCCGAAACAACGGACCTCCTCCATGTCATCCGGAGCAAACACGCCAAACCGCATGGAGTCGCAATCAACACGAATCCAACGACGCGTATCCCCCTCCTCGGGCTCCTCCTCAAGCACGTAACCACCCTTCTCGTGCGGACGCATCTTGTTCATAGAGGGGTACTCACGTCGAATACGATCGAAAAAGTGGAGTAGCGTCTCGCGCGAGGGCGTAAGCTCAAGCTTGAGAAACAGTCGCACACTCAAATAGAAATCGTCACAAACAGCACCGAAAGTATCCATACCTGCAACCTTGCCCACTAGAAGCCAAAAAAACGGGCATACACGCCTCTCTTTGAATTATTAGGCGATGCTGGCCGCTTTTCAACATCGAGCCGTGTACCCCACTTCACGCCGCAGGAGGCCCTATACTTGCAAAGCGCAGCGCTTTTGTGAAAGATATGTGAGGCTGAAGTGCGTCGGCCTTTTGAATCGAGCGATCCTGGAAACTCGCACGCGAATGGGGTTCAGCGGTGTGACCTGCCCCATCGGTTTTGGAACCTCATTACAGCGAGTCGAGTATTGACCGCTCCGGAGTCAAACATGCCCTCCATCGAATCGAAATCCACGACCGAACGATTCGTCCGGTCATCCCTTATGGCCTTTATGATCTGCGGCTTTTCTCTTTATTCCTTCTACGATGGGTATATCGGCTATCCGAAAGAGAACGTCGAAAAAGCATTGGAGAAACTGGGCTACGAAAAACCCTATCCCGAAATTGAAATCAGCCAATCGTTGACTAAAGAAAATGTCACGGCGATGGAGATTTCGGTCGCTATGACTCTGGAAGAACTCACGAACACCGTGGGCGTTAGCCCGCTAAGGACCGAGGATTCGGAGGCGGTTTATTACTTCGCAAGAGGTGGAGTGCTTGAAATCAAGCCCTCTCGTACAGGTCGAGTCCGCGAGAGTCGCTGGATCGACGCACCGCATTCCGAAACCAGCTTGCTGTTTCAAAAGATCATGGGCTTTGGGCTCGCACCGCTCGGGTTATGGGCGCTCATTCACTTGATCCGAGTCGTAACTTTTAGCGCAAACCTCAACACCGATGGTTTGAAAGTTTCGGGCAAACCTCGCATCCCGTTCAGTGCGATGAAGCGGTTCGACGGATCGAGCTACAAACGCAAGGGCTGGGTCGATCTTGTTTACGAAACGGACGGGATGGAACAAAAAGTTCGCCTAGACGAATACCACATCAAACACTTGAAGGCAATGATCAACGCGATTTGTGCGGAAACCGGCTTGGCGACTCCTTTGCCAAATGAAGATGAGGACCAAAACGCAATGTCAGCTGAGTCGGAAGCTGTGGACGATTCCTAAGCGAGTCATCCTTTGCATCCATTTACGAGCAAAACCTCGTGCGAACTGGCCTACACGAAATTTGTCGGAAAATGTGCTGTCTTTAAATTCCAAGGTAAGTTCGTCGAATTCGACAGCGAAACCGCATTCCAACGGTCTATTGCATTTATAATGGCGAATGACGTCTATTTTTCACATACTCTATGGGGAGTGGATTGAGCTTGCGGTTGTATCTTTCACGCGGACGGTCTTTCAGCGAGGAAAAACCATGTCTGACGTCAGAGGCAAGGCACGACGGGATCGGAACTGGATCGAGAGCATCCTGCATTATATCCCCGGTTTTTCGGGATACATGGGAAAGGAAGAACGGCGCAGCGCCGATAAGCTGCTGCGTGAACAGGTTGCCTCGAAAATCGACCAATTGGGTTCACGACTTGACCCTCTGATGCACGACGCCTCTCGAGGTGGTGGATTAGCGGTGATCGGTGATCTCGACCGTCTGAAAAAGGCCGTCGGCAACGTGGCTGATAAAATTCGCTTCGCATCTTACGGTTACTCAGGTTTCTTCGACACCGTCAAGGTTCGCAAAGCAGAGCTGGACCGCTTGTACGAGTTTGACAATGCGTTGCTCCAACGTGTTTCGGTTCTGGAAGATGTTGTCAATCAATTGCGCACGGGTGATAAGCCGATGGAAGATAAAAAGAAGATCATCGATCAGGCATTGAGCGTAACGCGGGATTTTGATGAACACGTGGATAAGCGCACCCAATTGATCACCGGTTACAAAGTAGAGGAATAGCGCGGGAGGTAGGCAAATATGGGCGTCCGATTGGAAGTTATCAAATTTTTCGACGAATCCGGACGGCAGATCGTCCACCGCGAACCGCCGCAAGGTTCCGCCGATATCAAGTACGGCGCGCAACTGATCGTACAGGAAAACCAGGAGGCGGTCTTCTTTCGCGACGGCAAAGCCTACGACACGTTCGGCCCGGGAAGGTATACCCTCACTACGCAAAACGTCCCGATCCTGACGCGAATTCTAACGATCCCGTGGCAGGAAAGCCCCTTTCAAGCGCAAGTTTACTTCATTTCAAAGCAGACCTTTATTGATCTGAAGTGGGGTACGAAGCAGCCGATCCCCTTCCGCGACAAAGAACTCTTCATGGTCCGGTTGCGCAGCTTCGGCAAATTCTCGATGCGCGTCAAAGATAGCTCATTGCTTGTCAACAAGTTAGTCGGCACGCAGGGAATGTACACGACCACCGAGATTGAGGAATTCCTGCGCGACGCTATCGTCGCTCGCTTGACAGACGTACTTGGCGAAAACCTCGAAACCATTCTCGACCTGCCACGTTTCTATGATGAACTCGCTGGTGCAGTGAAAGCGCGTGTCACCGGCGATTTCCACCAATACGGCTTGGAACTTGTCGACCTCTACTTAGGCGCGGTCACTCCGCCGGAGGAAGTCCAAAAGATGATGGACGAACGGAGTGGCATGGGCGCGCTGGGCAATATGGATCGATACATGCAGTTGCAAACTGCCCGTGCGATTCATGCCGCCGCTCAAGGAGGTACCGGTGGCGAGGGCGGTACCGCCTCTGCGGGAATGGGCTTAGGACTCGGCGCAGGATTTGGCGCCATGATGCCCGGTATGATCGCTCAGTCCATGCAACAGGCTGCGGCTGGCGGACAAACCGCACCGCAAACTCCTACCCCTCAAGCGCCGCAACAACCCACGGCCACTCCCGCAGCATCCGGCGAAACCGTAAAGTGCACTAAATGCGAAGCGACTGTGCCGAAAGCCTCAAAGTTCTGCATGGCCTGTGGTTCGGCGATGGCTACCATGCGATTCTGTCATAACTGCGGCACACAAGTACCGACGGAAGGCAAGTTCTGCCCCAGTTGCGGCGAGAAACAGATCGAAAGCTAGAAGAAATTCTAGAGCAAGCTCCAGCCAAGTGTAACGCCCGGCACCGTGTTTTGTGCTGCCGGAAAGTCGGCATTGAACGCTACGTTTGAATTGAAACTGCTATAGTAATGATAAACACATGGACTACCGCATTATGACTGTGACGCGGTGGTTTCGTTATCGACTGAGGTATCCACCTCGTCGTTTGCCTGGGTCGCGTCGTTGGCGACCTGCGATATTCCGGATTCCGCAGTGGCCTCAACTTCAGTCACCGCAGCGGAATGGATTGGTGACACGTGCCGATCCGCTCCTCGATGCAGGGCGGAACGCGAATGCCCATCGCTTGCCCACAAAACC
This sequence comes from Phycisphaerae bacterium, assembly GCA_028282665.1. Classification (GTDB taxonomy): domain Bacteria; phylum Planctomycetota; class Phycisphaerae; order UBA1845; family UBA1845; genus JANQHN01. The sequence goes on along the minus strand of JANQHN010000313.1, from coordinate 4,131 downwards.
ACTGCACTGAGGAAATCTCTCGGCAGTCCACAGTTGGGACATCGCTGATCTTTGGCAAAGCCCACAATGGTTCCGCAGCCTTCGCAGCAATTCTCCCCTCTGCGGTTTCTGCGCGAACGCGTGAATCCGACGACAAGACTTGCCAACAACGGCAAAGCGCAAACTCCAACCGCCGCCCACAATGGAAAAGCCAATCGCTCAACCCTGGCGCGTGGTATCAAGGCCTCCCAGTCGCTCGATGCCAACGACGGAATCTGGCGAAGCAAATCACCCCGTTGTTTCCCGAAATAAAAAAACTCCACAAAACCCTTCTGGAGAGAAAATCCGTAGGCCGTCAGTTGACTGCGGCGGGACACGGTTTTGACACACACGGAGCAAGGAGCGCCCAACTCTGATGGCAGGACAGCGCAGTCGCAATAAGTAGTGGTATCCCAGCTCTTGTATTCCATGGGCATGGCGTAGCTAGCCACAGCCACAAGCAGGAATCCAGCCGCAAGTACCGTCGAGAAAACAACCGCCAACTTGATCATGCGAGACAACTGTCCATGGCCGGATCGAAACCGCTCACCGCATCGCTTCGTGATTGGCACGATCAATGAAAACGGCGCCCGTTACCGTAATCAACATCGCCTGCGTAAGTGAGCCAGAAACCAAAATCACACGCCCGCTTCCGCCCCCAACCGGACAACGCCAGGAAACCCAATTGTATCGAGTATTTAGTATTTATCGAGGTACCGCGAAGCAAATCGGAACTACCCACGATTTACAACGGATTCGCATTGCATCTTAACAACGCCTTATCAGATCAATCCAGAGAAGCTACCGCCGCGATTATTTCACTCGCGTGGTTTTGAACGGCTGCAAAATCGCCCACAGCCAGCCATTTTGGACGGAAAAGAGAAGTCGTATATCCCACGCCCACCGCACCCGCCTTGAGCACCGCAGCAGTGTTCTCCAGTGTTACTGCGTTTGTCGGATAAATGCGCAAGTGGGGCAGGGGCCCAAGTATCGACGCCACGTAACTGGGCAAATTGGCAGGCCCGGGAAAAAGCTTCACAAAATCCGCACCTGCGAGATGGGCCGATTGCATTTCGGTGGCGGTGAAGGTGCCCGGAATGATCGCCGCGTCCAGTTCGTGCGCCTTGCGGATAACGATGGGATCCAAAACCGGCGACACAAGGAACCTCGCCCCCGCCTTCACCGCTGCCTCTGCGTCCACTTCGGCAAGGACCGTGCCCGCGCCGACGAGCAAATCCCGGTTGGCGGCGAATTCCTTAATGAGGTCGATCGCACCCGGTGTCGTCAAGGTAAATTCGATCAAGCGAAAGCCGCCATCGACAGCAGCTCGCATCGCGCGACGAGCGACCTCCTCGTCGCCGGCACGAATAATGGCGGAACACTTGCGTTCCATAATTTTATTGACGGCAGCAGTTCGTTGACTCATCACACATCTTCCGTGGAATTACTCCCATTCGATCGTGGCGGGAGGTTTAGAGGAAATGTCGTAGGTGACGCGATTGACCCCGCACACTTCGTTCATGATACGCGTCGAAATGCGCCCCAGTAGTTCATAATCCACATGTACCCAATCCGCCGTCATGAAATCCGTCGATTCGACGAAACGCACCACGATCACACTTTGCCCGTGGTAACTCCGATCGTCCCCCATGACGCCGACCGAACTGACAGGAAGAAGCACCCCGAAAGCCTGCGCGATCTTGTCGTACCAACCTGACGTCACAATTTCGTCGATAATGATATCGTCCGCCGCCCTCACAACGGACAGCCGCTCGCGAGTTATTTCGCCAATGATGCGCACTGCGAGCCCAGGTCCAGGAAACGGATGGCGCCACACAATTTCCTTGGGCAATCCCAAATGCTCGCCAATGCGGCGTACCTCATCTTTGAATAAATCCCGTAGCGGTTCGATTAGCTCGAAGCTGAGTTTATCCGGCAGCCCGCCTACGTTGTGATGCAGTTTGATGTTCGCTGCCTGGCCGCTGTGGCCATGCCCGGACTCGATGACGTCAGGATAGAGCGTCCCTTGTGCAAGGTACTTCGCATCCGGAATGCCGCTCGCTTGTGCTTGGAAGACTTCGATGAACTCATGCCCGATGATCTTGCGTTTTTCCTGTGGATCAATCACACCCTCGAGCCTTGCAAGAAACTGTTCACCCGCGTCCGCTACTCGCAAGTCCATCTTGAAATGATCGCGGAAAGTCGCCTCCACAAGATCAACCTCACGGTTGCGCATCAAACCGTTGTCCACGAAAATGCAGGTAAGCCGGTCTCCGATAGCTTTGTGCAACAGCGCTGCCGTCACGCTGCTATCCACCCCACCTGACAATCCGCAGATCACACGTTCGTTTGCGCCGACGCGATCACGAATCGAAGCAATCGCACGCTCCGTCACGAGCCCAACTTTCCAATCGCCGGCGCACCCGCAAATGTCATACAAAAAATTGCGGAGTATCTGTGCCCCACAAGGTGTATGCGTCACTTCCGGATGGAATTGCACACCATATACGCTGCGCGTTTTATGCTTGACGGCTGCAATCGGGCAATTGGGTGTGGCTCCAAGCGGCTCGAAATCGCCGGAAAGTTCGTGAACCATATCACCGTGGCTCATCCACACGGTGGTTTCTTCCGGGATGTGGGCAAGCAAATCACTTGCGCCATGTAACGTGAATTGCGTACGTCCATATTCCTTCGATTCCGTCGCTTCCACTCGCGCTCCTAATTTTTTCGCGGAAAGCTGCATGCCGTAGCAGATGCCCAGAATAGGCCAACCAGCATCGATGACTTCTTGACGGCAATCGGGTGCCCCTTCCGAATAGACACTCATTGGACTACCGGACAACACCAGTCCCACTGTATTTTTAGCCCGCAATTCTTCTACCGTGACATTTGGGCTGACGAGCATGCTGTGGACATGATTCTCGCGGATACGACGCGCAATGAGCTGGACGTATTGGCTTCCGAAATCGAGGATGGCGATGGTCGGCGGAGTCATGATAGGTATCCTCTCTACCGAAACAAATAACGTATAATTAGAATCGAAAACGTAGCAGTTCGCTCATAAACAGATGCGCGTAATAGGTTCCGAAGTACCAAGATGACACAGACGCAATGACGATTAACGGAGCGCCCACGCCGAGAAAACCGGCTACTTTTCCTCGTACCTTAGGCGGTGCGGTAGCTCCGAGTTGAATGAGCCAATACCACCACAAAGCCGCCCCGATTACCGTCGGAACTGCCGCTACAATCAACACGACTTGTCCCGATGGAATGAAAGGCCAACGATTCATGTTACCAATGTATACCAGCGGCAGTATCGCGGTAACCAATCCTCCCATGAACAATATCGGCACCCATGCCGTAGAATAGTGAAGCGCAGCGGTCATTCGTCGCTCCAGCATGTACTGCGCGCCGTGTGCCGATCGCACACCACCAAAGATACACGCCATCGCAATCCATAGCACAATAAGCCCGATGATCAGCGAGAGCACCACCCCAAGTGCCATTTCCGGAAAGCTGTACCACAAAACCCTTGGGATTTCCGGCGCCAACTGACCGGCCAAATCACTCGGCATGGATGCAACTTTGATCCACCCTTCGTTACGTGGCTCGACCGAGTGAGTAACTTCAATCGCAGTTGAGTCGGTCACCCAACGCCAACCGTATTGCGTGGCCATAAATACCGCCATCGCGATCGTCAGAAGTGTCAGATTGATGCGTGCGAATCGACGCGCTGCCTTTGATGATTTCATGAGCGCAAGGTGCTTTAGTCGACCCGTTCCCGCAAACCAAACCCACTCACACATCAGTTTCCAGCCGCGCTGAGAGGTGCCATACGCTTTAGCATAAGGCGTCACGTCCTCGCCAGCGCTCGAACCGTCGACGTAGTTGAAATCAAAGCTACACAGCGGGCACTTCGGAGGCGGAGGATCGGCTAAACGTTGGCCGCACGCGGAACAACGTCTCACCCTCGAATGCTTATCCTCACGTGTAACACCAGCTTGTGTCATGGTCGGAATGAGTTGTGGACTTCCCGCAATTGATGCGAAATGGCTGCAGACGACTCGCAGTGCAACCATCCAAGGAACAGTCGCACACGTAACCGATCGACTC
>JANQHN010000248.1 GCA_028282665.1 Phycisphaerae bacterium | reverse complement strand
TTGGGCGATCCGGTTACGGAAATCACCTGGAGTACATCACGGGTATCCGCATCGAACACAATGACGTTTTGCGAATCACGATGTGGAATGAGGATCTTCGAACCGTCAGGGGAAAATACGACGCCACCGGGTGAGTCGCCTTCGGGGGGAATATTGACCGTTACGAAATCCAACACAAGCGTGAACGTTCCACCTGCCTGGGTAGGCGTGGAGTCGGGCTGTTGAATTTCATAGGCCTGTGTGACAACTTCGAAGTCTTTCTGCGCGGGCGGGTCTCCGTCCGGATTTGCGGTGTAGACTTCGGACGCAAGGAATGGAGAAGCGGATGCCATGACCGCACCGGCCAAGACAAACGCTCCAATCGTGCTCGATAACAATTGGATCCGATTCTGCATAGAAACTCCTCCTAAACTAATTGTTTCCTTTACCGGTAGGCCTGCTGCGGATCGGCGATCCGACTATACATGCACCCTCCACAGGCACCGGGCAGGAGATTGGTGAGTACTTAGGATTGTACAAATACGGCAGTCGAGAGACAACGGTTTTCAAACGTTCATGTCGATAATCTGCAAGCACTTTTATCCCAAAACCGCGATGGCAGTTTATTGAGCAAATATCATCATTTAGACTCTGCTTTTAGGCCGTGTTCGTATATCGGTTGGAAGTCAATTCTTGAATTGCCAACGCCCGGTAAAAGCTTTTGGTATGTAGAGAAATCTTGAATCGCGGTAGTGGCGTCTATTGACGGCTATGGGAGTTTCAATTCAAGCGTTGCGTTCAAGGCGACTTTTCGATAGTGCCAAGCACGGTGCCGCACTCTATACTTGGCTAGAGCTTGTTCTGGGGGGGGCAACTGGAATCGACGCAAGTCAAGCGTGGGCGTTAAGGCTGCAAGTGAGAAAGTGTCGAGGCGTGGCACTTTAGCTGCGATGCAGTTCTGACCAGCAGAGCGAGAGGATCGCGAAAAGTAAATCAGCGTGTTCACCCTTGCGTTTCAGGTGATGGTCAAAAACTGCGCGCACTCCGTCGTGGTTGAGCAAGGCAAATCTCTCCAGCGCTTTTTTGGACACAACGTCAAAGAACAATTCGCGCAGTGGACCCCGAAGGTATTCGCCAACCGGCACTTCAAAGCCCATTTTGTTTCGATGCAAGATGGAAGAAGGAAGTTCGCTTTCGTAAGCTTTGATCAAGAGGTGTTTTCGCCTACCCCGATCAATTTTCCAACGGGACGGCAGGGCGGAGGCGGCAGCAACGACCGTTGGGTCCAAAAAAGGTACGCGCGCTTCGAGTGAATGCGTCATGCTGGCGAGGTCTACTTTTTGCAGCATGTCCGCTGAGAGAGAGTATTGCAGGTCGAACGACAGTATGCGGTTTAGCGTGTCGCCTACGTCCATCGATTGCGTAAGTACATTTGCAAAGGTGACCAGATTCCTGTCCAGGCGATTTCCCTCATCTTGTAGCCACAACAGTTTTTCCGCCTCGGGCGACATGATCCGTGACCATGCGAGATGGCGAGCGATGGGCGAATCCCGGTCGGCGCGGAGAAATTTGCGGAACTGACGTACGCGGTTTGCGAGTGTTCCTGTTTTGGATGAACCCATCATCCGCATCGGTGGCTCGATGAGCAATCGACGAATCGGTGCCGGGATGTTGTGATAGAATGTTATCGCAGAATGGCCCAGGTATCGCCAATACCCGCCGAAGAGTTCATCGCCGCCATCTCCGCTGAGGACGACTTTGACATCTTGTGCGGCGAAACGGGAAACCAGCGACGTTGGTATAATCGAGCTGTCGCCTACAGGTTCGCCCAAATGAGACAAAATGTCCGGAATGGCGTGGATAATTTCGTCGTGGGACAACTTGTACTCGTGGTGGTCCGTGCCGTAGCGCTTCGCAACGATACGCGCATGTGCGGTTTCGTCGTATGTACTTTGGT
>JANQHN010000030.1 GCA_028282665.1 Phycisphaerae bacterium | reverse complement strand
AATCAGGCCGCAAGTGGATTACTAACGCTCACGCCGTTCGAGGACTCGTACTGTTCGACCATTGCACGGTGGGCGCCGACCTGTCAGGAGTGCCTTTATCTTGCCCCCGCCACCAAGTACCCGCTTACCGCCCGCAAAGTCGCTGCTTGGCGAAAACCGAACGGTGAGCCGATGCTCCTTTGGCAACGAGGCGACGACAAACCTGTCGGATATGCAGAACTCAACCCAATGCGCGACGATCCGAAACACTACTGGCTTGGGCATGTGCTTATCAGGCCAGATCGTCGTGGAATAGGCTTTAGTACGCCGTTCGTACGCATGCTCCTGGAAGTAGCTTTCGGTCGGATTGGCGCGTATCGAGTATCATTGATCGTTTTTCCGGAAAATATCGCCGCTGTCCGTTCGTACGAAAATGCCGGCTTTCGAAGCGTGAAAGAAGAGTTTTATAAATTCACAGGCAAATGCAAGGAGTTCCGCCTGCTGCGTATGAAAATAGACGCGAGACAATTCGTCTAACGAGCGAAATCAAAGACCGTCAAAACACAAGGCGGCCTATTTTGCCTGCCAATTCAGCAGTTTTTGCCGGCGTTGATTTTCGCACATTTTCTTCCTCACAGGCTCGATTCGGCAAGGCCGAAAAATTTCGACGAGCGAAAGCGTTGAGCTATTCGTCCGCGTCCGTCGACTCGGTTGTATCAGGATCAATCACAGCGAACAGACCATCAATTAAGCCGTCCATGATGCTATCCACTCCCTGCTCAACCAACGGAGCAGCAGCCTCACGAAATTCACTACCCGTCAAACAGCCGGTTGCGAAAGTGGCACCGGCAGACATGGCTGCAATGCTCGCGCGGAGCGCCTTTTTCGATAACGAGTGTCGTTGTTTCATCGCGTTAAACCTCATCATCACGAACCTATTGACCAATTCGTACGGAAACATCATCGGTCGATCTTGCGATACGAGTTCAGGGGGATCAGGCGGGCACAATGGGCGATGGGAGTGATCCGTGAAGTCGAAGGCCAAATTTGCGCACCGGGCCGAAGTATTCGACTACGCGGGTAGGTCGCTCCAGGCGCCACCGATCAGGCGCACCGAAGCAATGGCGAGGATGATAACGAAACAAGTCTTTACTATGCGAACGGGAAGGATATGAGTGAGCTTGCTTCCAGCGGTGCTGCCGATCATGGCCGTGGGAATGAGGCAACACGCCAGGAAGATTGGGGCGTAAGCACTGCCGGCGTTCGATGAATGTATTCGGACGTAGACGATGTTCTTCAAAATGGCTCCCGCTAAACTGGTAACAATGATGATGGCTGCGGAGTTGGCGATAGCGGTGCGGATCGGGCTACCAAAGAAACGGCGTTGCAGTGGGACAGCCAGGACACCTCCGCCAACGCCAAGTAATCCGGCGATGATACCGGTCGGCAAAGCCACCCCTGCCGCTTGAGCGAGCCCCTTACGTTGCATGGGGGTGTTTTCCGAGTTGCTTGGCGTTGAGGCGGAAAGGCGGTACATCTCAAAGACGCACAAACACAGAAGAAACAGGCCAAACAGACCGCGCAAATAGGCTTCTCCACCCCCACGAAATAGCGGGATTTCGCTAATCCCCACACCAAGTACCACGCCTGCGAGTGCCAGCGGAATGAGCCTCCAAACTGTCGCCAGCGAAATGACCTTGGCGCGTGCGTGTTGACGGACGGCGGGCACAACCACGAAAAAGTTTACGATCATCGCCGCCGCTTGGTAAAGGTGCTGATTGGGGCCCAATACCATCGTCATTGCAGGAATCATGACAATGCTTCCACCTATGCCCAACAAACCTCCCGTGACCCCCGCGAAGAGTCCGATGACTAACATTGCGGTGATTTCAAATACACCCATCGGGCAAGTGTCCTCAATGTTGTGCTTCCTTGTACGAATGTTACTGGCTTCCACACACCAGTCGGTCGGTTGAGCCTCCATTTAAATTGCAAGGCGAATACTGCGGTGTATGGGCAAAACGCCCAGTTCGCAAGTCGAGGCGACTACGATTTTGGCGCTCAAAGAGGTTAAAGTTAGAATTTTATTATTTTTCCGGCGAAGTGATGTCGTTTCGCGCGGAACGGAGATTGCTATTCAATCCGTACATGAGCAGGAATTCCACCGCATCGCGGTGGGGTATACCGATGAATCGATACCACGTAAGAGCCGTTGGAGTCTGTAGACATGACGCAAAACGAAATCTCGGCCGCGTTAGGCGGACCGAAGGTCATTAAAACCTCGCGCAGGGGCGAGGCATTGCTGCGAAAGACATCTTACAATAAAGGATTGGCTTTTACTGCCGAAGAGCGGAACAACCTAGGACTCAACGGGGTGCTGCCCAGTTCCGTGCTTACGATGGATCAGCAACTTCAACTCGAGTGGGAGCACCTTCAGGCAAAAAGCAACGATCTGGAAAAGTACATTTACCTCGCCTCATTGCAGGATCGCAACGAGACGCTCTTTTACCGCCTGCTTTGTGAAAATCTCCACGACCTCATGCCTATTGTCTATACGCCGACTGTGGGATACGCATGCAAACAGTACAGCCACATCTTCCGAAAAACTCGCGGTTTGTGGCTTACGCCGGGCGAGAAAGGCCGTTTTGCCGAAGTGCTTAAAAATACCCGAGAGACCGACATCCGCCTTATTGTCGTTACTGACAATGACCGGATTCTCGGTCTTGGCGATCAGGGGTGCGGCGGTATGGGTATTCCCATTGGTAAGCTTGCCCTCTATACCGCGGGCGCCGGCATTCATCCAAGCAAATGCCTTCCGGTCAGTCTGGATTTCGGGACGAACAATCCTGAACTGCTAAATGACCCGCTCTATGCCGGTTATCGTTCGCGCAGACTCAAAGGCGATGAATACGATCAACTCATCGAGGAATTCGTTACCGCCGTTACCGAGGTCTATCCACGAGCAATCATCCAGTGGGAGGATTTTAAGAAAGAGAATGCGTTCCGTATTCTCGATCGCTACGTCAAGCGCGTTCCCAGCTTCAACGATGACATTCAAGGCACTGCAGGCGTAGTGCTCGCTGGTGTCTATGCTGCTCTTCGTAAGCTCGGACAGAAGATGTCTGAACAACGCGTGTTGTTCTATGGCGGTGGTGCGTCGGCGACGGGTATTTGCCGTCTGATCCGTCTCGCCATGCGTCAGGAAAGCGCAGGCGAGGATACGATCCGTCGCGCGCAAATGCTCATGGATTCGCGAGGTTTGCTGCACACTGGCCGTGACATCACCGAGCCGTTCAAACGCGAATGCGCCATCTCGCTTGAAGATCTAGCGACGTTCGACATCGAGCCGCACGAGGGCATGACCGTCGAGGACCTGATTTCGAAATTCAAGCCGACCATTCTCATCGGTGCGACCGCGACACCGGGCTTGTTTACTGAGTCCATCGTGAAGGAAATGGGCAAACACGTGGAGCGTCCGGTTATCATGCCGCTGAGTAACCCGACCGCGAAGTCCGAGTGTACGCCGCAAGAGGCGATCGAATGGACTGAAGGACGTGCCATCGTCGCGACAGGCAGCCCGTTCCCAGACGTCGAATACAATGGCACACGGCACGTTATCGGCCAGGCGAACAACGTCTTTATCTTCCCGGGCGTAGGTATGGGCGCTGCCGTCGCCGAGGTTCGCGAGATTACGCAAACCTTGTTCCTCATCGCTGCACAAACTGCGGCCGAGTGTGTCTCGCCGGAGAGGCTCGAACTTGGTGCCTTGTATCCAAACCAAAACGACCTTCGCAAGGTCAGCGCTGCGATCGCCAAGAAGATCGTGAAGTACGCTTCGCAGAATAACCTCGGCAGATTCATGACTGAGGGCGAAGCGGTCAAAGCCGTGGATGAGGCGATGTGGTGGCCTGATTACGTTCCGGTCGAACCAAAGTAGGGCGACCGGTTGAGCAGACGGCCGGTACTTGTGTCTAATCAGCATTGCGGAGGCGAATCCGTAGCTCGGATTCGCCTCCGTTTTTGCGTCAATCGGTTCGGATGACGTCTAAACTGAAGCGAACAATCAGGCGAAAATTGCAATGAATGTCTCTGGAACAAGGCTGTTCATTTCATCCGATTCCCTTCAAAAACCGCCATTCTTTTTGCTATAATTGAATTGCAGAGGCCATTTTAGCTCGGTTGATTCATGAACTAAGAGGGGTCGCCATGAAACCAAGCGCCTGTCGCGTTACGCTTTTGATCGCGCTGACCGTTTCCCTGTCGTCACTTTCGGTCGCCAATGCCACTTGGTCCATCTGTCTCGCGGATACGGAAACCAGGGAAGTCGCGATGGGGACCGTGACGTGTTTGCAGGGGCTTGATCTTATGGCTCGCGTGCCGGTGATTGCCGTTGAGAGAGGCGCGGGTGCGGTTCAGGCGCTGGGCGATGCGCACGGTTCGCGTAGGCCGATCATCTTCAATGGATTTCTCGACCAGGATGATCCAGCGGACATTCTCGTCTCGCTTGAAGGCGTACCCGGTCACTCGGATCGGCAATATGGGATGGCGGACACTCGAGGGCGTACGTTGACATTCTCGGGTGTTGATACGAACGACTGGAAAGGCGGCGTCACCGGTCGAATCGGCACGCTCGTTTACGCGATTCAAGGGAACATCCTGGTTGGTGAATGCGTGGTCCTGGCTATCGAAGACGCTATCCGCAGCACGCAGGGCGACATTCCAGAGAAGCTGCTGGCGGGGATGGTCGCTGCCCGTGATGCAGGTGGTGATGGGCGTTGTTCATGCTTACCGAACGACCCTATGTCTTGTGGTTGTCCGCCTGAAACGTTCGAGAAATCCGGGCACATAGGCGGCCTTGCTGTTGCTCGCGTTGGCGATCCGGAATCGATCATCTGCAACGATATTGGTTGTGCGGCGGGCGATTACTACATTCGCGAGCGGTTTCATCGGTTGTACGAGGACGATCCCGACCCAGTGGATCTGATGGAAGTCTGGTTCGCTTTCCGCCGTAATCATCTGATTGGTGAGCCGGATGCCGTGCATAGCTTGAGTTCGTTTGCCCCTGCCGCAGTGCCATCTGATGGTATGACGGTGACGACGCTTACGATCACATGGCTTGATTGGGCGGATAATCCGATAACCGTTCCAATCAATAGCTTTGTCATTGAGCACGCACCGAACAGTGCGGGCATATCGACAATTGGCACGCCTGTGGACAACGGTGATGGCACGTTTACGGTTCCAATGACCGCGGGTACGTGTGTCGGTCTGGATCGTTTCCGCATTACTGTGGATTACGGCGACAAGCCGGTGACAATGATGCCGGATCCAAAACTACCAGTTGGAACGAAAAGTGGCGACACTAACTGCGACGATCTCGTGAATCTCGCTGACTTCAGCGAATTTGTCGAGTGTTTGGCTGGGCCGGATACGACTTTTGCACCGCTTGACTGTTCTGAGCCGACTTTTTACCTGTTAGATCTTGATGATGATCGTGATGTGGATCTAAACGACGTACGGCTTTTTATGCAGGCATCAGAGTGATGCCCTTTCGGGCGGTGCGGGAGGGATTGCCGGCTGCTCCAAGCGGGGAGAACTGTCATTGCAAGCCGCAAACTTCAAGAACAAGGCAGTTACCCGATCGAGTATCTCGTCAGAACTTCACGCACTGTTCGCGCAAGATCACTGCGTGGTACGGAAAACTGTGCGGGTTGCTGCTCAAGCCACGCCTTGCGGTCGTTGCCGATTTCCTGCGAGAGCAGTTCGCCAAGACGCAGATCCTTCACTGAGACTTCGTCTTTGTTCATCTCGTCTTCGCCCATGACGATTGCAACGACCTTGCCCGCTTGCGATGCATATTTGAATTGCTTGCCGATACCGCTCTTACCTACGTACAACTCCGTGTTGATGCCTGCAGAACGCAATTCGATAGCGAGCTTTTGATATTCTTCGGTGAGTTTCTTATCCAGACGGGTGACAAGAACCTTCGCCGTGGTGGGTTCGACTTCAATCTTCCCAAGAGTAAGTAGGGCGCTTAGCAATCGGTCCACGCCTATCGACGCCCCCGTTGCGAGAATTTGCTGGCCTGTGAATCGTTCGATCAGATGATCGTAACGTCCGCCGCCGAACACACTGCCGAATTGCCTCGTCACGCCCTTTTCGTCAACAACATCAAACGTCAGCACTGCCTCGAACACCGGGCCGGTGTAATACTCCAATCCGCGAACAACCGTCGGATCAATGACGACCCGATCGTTACCGTAATCGCCGATCGTCAAAGAATGATCGATCTCTCGCAGTTCACTGACGCCTTCCTGTCCGACGACGCTTTCCTTCACCAACTCCGCAAGTTGATTACAGACGTCCGTTCGCTTTTCCGCGGTTACAGACAGGTATCCCAGGATCACATCAATCTGCGCAGGTTCCAAACCGACCCCGGGCATGAAATCACCCGAGTTATCTAGCCTACCCTTGCCCAGCAGCCCTTTCACACCATTCAAGCCAACTCGATCCAGCTTATCGATTGAGCGCAGGATATGCAGCGATACGGTCGGCGGAATCTCCCGCTGGCCGGTAACACGGGCCACGCTTTCCAGCACGCCGTTGAGTACTTTGCGGTTGTTGACACGTACGATGTATTGTCCTGTAGTAATGCCCAGCGATTCCAACGTGTCGCACATGATCATGCAACACTCGGCATCGGCTAGCATCGAGCCCGTACCGACGGTGTCGAAATCGAACTGATAGAACTCCCGAAACCGGCCTGGCCCGGGCTTTTCCATGCGATAGACCGGCCCCACCTGATATCGTCGAAACGGTAGCGGAATATCATTCAGGTTCATGGAGACGAAACGCGAGAGCGGAGCAGTAAGATCGTAGCGAAGGGCGATCCACTCGTCGTCTTCATCGCGGAATGCAAAAATACCTCCGCTGGGTGTGTCGGATTCAGGCAGGTACTTGCCGAGTACGTCGACATATTCAAGTGCGGGTGTTTCCAGCGGGACGAAGCCATAACGCTGATAAACTTCACGAATCCGCGAAATCATGCCGTCACGCGCGAGCACTTGCTCGGGCGTAATGTCTCGAAATCCTT
>JANQHN010000019.1 GCA_028282665.1 Phycisphaerae bacterium | reverse complement strand
AGCGAAACACCCTACGAAGTGCGAGGTGTTCGCAAAAACGGAACCGTATTTTATGCGGAGCTGCGCGGCAGGACCATTCAATATAGAGGTAGAGAGGTGCGCGTCACGGCGATTCGCGATATCACTCCACAAAAGGAGTGGGAGGCGAAGCGCGCAGAACTGGAAGCGAAATTGCGTCATGCGCAGAAGATGGAGGCGGTAGGCACTTTGGCCAGCGGAATTGCGCACGACTTTAATAATCTCATTACTGTCGTCGTCGGAAATGTGTCTCGCCTCAAAAGTATGGTTTCGGATGGCAGCGATGCGGGCGAAGCGATCAAGATGATCGAGATGGCTATTGACCAGGCCGTGGGTGTGACACGTTCACTGCTTACATTCAGTCGGAAACTTCCCGCTTCAAAACAACGCATCGACCTCCGCGAAGTCTTTGAACGATCCGTTACGCTCATTTGCCAGATGCTGCCTCGAACCATCGATTTGTTCTGCGAAAATGTCGGTACGGAACCCATCGAGGCGCAGGCTGATGGTACGCAGATTCAGCAAATTCTCGTCAACTTGGCGATTAACGCTCGAGACGCCATGCCTGACGGCGGAAAATTAATCATGCGTCTCGAACGACGCGAAAGGGTTGATGAGGGTGATACTGTTCCGTACGCATTGTTGCGAGTGCGCGATACGGGCGTTGGCATGAACGAAGAGCAGCGATCTCGCATTTTCGAGCCGTTCTATACGTCCAAACCTCGCGGTCAGGGAACGGGGCTTGGTTTGTCAATTATACACGGCATCGTTGAGGAGCATGAAGGGCGCATTGAGGTTGAATCCCGTTTTGGAGAAGGGACATCCTTCGTGATACATCTGCCATTGCATTCTTCATCGCCCCGTTCTAACAACAGTACATCGTCAAGTTCCAGCGAAGAGGCCGGTTTCGCCATACCCGAGCAAGAGAATGGTTCGTCGGATGGCAGATTGCTGCTTGTTGCAGAGGATGAGCCAGGAATTCGCATGCTCATTCACGGCTCACTGACTAGGTTGGGGTATCGAATCATACAGGCTGGTGACGGGCAGGAACTTCTTGAACGCTTTCGTGAGAACCAGTCTCGCGTCGATTTAATCATCGCGGATGTGAATTTGCCCAAGTTGGGCGGACCGCAATGCTTGCGAATTTTAAGAGACAGCGGCATTGACACGCCGGCGATTTTCATGACAGGCTTGCCCGATTTATCGGAAGAACTTCCGGAGAATTCTGGACTGCTTGAGAAACCACTTCGCATGAGCGATCTGGCGGATGCGGTTGCCGAGGCGCTTCGTACCTGATTTCAACTTCTCACAATTGTCTCCTCTTAGGAAATCTAAAGAAATTTGGCACTTCCGCACAGAGTTTCTCTTCTGCAAAAGTGGACAGATCTGGAGAAGTGCATGGATTGCGCATTAAACCCGAGGATAATGGAGACGATGGGATTCGAACCCACGACCTTCGCATTGCGAACGCGACGCTCTCCCAACTGAGCTACGTCCCCGGTTGTGATTTCAGCGAAATACTTTAGCGGGCGTAACGAATTTCGTCAAGAAATCGCCCTTGCGCTTGCTGCCTATTGAACGCCTCATGGAGTATTAGCTAAGAACCACCCATTCTTCCATGATTCGGATATTTCGCTTCCCCCCTCTCCGGCTTTCGTGGTGGCGTACACCTTGGAATTCTCACTGATCGACATTCGACAATTTACAATTGCCAATCCAATCATTCAATCATGCCGAGTTGCCACATCAAGAACGCCCAGTCCTCGCTGAGGTTCTCGATCCACATGTTCAAAGGCTTTCCCGCACCGTGGCCTGCTTTGGTTTCACATCGAAGCAGGACAGGCCTGCTCGATGCGGTTAGCGCCTGCATCCGAGCGGTCATTTTAAAGGCGTGGGCGGTGTCCACTCGATTGTCCGCCTCCGCCGTCACAATCAACGTAGCTGGATACGCGACCTCCTTCTTCACATTGTGGTACGGTGAATACGAAATTAACCACTCAAATTCTTCCGCAGTGTTCGGGTCGCCGTACTCATGTACCCACTGAGCCCCCATTCCCCACAGATTGAAGCGAAGCATGTCCATCAGTGGTACCTGCGAAAGCGCCGCGGCAAAAAGATCGGGACGCTGTGTGATGGCGGCTCCGATCAAAAGTCCGCCGTTGCTCCCACCCTTGCACGCGAGTTTTTCAGGTTTCGTATAGCCTAGCTCAATTAGTTTTTCAGCCGCCGCATAGAAATCATTAAACGACTTTTGTTTGTTGCCGCGACGTCCACCGTCATGCCATGCTTGCCCGAACTCGCCCCCTCCGCGAATGTTGGCTAGCGCCCACACGCCGCCACGCTTAAGGAACGGAATGATGCGCGGACGATATCGCGGGTAAAAACTCGAATTGAATCCGCCGTACCCGTAAAGCAGCGTTGGGTTTTCACCGTCTAGGTCCACCTCTTTCTTAGAGACGATGAACATCGGCACTTCCGTGCCGTCGGACGAGGTCGCCCATACCTGCCTCGTCTCGTATTTTCTGAGGTTGTAAGGACATTCCCGCTCGTGCAGCACCGACATTTTCTCTGTTTCCAGGTCATAGTGATAGACTGTTGTTGGAACCACCCACGATGAGAAACTGAAAAACAAATCGCTACGATCCAGCGTGCCCGCAAAGCTCGATACCGTTCCCATGCCCGGCAGGGGAATCTCACGTACGAACGCGCCGTTCAGCTCGTATATCATCACGCGCGATCGTACGTCCTCTGTAACGTGCAGGACGAGTTGGCGGTTGATGATCTTCATGCCTTCGATTACGCCTTGGGGCATCTCTGGAATTAACTCGCGCCAATTGTCCACTCCGGGGTTTACCACATCGACCGTGGCGATGCGGTAGCGTGGGGCGTTGTAATTGGTGAGCAGGTAAAGTGCGTCATCCACAACGTCGCCATGTGTGATTGCGGGCAGGCCGTCGGCAACCGGGACGAATGCGCTGCGGCCATCCGCCTTGGCGATGAACAGGTCATCGCGTGAAGGATCGCGGAAGAAGTTGAGCAGCACGTATTCATGATCGCTCGATGCGTAGGGTTTGGGTTCTTCATCATAAGGGCGCCCCTCGCCGAACAAGTACGTGTCGTTGGTGTAGTCCGTGCCGACCTTGTGGAAATAAACCTTCATGTGGAAGTTTTCTTCCCCCTCCGGTACGGTCGTGGGATCGGGCGAACGGTTGTAATAAAAACCGGTCCCATCCGCGTTCCATGCGATTTTACAATATTGTGTAAACGGAATGACGTCCGCCAAATCTTCGCCGGTTATGACGTTGCGGATGTAGAGCGTGCTCTTCTCCGAACCATGCGTGCTCTTGCCGTACGCGACCAGTGACCCATCGGGAGATGGGTACCACCAATCCAGCGAGACCGTACCATCATGACTGAATGTGTTAGGGTCGAGCACGAGGTGTTCATTTGCGTCGGGCGAACCGTGACGCACGTAGATGCTCGAATGATTCTCCAAACCTGCGCGTTTGGAGTAGAAGTATCGATCGCCATACGGATACAGGTTCGACACTGCGTCCACGCCGTAGACTTTCTCAAGTTCGCGGGCAATACGCTTCTTGTTGCTTTCGAGGGGGGCGAGCGTTTTTTTAGTCAGGTCGTTTTGCCTGCGTACCCACGATTTGACTTGATCGGCGTTTTCGTCTTCAAGCCAGCGGTACGGGTCTTCCACCCACCGACCGTGCATGACGTTGATCTGGTTGACGGTAGGTGTGTGTGGATAGGCGGAGGGGTTGAAACTCGCTTTTGGACCACAGGCGGTTGTCGAGAGGAGCACCGCCGGGCCAACGCAGACGCTGACAGCCAACGTGATTCGAACGGATAGGTAAATTCGCATGGTCTCTCTCCCTGAAATTGTCGATTGTGGAACCTGCCATGCCGCGTATGGCCGTTCCTGAGCATGGTTGCCTTGTCGTTTGCGTGACGCGTGGGTGTGAGAACTTTCACTCTTCTCCCGCACCACAACTTCACGAACTGCGATTTTCGCATATGCCAACGAACATCCTGTGTTTCCAACGTGTATCGTGCCCTATCAAGCGGGACATGTCGAGGTCTTGCCGGTAAACTGGCCGAATCATGCTTAACATCGAACCTTTTGAAATCTACTCGGTGGTGAACGGTACAGTGCGGCTCGACGGCGGGGCGATGTTCGGTGTCGTGCCCAAAGTGCTTTGGGCGAAGAAGACAAACGTCGACGAGTTCAACCGAATCCTGCTTGCGACGCGAACACTGATTGCGGTGGATCGATCTGCGAAGCGCGTAATTCTGGTGGACACGGGCGCGGGCTCGAAATGGGCGCCGAAAGCCGCGGATCGGTATGGTGTCTTCTATGATCCGGATGCAATCTCCAATGCTCTTGCAAAACTCGACTTGACGATGAACGACGTGACGGACGTCGTCGCGACGCATCTGCATTTTGACCACAACGGCGGACTTACCGAGTGGGTAGACCGCATTGATGGCCCGACCAAACTGCGCTACCCACGAGCGAAGCACTGGGTCCACCGTATGCAGTGGGATCAGGCGAACGAGCCCTCGCCTAAGGACAAGGCGTCGTACATCGAGCAGGACTTCGCCGCACTGGCGGGCGGGGGTGTGCTCGAGGTGCTGGAAGGCGACCCGCCAGTTGGAACGCTCCCCGGCGTTGAGTGGGTTTTATCAAACGGCCATACGAAAGGGCAATTGTTGCCGATTTTTGGGGCGGGTGAACAGAAGATGCTTTTCATCGGTGACATGGTGCCGACTGTGAATCACCTCCCACTTGCCTGGGTCATGGCCTATGATTTGTACCCATTGACCACGATCGCCGAGAAGGAGGCGATCTATAAACGTTGCATCGAAGAAAAAATGCTCATCGCCTTTCCTCACGACCCCGACTACGCAGCCGTGGAAATCGACGGGACGCCCAACAAGCCGATCGTGGCGAAGTCAATAACCTTGACTGTTTCCTGAAAGAAGGCGTCTAAAATAGGCAGACTAACTTTACCGCCCCCTCCTATTTTAAGTTTTGTGAAATGTACACTGTTTCTGTGGAGTGGCGCTTGCTTTTAGGTCATCCCCCTGTCTACAATCGAAACATCTCCCATGGCAATAAAATACGGGGCTGACTGCAGCATATCGTCAAGCGAGAGCTGTTGATTGCCCGTTGGGGTTTCCCTTTTTCAAGGAGTCGGCAATGAGTGCTTTTCTTGTTTTTGCGGTTTCAATGCGCGCGGTCTGCAGATCTTCTTTCCTTGTTCTTCTTGTACTAGTTTCTACGGCTGGCGACGCTGAGGCTTTGTGCCCCACCGTGGTCGATGGTCCTCTTTTTCCAGGTAGTATGTTTATTAGCTGGACTAAGCATCCTGTTTCCATCGAATCGGGCGATTTGAATGGCGATGGTGTGCGTGATCTATTTGTGATGACCAACGGTGATGCTGTCCAAGTTGTCCTCGGTTCTGGTGACGGTCATTTCCAACCACCACAAGCTTACCCTGCCGAAGGGCGCCATGAGGATATCGCCATCGGGAACCTGAACGCTGACGGTTATCCTGACTTGGTAGTAGCCGCGGTGATCTTAGACGAAAATGGCGATGAAGTGGGAGGTGTCGTTTACGTTTTGCTGAATAACGGAGACGGCACTTTCCAGGACGCGCTGGAGTTCCCGGCCGGTCACAAACCTTGTTCGATTGCCATCGGTGACCTGAATGGAGACCGCGTGCTCGACCTCGCACTGGCGGATTCCGTTCATTCTAATGTAACCGACCGCAATGTCCCGGTATTGCTGGGCCGCGGCGACGGTACGTTTCAGCCGCCGCATTTTTACCGCTCCGATAAGGGCGCTTATTCGATTGCGGTGGGCAACTTCGACCGGGATGGCGACCTCGATTTGGTGGTCGCCAACAACCGTTCCCGTAAAATCAGTGTGCTGTTGGGCAATGGGTCTGGTGGGTTTGCCTATCCGCAGCGGTACACTACCAGCGCAAACGCTACGTCCTTGGCGGTCAGCGATTTGAACGGCGACGATATCCTTGACGTCGCCGTGTCCACCTGGAGGACCACTGGGTTCGACCTCTTCTTCGGAAACGGTGACGGCACTTTCCAGCCAAGAGTTAACCTCCCTTACGACGAGGGGATGGCATACGTGCAGATTGCAGACGTTGACTTGAACGGTAAGCCTGACTTGTTAGGCGGTTTAGGTTATGGCGTGTCGGTGTGGCTCGGAAATGGGGACGGGACATTCGAACTGCCGCAAGTAGTCCCTCAACCAGGTGCTTATGTTGTAGTCGACGACATGAATGATGATCATGTGCCTGACTTAGTAACGATATCCCTTGGACACGGTGTTTTGTCGCTGGGCCGGGGAGATGGCACATTCCTCACGCAGCAGGTTTTAAAATGCGAATCAAATCCTGTCGCTTTAACTATGGAAGACCTGGATAGCGACGGCGTGACGGACGTGTCCGTAGCTAATCATTCTACCTCAACCGTTGATGTCATGCTCGGTCGGCCCGGCGGTTCGTTCGGAACGCAGCACCAGTTCGACATGGGTTATGATCATCACTTGATAGCGACGGGAGATGTAAATGGCGACAGGAAATTAGACTTTATTTGTGGCGGCGGTGATTTAAGACGCCTTAGTGTATTGCAGGGTAATGGCGACGGCAGTTTCGAGCCGCGGCAGGATAGTGATATAGGTAAGAGTCCGGAATCCATGGCTTTGGGGGACTTTGATAAAAATGGAATGCTTGATGTGGCATTAACGGATTCAGGTGACATCTGTGTATCGTTCGGTAATGGAGATGGCAGTTTTCAAATAGCACAGGAGATCACGTACCTCTATATGTCTCGAATCGCGGCAGGAGACGTTAACGGTGATGGTGCGCTTGATCTGGTGGCTGCCGGTAATACTTGGATGCAAGTTCTGCTAAACAATGG
>JANQHN010000433.1 GCA_028282665.1 Phycisphaerae bacterium | reverse complement strand
CTCAGTTATGAGCTTCAAGGATCGATTCACCATGCGCTTGGCCAGGCGTTTAGCCAGTACACGGAATTGACGCGGGTACGCCCCTTTTATCGTGACTGGTCGGTCAAAGAAGTGGAGGCGACTGCCAAGGCGTCGGGCTGGGGCGTGGGCCTACCCTACGCCGCGCTGGAGGATGGTTTCATGGCAAAGGTCGCGCACGTGCGGTGCGATTTGTTCATTTGCCGGCCGTACACGGGCATCGAGGACGACTACTCACGATTCCCGATGCCCGATTGGGCTGCGGACGACGGCTACGTCGAGTGGGCCAAAAAAGAGGACAACGATTAGTGCCGTATTTCGGCGCTAACTCTATAAGGTTTGTCATGTTGCAGAGCGATCATCAGGCAATGCTATTTCCGTCACGTGAACCGGCGGACCACTGTGCGCATCACACCTTGGATGATGACGTCAGTCGCGGCCGTTCGCTCGCGGCGATTGGGATTCTCCGAAACGAGCCAGAGTCGATTGCCTTCACGCACGACTCGCCTGATCGACGATTCTCCGTCA
Source organism: Phycisphaerae bacterium (assembly GCA_028282665.1). Lineage (GTDB taxonomy): Bacteria > Planctomycetota > Phycisphaerae > UBA1845 > UBA1845 > JANQHN01. The sequence goes on along the minus strand of JANQHN010000433.1, from coordinate 42,733 downwards.
AACAGCGCCAGGACCACCGCGCCAGGGTTCACGTCGCAAGGCCAATCACCAATAACTTGGTCACCCGGCCGGATACCGGCTCCAATCATCGAGTCATCGCGCACTGTAAACGAAAAGCTTTGCGGCCCTGCTCGCAAGATTTCATCTGCGTTGAGCGGCACGTCCGATCGGCTTTTGTGATAGTTCATGGTTTCAATCCTCCACCGGTATTATACCCAAACAAATACCTACCCACAACGTCCGAGAGTGGGTATTCTGTCGTAGAGCAATACCGCATGGAAGTGACCTGTCACCGCGCAGTAGAATGGGCGGCAACGTCAACTCGTCACTCGAACATGCGGGAGAAACAGGCCATGGCCGCCGAACCTTCGAACCCATCCTACAAAGATGAACGCTCCACCGAGCCTTACAACGAAGACAAAGTCAGTTCGCCGGAGATGCTTAAGCGATTGCGGAAAGAGCATCGCATGTTCCAAGGCGATTGGTCACACCTAGAACGGCTTGTGCGAAACCTCGACGCGGACAAAGCCACCGCAGATCTGGAAACGGAGAAGCGTTTAGATGAATGGAATAAATGGGCTGATTCACTACAGGGACAAAAGCCTCGTGAGTTCATTCACCTCGAAGGGGCGGAGTTGATGGGAGCACACCTCGAAGAGGCGTGGCTGCAGGGGGCCCACCTCGAAGGGGCGGAACTGAACAACGCCAACCTCAAACGGGCGAAACTGTGGCGTGCTCAGCTCGAACGGGCGGAACTGGTGAGAGCCAACCTCGAAGGGGTGGATCTGAGACTTGCCAACCTCAAACAGGCGAAACTGAACAACGCCAACCTCGAACGGGCGAACCTGTGGCGTGCCCAGTTCGAACGGGCGAACCTGTGGCGTGCCCAGCTCGAACGGGCGAACCTGTGGCGTGCCCAGCTCGAACAGGCGAAACTGGCGAGAGCCAGCCTCGAAGGAGCGGAACTGAGCAACGCCAACCTCGAAGGGGCGAATCTGTACCATGCACACCTCGAAGGGGCGAATCTGTACCATGCACACCTCGAAGGGGCGGAACTACTGGAGGCCAATTTCGAGAAAGCAGACCTGCGATTAGTATCCGGCCTACGATTCGATGACAACAGCGTGTTTCGCGCACGTATTGAAGGCAACGCCAAAGACCCTTGGTCCGTGCTTCGTCGCAGCTACACCGGTCCGTGGTTCTTCGTTCACCTGCTCCTGTTGATCGCGTTCTTCTCACCGTACATCGGCAAGTTCTTATACCTGTCAGGCCTATCGCAAGCTCAGAAGTATGTCATCAATCGTGCGGAGTTACTTGAAGGTGGACTCATTGAAGCAGAGAACCGCTTCAATGAGACGGCGTATGATCACGCTATGCACGCGCCGTGGTTACCCGATGTCGCGGACGCTGCTTGTGAATACCGGGCATCAGTAATCGATGCGTGGAAGGAAGATCTAGATCGAAATTTCAAGAATACTGGAGCAATCTGGGTACTCCTGGGTTGGACCAGCGGATATTTGACAATCGTGCTGGGGGCAATCGTCGTCGCGTACAACGCCTGTCGAGCGTTTCTGACGCTCAGAGTGAGTTCACTAAGAGACGCTGAGGAACGCTCGCATGTGACCCCCGGTCTGAGAGAATACGAAAATTTATATCGCATTCATCAATGGGCAAGAGTTTTCCTATGGTTCGCAGCCCTTTCGACCCTCTGGAGCATCGGTCGTTGGGCAATAATGACTGAGGTGTTTGTGCCTATCAAAGAACTATCGAACACGGTTTGACCGGTGCGGCAACGTCCGAGAGTTGGATTTATGGTGCGGAGCAATACCCCATGGAAGTGACATGCCAACGAGCGGTAGAATGGATGGCAACGTCAACTCATCACTCGAACATGTGGAAGAAGCAAACCAGAACCGCACGGTAGCTAGGCAAGATAGTTTTTGGTATATTGCGATGTTGGAGTCATATCGCATTTGTAGGGCGTATTGATATGGGTTAGCACTCTTGCGCAGAACACAGAAGGTTGAACCATTGACCTCAAATCGCTCGAAGATGCTCGCTTTCGCACACGGTGACAAAGTCAAGTCATATCGCATCGTATCCGCCAACAATGAGGCTAATGTAAGAACCCAGGCTGAGCCATTAGGGGAAGGAGGCTCAGGCGTCGTGTTTCTTGCCGAACAGGAGTTGCGCGATGATATCAAGATTAAGCGGGCAATCAAGTTCTTCGTGTACAGTGACAAAATAGCCGCATTAACCGCACATCGGGATTCTGGGCCTATTAGCGCATCACAATTTTTCGAGGAACTGGTAAACGTTGCCGCTGTCCGACATGAAAATCTCATCAAAGTGATCGATGTCGGCGTGTATACGCCGGAATCCGCCTCATCGAATCAGATACCCTACATTGTGACTGACTACGTGTGTGGCCCAACTCTCCAACGCGTAATGGACAACGGTGACCTGAAATTAACCTTGCAGGATGCCTCTGAGCATCTGCTCGACTTCCTTCTGGCCCTGTGTAGGGGCGTAGCCCATCTTCACTCCAAGCATCTCTACCACTGCGACATCGCACCGAAAAACATCTTCTTAGAAGGTGTCCCTCCGCAGCAAACAGTAGTACTCGGCGATCTCGGTGTGGGTAAGCTGTTAGATCCGTCGTCCATAGATTCTGATGACGAAGTATTTGTCGCCGGTACGAAAGACTATTCGCCGCTGAGCGTCCGTAAAGTCCTCACCTCCCGGATTCCTCGCCGCGATCTTGCCACTCTCCAGCCACACTGGGATCTGTATGCAATCGCGCACACCGGTTTGAATATGCTCCGTGTGCTTCCGACTGACGCTCCAGCCGAACCATGGCAAGAGGCACTCAAAGAGCTACTCACAGCTGTAGAGAACGGAACCGGTCCTCACGCGGTAACCGAACTTGAGGAACGGATCGAGTGGCTACGTCCAATTCATCGCACCGTTGCTGCGGTACCAGAGTTGACAGAGAGTTTCCCAAGCAGACGTCCGCGCCTTGTCCCGGTACAACCTACAATTACATCCGCGCGCATCCGTAGGCTTCTCCACCATCCAGGAGTGCTCCGCCTGAAGCAAGTACCACAGTTAATGATGGGTGATGCAGTGTTCGCTGGGGCAAACCACACACGATATGAACATAGTCTTGGCGCTTTTGAGAACATGCGACAGTATCTCGCAGTTCTTGCTAACAGCAAGGAGTTTCTTCAGCATTTTAACCAGCCAGCCGTGGAAACCGCCCTTGTGTCGGCAGCACTCTGCAATCTGGCAGACTATCCGTTTGCCCATGTGTTGCGAGCGCTTGGCGACTGCGGGCAGGAAATGTTCTCCTCCTTTAACCAGAGCACTTTACTACAGAAGCTGCTTTCTGAATCACCTCCCCAAGGTGGTGCATCACTTGAAAGTATTATCCGAAAACACTTCCCGAGTGTGAATTTGAGTAGCCTGACAGGTCTTCTAGCAGGTAACACGACCACATTGAGAGATCCCGCATTTCGATTTATGCACTCCTTGCTAGATGGATCGCTCGGCGTTCGGATCGTAGATTATCTGCGCCGCGACGCTTGGCACCTTGGAATCTCACAAAGCGACCCCATTGACCTCGATGAGCTGCTTGAACACATTGTCTTCCATGATGGGAGCGTTGCCGTAACCAGCGCAGGACTTTCCGTGGTCGAGCAAATAGTCACCCAACGATACTGGATGTACAAACGCATATACTGGAATCAGCCGAATCGTGCACTACATGCGATGATTAGACACTTACTCATTGAAGGCTGTTCACTGTCGTCGTTATCGCAAAGCAAACTGCTTGAAACGGCGCTTTGGGGGAATGAAACGCACGTCTTAAATCTCCTAAAGAATGCGGCAGCCAAGGAAAACCGAGAGGATCTTGTAGATCTCGCCACAATGCTACTCGCCGACCGGCCAGTCACTTTCGAGCAAGCGTTTCAAATAAATCGCGCCGAAAGTGAGGCGAGTATGCGCGTGCTATGTGATAAGCTAGCAGATCTTGGGGCCACTGAGCTGGCAAAAGTTTGTTCCTCCCTGCGGTCCAGTATTTCGTGCGTTTTGGATTTACGCGATGACAAAGTAGATGTTCTGCTAGACATTCCACAATGGCGGCGGCGACTCGGAGAAGATGTTAATGTACTGACACATACGCGAGGTGTTGTACCACTGCAAGATGTATCCGGCATTGTGTACGGTGTTCACAATGGATTCGCCAGGGACCTCCAGCGCGTCCGAGTCTTCGTTCACCCTCGGCACCGCGATACCGTACGATCCGACAATAGTAGGCTACAAACGGCTATAAAGCAGGCTCTGGGCGAACTCTGCTAGAACCGACGCTGTTCATGAAAATGAGCATTGCTCTGTCAGGTTTTAATCTGTCAAAGAGGTCGACTAGCGCTAGATCAAGGCAATATGCCTCGAAGTTAGGTTCTTCGACAGTACTCGTTTCTCGAAACAGTAAGTTGAATTCGCACATGGTATACATAGCGGGTGAGGAAAATTGAATATTAGGAACACCTATTTTGCCAGCCTCGAAATCGAGGCTTCTCGCGACGGCGATCACGTCACAGGCGTCGTACGTTTTCCTTATGAGGTGGGCGGCGACCTCGACGCAGACGCTCGCGCAATTCGCGAGGGCAAGCGCGTCACCGGTCGCACGGAATGCGCAATCGACTATCGTCTCGCCCGACCGGGCGAAGCGCCGCAGCCTGCAAAGATCACCGACAAGCAAGCCAAGGCCAACCGTCGCGCGGCAGCCGTCAAGGACTATCAGGAGCGACTCGACCAGGCGGATAACCAAGGACACCGGACTGCAATCAAAAACGCCGTAGCGGACGAGCACGGTATCTCCAAGCGGACGCTGGAACTATGGGTTAAACGCCACCGAACCGGCGGCGTCGGCGCACTCTCTGACAGGCACCAGCAGATGGCCGCCTCGCGTGTCCTGGAGGCAACCGCTAAAGATGCGACCGGAGCGATTCGCGTTGCCGCCTGGTGGGCTTTTCGAATCGGTAATATCAAGACAATCGACAATAAGGCAATGGAGTCCGCGTTGCGATTGCTTCGTCGATCGTACGCGCCATCGGATATCATCGCGACCATCGATTGTTACTATTCTTACGATACTGACCGTTCTCGATACCCGTTCAAACCGCTTTCGAGGTGGGCTCGATATGAATTCGAGAAGTGGTATCTCCGAGCCGTCAACGCAGCCGAGGAATTCCGCCTGCGAAGCGACGCGCGAGTCGAGCAGGTCGCGCTACAGACGATCGACCGTTCGAAGCATGAGCCGACAGCCTCTTCGATTCCCCCTTCAAAGGTCCGCGCACGCGAGTCACGCGATAGCCTCGTTCGTCGTTCGCTTCAGGCTCTCGACGAGGCCCGAAGCGTCAAACCACCGGCCGAACTGACCGACAAGCCCGCGACGATCGCGGAGGCGATCGCGACCTGGCCGGGCAACGAGCGGTCACTGATCCTGGCCGCTGCCCAGGGCGACAAATCCGCCAAGACCACTTTGGCGGCAACCCTTCCGATGTTCATGCAGGTTGGCCTACTTCCCGACAGCTTGCTCTCCCGTTTGGTCGCGATGGCTGACGATCCGGCGTACGCGACCGGACCACACCGCGAGACACGACTGGCTGTCGATCGCGTGGAGGTTCTGCTGTCCGAATTCCGCGAAGATGAGGCAGGCGTTGCTGCGCTGGGCGTGGTCAATCGGTGGCCAACTTACCAAAAGGGGAGCGGGGCAAACTAGGCAATGTGTACGCCAGAAGCACATAAATTGCAGCACCGACGCACGACATCATGCGTAAAGTCGTGCGCATTGCGCAAAGTCGAGTTTTGCGCGAATCGCCGTAACCCAATGATTCACTCGTCACTTACGTCAATTCCCGACTGCGCAAAACCTACCCCGATTCTGCGCAAAGCCCCCCGATTCGACCTGCGCCGCGCAAAACCTCGACATCCACAAAATCCAGCGCAAGTTACGCAATTATAAACATTTACGACGATTTTACTTTTGCGCAAAACCCGTTTCCTGTTTAGAATTATTGAGAAGGTAGGAAAAAAACGGAGGCGGAGGGATTCGAACCCCCGGTACGGTCTCCCGTACAACGGTTTTCAAAACCGTCGCCTTCAGCCGCTCGGCCACGCCTCCCTTGAAGGTCTGATTTGCGCGATAATTCGCGCTGATTGGATTTAGCCGCGAGATTTCCACCGCGTGGGCAAGACGGTATCTGAATTCTGATCGGCAAGCAAGGCGTCAGCGTTAAAGCAACTGCCTGAGGACTTTCCCGGTAGGCGACCGAGGAAATTGACCTACGACATCGATGCGGCGAGGGATTTTGTGGGGACTAAGTTTGTCCTGAGCATGTTCGCGTATCGTAGGCAAAACATTTTCACTGAACCCCTCATTCAACTCAACCAGTGCCCGAATCCGGTTGATCGTCGCCGTAATGTGCAACGGCATAACGATGCAGTCTCTTACGGCGGCATGACTTTTGATAACATCCTCAACTTCCAGAGGATTTACTTTCAACGACCCCACTTCGATCAACAATTTCATTCGCCCTGTAATGGTTAAGCGTCCGCGTTCATCGAGTCGCCCCAAATCGCCCGTCCGAAAGAAACCGTCCACAAACGGCGATTCATCCACATCGACGTACCCTCGCATCATCGAGGCCGCTCGAACGAGCACTTCGCCCTCTTCGCCAGCGGCTAGGTGCGAATCGGCGTTAGATGCTTTTGGGGCAACCGTCCGTATCTCCGCGTCTTTCATCCCCATGCCGACACTCGTCGGATCGTGCTCTGAATCGTCGGGATTATTAAACGTCACCGACCCAATCTCCGTCGCGCCGTAGAGTTGCCCTAGACGAATACCACAGTGCGCAAAAAATGCATCGAACACAGATTGCGGTAAGATCGCGCCCGCAGAGTATGCGCAGCGCAGCGCGGGATAGGTAGCCCCCACTCCACGCGAGGCAAGCATCTCAAAAATCGCGGGCACGCCGGGAAACACGGTGATGCCTCCCATTTCCAGTTGCCCCTGCACGACTCCTACATCGAATCCTTGCAGCAAATGGACGCATGCTCCCGCCCAAAGCGGACCGGTGAATGCGTTTTCCATACCGTATGAATGGCTCACCGGCACAAGCCCAAGCACGCGGTCTTCAGGAGTAAGTCGGACGCTGTGCGCGACGTTGCGGGCTACTGCGTCTAACGACTGCGCATCGCGGTATACGATCTTCGGCCCTCCCGTGGTCCCAGAGCTTTGGAGCATAAGCCCCGGAACGTCGATCCAATCGACTGTTGGTGGTAATTCGAAGACGCCAGAAAACAGCGAATCGACATCCCCACCATCCTGCGCATTGAACGTCGATAATCCTGCCGACTCGAGCTTGGGTGTACTTTTCCGGTCACCAACCGCAAGACGTGCTCCGCAGGCTACAACAATTCGCTCCAATTCAGCCAGCGTAATGCCTCCATCCACCGGAAATGCAATTCCACCCGCCTGACGAATTGCTAACGAAATCAGTACAGTGGCAATGTTGTTGGGCAAAGATACAATGACAACTTGCGGCGTTGACATGTAGGGAGTGAAAAGCGTGGAAAGTGCATGCACATCATCGATCAATTCACAGTAGTTGATTTCACGGCAACATCCACCAACTGAATTCAGTTCTACCAATGCCAGCGCGTCCCCTCGGTTTTGGGCGTGGTGTTCGATTCGATGGAACAATTCGCTGGACATGTTTTCAAATGCGAAGACTAGAACAAGTTCCAGCCGAGTGCAGCTTTCGGCATTGCATCGCTCGTAAAAGAGAATTTTATACGCCGACAGCCTGCCGATCAAAGCAAGCCAGTTTAGTCACATCCGGGGACTGAGCCAGCAACGAAAACTTTGTACGCCGACCCACAAGCGGTACGAACCGGTTCACTGCAACAAACGCTTCGAACACCCACATACGCCATCGAATGGCAAACGCGGGCCTGGGGAAGATATGCCCTGCAAGCAGCGAGATGACTGCCCGCTCGACCTTAAGCGGACCCGCACCATTAAGAAACAGTTCGCGAAATGAATGATCGTAAAACAAGTCAATCAGCCTAAAGAACGTTCGTGCAGCCCGATTCATACTCCGTTGGTACGTGCGGCTTGCACTGCTCGCAGTGATCTTGCCAGTCATAACTTGGTCAATCAATGCCGCAGCTTGCATCGCCCCAGTCATGCCCAGGGAGATTCCCGAGGAAAATACCGGATCTAGGAAAAACGCGGCATCGCCGACCATAAAATACCCAGATCCGGCGAAGGGACGACAATAATAACTGAAATCCGCCATGGTGTGTGTTTGTTTGGGGAATACCGCATCGCGCGTACGCCAACACATCACCGGGCATCGCTCAATACCCCACAAGAGCATTTCCCTGGCAGGAACACCAACCGACTTGGCGGTATCCGCGTCGAGCACCAAGCCGATGCTCGTACGCTTCTCATCGATCGGGATAAGCCAGAACCAGCCCTCGGTGCAAATGACGATCGTGGGATAGCCCGCCTCCCTCCCTGACAAGCGTTCGACACCTTCAAAGTGGCCAAAGCAAGCGATTTTTCGATGGAGAGGGACTGGTTCGCGAACGCCAAGTTGTCTGCCCAGCAAAGCGCTCTGCCCCGTCGCGTCGATAAACCAGCTCGCGGAAACATGTTGCCTGTTCGATTCGATCGAAGGAGCGATTTCAACTTCAACGTGCCCGTTTTGCAGGGTGTTGATCCTGCGTACGCCATGCCCGCACCGTACCTCGCACCCAGCTACGGCAGCCTCGTCGAGCAGCATTTTGTCAAAACCGGCTCTTTCGATGTTGAACGTACGATTTTCGCCTCCGACGAACCCGACCGAGAAGTCAAACAACGTGCTTTCGAAATCGTTGCCCATGACGAATTCCGCACCGTATTTGTCCACGTGCGTAAGCGAGAGCAATTTCTCACGCAAGCCAAGCTGATCGATCAGCTCGAATCCCTGCGGAAGTAACGACTCACCGACGTGGAAGCGCGGAAAGCTGCTCTTCTCGAGAATAAGGACACGGCGCCCTTTTCGAGCGAGAATAAGCCCAGCGGTTGCACCGGCTGGTCCACCGCCGGCAATAACGACATCGTAGGAATGACTTTTTTCCACCTGACTATCTCACCGGCCTAGCCAGCCATACGATGGTCCGCATTTCTCCGTGAACCGTATTGACCGAAAATGCCAAACAAAAGCCACCAAAACAAGTAACCACTTTTACAGACTATACGTCGAGCACAACAAATGAAGCGATTCGGAGCACACTTCCTTGCAAAGCCAACATGCGATCACGGGACGAATTGGTCACTCGCTACCCAAACGAGCAATGCCTTCGATTTCGACAAGCAACTCGCTTCGGCACACTTTCGCGGGGAAGATTTCCAGATTGCCCTGTTCCAATTGCGGTGTTTTTTCTTGCACGAAACTCAGCAAATCATCGACCGCGATGGATGGATGATGATAGATGCGAAGGTGCGATAAACGCAGAAGAGCTCGCCGCTTAGCAGCATTGCTTTCTGTGGTTACGCATTCAGGACGAATGGTCGCTGTAGAATCGCCGATCAAACAACTTATGTTCGTCAATGTTTCATTCGTCTGGGCAATAGGATCGCCTTCAAAAAGAGAATCCTCACCACGAACGCTCGCGGTACCGCCGACAATCAGGTAAGGGGTGGAAAGCCCGTTAAGTACAGTTGCGCGGGCGAAGCACGGCGGAAGAGGTCCGAATCGTTGCGAATAACGGCTCGAACTTTTCTGCCTCGGGTTCTCAATGTGCCCGCCGGGGGTATCGCACGCGAGCAGGTGAATAACCAAATCCTCTCCCTCATGCCCGATGCCGGTAGCGGTCGGAATCGTACCGACGAAAGAGTCTTCACACCCAAACCACTCCCAATAAGCAGCAAAACGGCCGGCGTTGAACACCATGTAGCGGTCCAGATCATCGCCGAGTTGTTCGTGAATGGCAGGGATGAAATTCCAGAATCGTACCGGATAACGGGCTGGGAAGGCCGAGATTATTCGTGCGATGTGCAGGTAGGCGTTCGCGGTAACTTTCTGGAAATCGACGGGCGGCAAATCAGTCGCTTGTTCGATGACCACGGACAGTACCGCAAATCTGTCCGACTCGGAACGGTGAACGGATACGGGAATGTCTCGCCTGTCGTCGCAAAGCGCGACATGTTCGAGATCGCAGGCCGTCCATCCACCACAGAGCCGATCCACCCAGCTTGGCAAGGGCAGGGAGCAAGAGGCCGATCGTTGAACCTCGTTGGTTGTTCCACATTCACCCGATTTCATTATTTAAGCAGAATAGCCGAAACAGCGTGAGAAGTTAAGCACTTCCGTTGCAACGCCATAGTGAATGAAAACGGCTTAAGTGAGCAGGCTAGGTTCGTTGTTTGCAGATTTCCAACCCGGTCACCAAACCCGTGTAGTCAGAGCAAATCACGCCAAGCGAACCATCGAGCGAGTCAGAGGCAACCGGCTCATCATCTCTGGTCGTTATTGTATCAAGTGCTCGCGGTAAGCGGCTGTTGATCAGCAACGCAACCACACTAGCAAGCGGTCCTACACTGAACATTTCAGGATACAGGCCTGTAAGCGAAACCATGCGCGGCTGCGACTTGCGCGAATCGGAACGGCAAGCCTCAGCGTGACGCACGCCCATTTGCTCGACGCGATCGATCCACGTGCCGTTTGCGGAGGTAAACAAAAGAGTCGGAGAACCAATTTGATCGTACACGTGCCCGACGTGACGGGCGTGGCTTTTGCGATCGCCCGCTCGACCACGGGTCGAACAAGCCCGCCCCACTTGCCCCAGCACGGTGGCATTGCGTGCAGTCGCATGAGCATTAGATTCAAGAATCACCGCGACGGCACCGCTGGCATGGATGAAGCCCGACCGCCCCGCAGCATTGTTGGCATCGATGGAATGAGAATCGGCGTGCAAGCCGAAATTACGGTAAACCCGTTCAATCAAAGATGCGCGTTCTTCCGCAGCGCTGACGACGGCGCGGCTCCACAGACCTGAGCGAATGTGCGTGGCGGCAAGCCGAAGCGCATCCAAGCCCGCCGTTCTGGTTCCAATGACCGTCTGACAAAACCCGGTTAACCCAAAAGTCGTAGAGGTATGAGCTGCACCGGCGTTGGGAACACCTTCGGCGAACAACAATGGATTCGCCGCGTCGATCCCCTCCTCAACGAGTTTGCGGTAGTAAGACTCGCAATACTCAGCAGGTCCGTGTGCGCTGCCGAGTATGGCAGGACAACCTTCGCCGAATTCCTGCGTTTCGGTAATGCCGGCATTTTCGAAGGCCATGCGTGTAGCGGCAATCACACGCTTCGCATAATCGCTCATCCTGCGAGCACGGCGTGCGTTAAGTAAATCATCCACGTTGGGAGGCGTCACATCGGCTAGTCGTTCGCCCCAGCACCGCAACTCAAGATTGAGCGAATCCCGAAACGCTTCCAGGCCAACGTCCTGATTGAGGATGACGCCCACACCGGTAATCACGGGATTGAAATCGTGCTCCATTGCATGCTGATACGGTATAGAAGCAGGTGTCGAACGTTGCCTATCAGCACTCGCTGAGGTGCCGTCGTTTGGCATTTCCAGAACCAGACAGGTATTCGCTCCACCAAAACCGAGCGATGTATTCAAGGTATGGCTCAACGTCTTTGATTCAGGCAGATCGCGCGCAATTCGCAGTTCCTCAAACTCCACGGTTTCGTCCGTGATGTTGGGACAAGGAACGATAGTACGTTCTTGCATCGCCTTGATAGTGAGGACCAATTCCACCGCTCCGGCTGCGCCCAAGGTATGACCAAGGTGACTCTTTAGGGCGACGACCGGCACGTTGGGCAGCGTGTCACCAAACGCGGTTTCCATCGCGAGGTATTCCGCACCGTCGTTGTCGGGTGTGGCCGTTCCGTGTGCCGCAATAAGATCGATTTCTTCAGGCGAAACACCTGCTCGATGCATCGCCATTCGCATGGCCTCGGCTGCACCGCGACCTTTAGGATGAGGTTGAGAAAGGTGGTGGGCGTCGCAGGAAGCTCCCACTCCGGCGATTCGCGCAAGTGGAGTCGCGCCGCGGCGAATCGCCTGCTCTTGACGCTCCAGCACCAACACGCCATAGCCCTCCGCCACCTTGAGTCCAGCTCGGTCACGACAGAACGGTTTAACCTTATCTGCCGTAACAAGGCGCATGCAGTTGAATCCGCCGTAGGCATATTCGCTGATTGGGTCGTAACCACCAGCAACGATCAAATCCAATTCGCCCGTTTGCAGCAGTGTGACAGCCAACGACACGCTTGCGAGCCCAGAAGAACAAGCCGAACAAGTCGTCACGGCCAATCCTTCAAGAGGAAAATTCGCAAACGCCGATTCGATCACCCCGCCCGCGAGAAAATCCGTAAGAACGCTATCCTCTTTTGTTCGCAAGAACTCGCCGAACGTACGCATTCCGTGCAGCGTTGTCCCCATGAGCACGCCACAGCGGACCGGCTCATAAAGCCAATTGTCATACAGATCCGCGGAGATCAGCGCATCAGTGACCGCCAGCCGCAAGTAGCGTACTTCTCGTGACAACGTTTCTTGATCGTTGGGGTCTGTAGGCAAATCGACCGCCTGCCCCCCACCTTTGTCTGGATCAAGCTTTGATTCAACGGCCGTCAGCGGCCTTAGCCCGCACTCACCGGCTTTCATTCGCGCAAAAGTCTCTTTGACGTTTAACCCAAGACTCGTAACCGCACCGATTCCGGTAACGGCAACCGAAGGTCTTGAAGTGTCATCAATGGGCACCGGTTGGCTTTGCATAATCCTCCTGATCTTCCAGCCAGACACGGTAGTATTGTATCCATTGCTCGGGGTATTGCCGAACGTACTTTTCGATATGACAGGCTATCATCAGCATCGTGGGATGCTCACCATCTACACGGCGCGGAGTTCCCTCAACCTGGATCGGCGGTTCCACATGAATTCGCGCTCGACATCTGCCGGTGCGAATGGAGAAAATCGGTAGAATCGTCGCCTCTGTCGCCATGGCTAATTTCACCGGACCTGTGGGCATGAGAATGTGTCCGCCCATGAAACGCACGGGCACTCCCGGTTGTCCCGGCATTACCCGATCGGCCTGCAACAACACGACTTCGTTACGCGCAAGAGCTTCGCGCAAATCGAACCAGATACGCATTCCGTTGTCCACAGGATGCTCGATGACTCCAAGGTGCGCTCGCATGCGCGAGCGAATGCGTTCGAACGCTGATCGTTCGTCACGTTTGAAAACGACATGAATCTTCTCATTGAGCCCGAGCATGCCCGCAACACCCAGTTCGAATGAACCGAGGTGAGCGGTGACCATAATCGTGCCCTTTCCGCCCGCACGACCTGTCTCGTAATTCTTCTTACCGACAATCTCGTCAACTCGCTCCGCCATTTGCTTGTGAGTCAGCTTCAAACACTTACCCACCTCGTACACGGCGGAGTATCCACCACGAATCACATTGCGGCGCAGTTGTTCGATTTGCGCGTCTGTCGCATCGGGCCCGAGCAATCGTCGCGCGTTAACCATCGGACCATCCCTTAGCACCTTGGAATAACGAAAAGCAAACCAGAGGAAAAAAGGCCTGGTAATCCGAACGAGCCACGGAACGCGAATGTTCCAAAAGAACATGAACCCCAGCCAAAACTCCGCCGACAAACGCCGCACGTGTTGCCAGATCGTCGCGGGTTTGGATGCCTCCTCAGCAGGCGCAATCGTGACCTGGGGCAACTCTTGAGTTGTGGAGGTGCGCTGCATGAGCAGTCAATCCAGACCAGATTCCGCCGTCAAAGACACGAATACCCAAATGAAAAACCACATCACCAAACTCCGAGTTTGACCGATTCACGCAGCCAATACAAGCAGCAGAAACCTAACAAACAACGAAGCACTCCGGGACGTTCACGGGCCGAATTTATGGGTAGGAACGAAAGCTCATTTTGCGTTCGGCAACGACAACATCAACGAACCGCGTGCAACGGTCTCCCCGTCACAGCAGGCATCAACCTCAAATTGTCGGATGGCGCCCAGCGTTCGCGTCAATGTGGAGTGGAGTTTGATGGAGGCGGGTGGTTCCACCGCCTTGAAAAACCTCACATCCACGTGAGCTAGAAATCCCGGCACGGTATCCGCTCGCGATTCAGGCCTCGGTTCGCCGGCATGCGCGCCAACGATTCCCGACAACTGGGCGAGCGCTTCCCCGATGAGCACACCAGGCACGACGGACCTGGCCGCGAAATGCCCTCTGAAAAACGCCTCATTCCCATCGACACGCCATACGGCGTTGCCCTCCACGCCGCACTCCATACTGATAATTTCATTGAGAAAAAGAAATGGCTCGCTGTGGGGTAGATAAGCAATCCAGTCTGTTTCCCGCTCAGGCATGATGAATCAATCCGATGGCTCAGCAGAAAGGGTATCCAAAACGTAGTCGCTCAAGCTTGAAACGGTGCGAAAAACCGCCGGGTCTACGCCCTGCCCGGCCTTGAAGCTGAATTCCTTTTCCATGCTCTGCAAAAGCAACAGTGCATCGAGCGAATCCAGATCAAAATCCCCGCCAAATAACTCAGTGTCGTCATCAATTTGAACGCTGTCGCCAAGCTTCAAATCACATCTGATGATCGAACGAATACGATCCGCGATGTCCTTCCTGGACGGTATGCTTTCTGTCACCGACAGGCCTCTTTCGAAAGGATAAAATCGTACACGACAAGCCCCGAACGCTTACCGAGGATCCAGCGGAAAACTTGGCGAAAATAACAGGTCTTGTCAAGCGTGGGTAAGTCTGTCCTTGTTGGTGCAAAGAAGGACGAAGCGGTACACTCCACCACCAAGGGCCAAACGAAGCTATAGATAGCATGCTTACGCGATTCATAAAGCGTGCTGCGAGGAAATGTGATTGGTAAGGGCTCCCTGATGTTCGAGGATCAAACCGAATCCGAAAGTACCGCGCTCACCCATGAAGCCGGGGTGGAGACGTTTCGTCCGGTCGTCATCGCTCCGAGCTACAACAACGACGGCACACTTCGCAACATTCTCGACCGCATCGCCGTTCTTAAACTGCCTATGATCGTGGTCAACGACGGTGCGACTGATCGTACAGCCGGCATCCTCCAGGAGTTCGCCGAACAGTGTGGCGAGGTGGATTTCGTCTCACTGACACACGAGAAAAACCGGGGCAAGGCAGCAGCTCTTCGCACCGGTTTCGCCCACGCCCGAGATCGCGGGTTCACCCACGCGGTCACCATCGATACCGACGATCAACTCGCCCCTGAGGACATCCCGCTCCTGCTCGAAATTGCGACCAATAAACCCGACGCGCTCATCATCGGCGAACGGGCCGACCAAATGGATAACATGCCGACTTCGAGCAGTGTCGGTCGCCTCACTTCCGGACTCGGGCTGTACCTCGAAACGGGTTACGTCATTCAGGACAGCCAATGCGGTCTGAGGGTCTACCCGTTGCACCTGTTCGAAACGGTGGGATGTCACGCTTCGCGATTTGGATTTGAGGCGGAGGTCATCGCGCGGGCGGCGTGGGCGGATTGTGATCTGGCGTTTGTACCGGTGCGGTGCAATTATTTCCCGCCGCAGAAACGGGTCAGCCACTTTCGACTATGGCGCGACAGCCTCTATTCGTTCTTCATGCACGCCATACTCACGTTGCGGCGTCTCGCTCCCTGGCCTCATCCGAAGGTGAAACGAATACGTCCTCGTGAAAATATGCCTCGCCCACCTCTCTGGGAAACAATCCGCTGGTGGCTTAGCCCGCGCGAATTTCTACGACAATTTCAAAACAGCAGACTCGAACAACTCATTCTTGCAGGTGGGTTCGGTATCGGCACGTTCATGGCGAATATGCCGGCGGGCGGATTCGAACCGTTGCTTGGCGTGTATGCGTCGATCCGCTTGCGCGTACACATGCTACCTATTCTCATCGGTGCCCAACTCGCGCTTCCACCGGTAGGGGATGCCCTCTCCTATTGCGCAATTCATATAGGCCACTTCGCGACTCATTTCGGCATCGCGGATTTGACTTACGCACAAATGCGAAACGAACGATTCATAGAACTGATCAACCAGTATCCGCTATCGTGGTGCATCGGCGGAGTTGTGACGGGGTTTGTATGCAACTGGGTTATGATCGGCTCGCTGATGCTCTGGTTCAAACGAATCCCTACCAAGCGGGAATTGGCTGGAAAAACTTAAGCCCCGTCGGAATCCGCGTTCTTGTCGTTCTTGGCCTCTTTACCCATCGCGCGATTGAAGAAACCCTCGCCCTCTTCGCGGATGCGTCGTAACAATCGTTTCGCCCAAACAAATTCGGTCGCGAGCACTGCAATGCCCGCAGGAATAACTACCGTCGCCGGCCCGGGCAGCACGATCAATGCGATACCCACAAGAATGATTGTTGCGCCGATGACCGCCACCGTGATACGCCGAATCTGTTTAATCGCAAGCCAAAGGAGGTCCTCCTCTCTCACACCACAAGCCGCGATTCGTCGTTTCGTACCGAAGTACTGCCACAATAGTCCGCCGAATAGACAAAGGAACAAAGCAACGCCCATGATAATCCCAAAAAGAAGCGCAGGCCTCTCCACAAAGGGCATACCGGCAGTATTGCCTTCGATAGACGTCAGCATCCCAACCTCGTTCTTGGTACAAACCCGGAATCACATCCATGCGACCTCACGGATAAAACCACTTGATAGCGGCGTAAAGATCGACTGTCCACGGTTACTCCGTTGACAAAGAACGATTCGGCCCAAGACAGAGGATATTCCATCCTTGCAGGCAAGAAATTATGCGCGAGGGGGATTCAATGATGAGCCCGCAGACTGGGGATTGGTAGATTGACTTGCGACTCGACGATTCAGCTCACGACCGGCAAGGTTCCGAATACGCAAAAATCGACTCGATTCCCGCGCCCCCACGGCACTGCTCAGTGCCGAAGCGGAGGTCAATAAAGCGCCGCACGCTCGAGGTTTTCCCAATGCGGCAAGTTTTCGAAGTGCCGCCTGCGGAATGGTATTGCCCTCACACTCGACGATACGTTCGATCGTTGAAATGGCCTCGTTGGTCGCTTCCGACTTGATCGCTACCTCGATCAGAGGCTCTACCGCGCTCGCCCCCAACGCAACCAGCCCTTCCCAGTCCTCGTACGCAAGCAAAACAGCAATTCGCTGCTGCAATGTTTTGGGAACCCAACCAATGCGCTCCAACGTCCACACCGCCCATTGACGTGTCGCAGGGTCCGGATCATCGAGCATGGGGGTAATCATGTCGAGTGAGCGATGATCGCCCACCTCGGCGAGTACCATAGCGGCGACTTCGCGAGTAGTGCTCGGTTTGGATCTGTCCGAACAGATTTTCGCAATCATCTCGACGCCGCCTTCGCATTTCACAGCCAAGTGCCTCGCGGCAACCGCAGTGGCTTCCATACGCGATTTCGTAGACGAAAGCACTTCCTCGAACACTTTGCGAACCTTGCGGTCATCGATGGCTGTGAGGACGTCGGCCGCTTCCGTGAAGTCGATGTCTCGCCGGCTGGTGAATGCTTCTTCAACAGCAGTGAAAGCGAGTCGGCCTAATTGCCTCACTTCCGCCCACTGCCCTAAAGCCACCGCAACATAAGCTTTGTGCTCATCCTCGATATGGTACCAGTAGAATTCGCGCAATGCGTGGGCGACACGATCAATGGTGCTTGGATCGAGATTCTTGTCTCGCAGAAGAGTAACGAGTGCGTCGGCGGCTGTGGTAAGTTTCATAGCGCCCAGCGCGGCTGCCGCGTCGCGTTGCACGCGAAGGCTTCCGTCTTTGAGTGCGTCACACAGTGGCCCAATGGCCTCTTCGCCCTCTTCAATCGCTTCGTCCCATTCGGTACGCACAATGGCTACACGAGCGCGGGTCTGCCCGGATAGTTGATCCATGCCATAACGCATAAGGAGTGAAGCGGCCGTTTGACGCTTATGAATGTCGTCGCTGTTGAGGAATCGAGCAATGGTTTGTGGCGTTTGGGCATCGTCGATTTTCTTGAGGGCATCGATCAACGCTTTGATCACATCTACAAGCTTCTCGCGCATCGCGCGTTGAATGAGTGCGGATGCCGCACGAACATCACGGGTTACGCCGAGCGCCTCCGCGGCGGCAGCACGAATTTCGGGATCTGCATCTTCGAGGCATGCGAGTAGATCTTCGAACGCCTCCTCGGCCGGTAATTCGATGAAAGACTCGATGGCGGAAAGGCGGGACCGACCACGCGCGGTCCGCATCGCTCGCAACCGCCACCACAAACTGACTCTCAACATCACAATCTCACTGGGAAGCTTGCAACAGGCCACTAGAGCAGTTTTAATCCAAACGCAGCGTTCAATGTCGACTTTCCGCCAGCACAAAACACGGCGCCAGACGCTACATCTGGCTAGAACTTGCTCTAGTTCGGGACCGAAAACACACGAACCCGACAAGCGGGAAGGCCCGCCAACAAATGTATCGGCCGAATGGAGAAGACAGAGAAACAACAACGCCTTGTAACACCACAGTGGCAACGATTCGAAGAGAAGAGTGCAAGTCACCCAAAACCGCGGTACGGTTATCGGCCGGTGGGGATAAACACGTCGCGCCGTGTCGCGATCTTCCAATCAAAAAAACGCGCCTCGCAAGAACGAGACGCGTTCGAATACGCCATTCAACCGCTAAGGTTCAAGAGCAGCCTATAGCAGTTTCAATCCAAACGTAGCGTTCAACGTCGACTTTCCGGCAATACAAAACACGGTGCCGGACGCCCGCTAGAACTCGCTCTAGCCCTCGATTATCCAGCCTTAATGAGCTTCGTCACCTCAGCCGAAATCTCGTCATGCTCGGGGAATCGCCCGTTCCTGTGCTTGGACCAAATTTGTTGGCCGTCTACATTCACATCGAACACACCACCGGCGCCCTCGATGAGTTCAGACTCGATTCCGCATGCAGCCTTGATTGCATCCGCCAAACTGGCGGCCTTCGGCAAGTAGTTTCATTCACCGCAGTACTTAATGGTGATCCTCATAGTTGCTTCCCGCTACGTGAGATTCATGGTCATCAGAAATTCTGCGTTTGTGCGTACCTTGCCCAATCGGCTTCTTAGGAGTTCGATTGCCTCGACCACGTTCATGTCCGAAAGAACACGACGCAGGCGATACACCAATTCCAGTTCTTTCGGATCGAGCAGAAGCTCCTCCTTGCGCGTGCCGGAACGAGCGATATCGATCGCCGGGTAGACACGGCGATCAACAAGACGACGATCCAGATGCAATTCGGAGTTACCCGTGCCCTTGAATTCCTCGAAGATAACCTCGTCCATCTTTGAGCCGGTATCGATCAAGGCGGTGCCGATGATCGTCAACGAACCGCCTTCCTCAATGTTACGCGCAGCTCCGAAGAATCGCTTTGGTTTCTGTAACGCGTTGGCGTCGACACCACCGGAGAGAATCTTGCCCGAATGCGGTACTTCAGTGTTATACGCGCGGGCAAGCCGGGTGATCGAGTCGAGCAGAATCACCACGTCCCTACCGTATTCGACAAGGCGTTTCGCCTTTTCGACGACCATCTCCGCCACCTGCACATGGCGCGATGCGGGCTCGTCGAAGGTCGAACTGACTACCTCAGCCTTGGTGTTACGCTGCATCTCGGTGACCTCCTCAGGTCTCTCGTCGATCAGCAAAATGAACACATAGACTTCGGGGTGGTTTGTGGAAATCGCATTAGCGACCTTCTGCAAAAGCACCGTCTTGCCAGTACGCGGTGGAGAAACGATCAGCATACGCTGCCCCTTGCCAATCGGCGTGACCAGGTCGACGATTCGCATGTTCAACTCTTCGGGCTCGGTTTCGAGCACGAGTCGACCTTCCGGATGGAGGGGAGTGAGGTCTTCGAAGTTCGTCTTTTCGGTGACGACTTCGGGATCTTCAAAATTGATTGCCTCGACACGAAGTAAAGCGAAATAACGCTCCGACTCTTTGGGCGGCCTGATCTGTCCGGCGACAATATGCCCCGTACGCAGGCCGAAACGGCGTATCTGCGAGGGACTTATGTAAATGTCATCCGGACAGGGAAGGTACTGATACTCAGGACTTCGCAAGAAACCGAACCCGTCGGGCAGAATCTCAAGTACGCCTTCGCCAAACATCAGCCCGTTGCGATTGATGCGTTCTTTCAATATCCTGAAAATAAGATCCTGTTTCTTCAGACCCGTGTAGTCTTGTAAGCCATCTTCTTTGGCTACCCCGTGCAACTCGGTCACGGTCATCCGCTGGAGCTCTTTGATGTGAACGTCGCCACGTTTGATTTCTTCATACTTGGCGTGCGTTTCAGCATCAATAGGGCTGTCGCCCTCGATCCCTTCGCCGAAGGAGTCGTCTGTTGGGGCAGGTGCTTCTTCGACTTTTTTTGTGGTGGTACTGGACGCCGAAGAGCTTGAACGCTTTTTCGAGGTACGCGTCCGACCGGTGGTGGCTTTCGCCATGAAACTATCCTCCTACTACTACTGGCAGAATCATTACTGAAGGTGTTTGGGTTTGCGTTGGAACTGAAACAGTCGTATTGCAAATCTTGTCGGAAGGTAGGGGCCGAAAAGCCTTACCGCCGATTGAAAGAAGCTAATATTGAGGCAAGGGTTTTTTTGACGTTCGTTTCCAGCTCGGTGAGCCCGGAATTGTTCTCTATTGTATATTCGGCTCTCGCCTTCTTAATGTCCAGCGGATTTTGTAGTTTTTCGCGCCGAACCATCTCCTCCTCTGTCCACCCGCGCGTACGCTTTAGCCTCTCCAAACGCACTGCACGGTCCGTATCCACGAAAACCACAGCATCGCAAAAGCGGTCGATTCCCGCTTCCATTAACTTCGGCGAATCCAGGACGACCGCACGCACCGACGGATCCGTATCATACGCAACGCACAAATTCCGCCTGATTCGCTCAAGCCGTGGATAAATCAATTCCTCCAACCGCTTCAACTTTTCCTCATCGGAAAAAACAAGATGACCAACCGCTTTGCGATCGACCTTACCTCGCTCATCGAGGATTTCCTTACCCCACCACGAAACCAGCGCTGCCAGGACCTCAGCATCAGCAAGCTGGGCATGGGCGAGGCGGTCGGAGTCGATGACCGCCGCCCCCTGCTCTTGAAACACACGAGCCACTCGCGACTTCCCGGCGCCTATCCCACCGATCAAACCGATAACGGGTTTGCTCAAAACGGGCTTGGCGCCCAGCGCGTCGTTCGCTTGCTTTCCGGAAGCACTTTCGCTCAAATTTGCCTCGATGCGTTAAAGAATCTATACGCACCCGGGAACACATGCCGCCAGCAGACGTGCGATTCACTTCCTACTGCGGATCAACCCGTCTTACAGGAAAGGCAGGCACACCTTCACGCCTCGTTTACGAGTCGTGAAATCCCTGGCGTCATCGTCCCGTAGGAACCGATCCTTGCACAGCTATGGGATTGCGCTAGGTCTTACCGCGACGACCAGGACGGCGTACACAAAAGCAGAAAGGCGTCTAAGGTGACGCAACGAAGACCCGTCACGTCACCACCCGGTAGACTATAACCGAAAACACGTGTCCCGTCACCCCCTTCACATAAATCTCGCGTAAATTTCGCTCCCCTCGAAAGACGCCTCATCCAGTTTCCTCGTGCAATAACCGCCTCCACCAATACCTCAAAGACCGATTTCCGGAAAATGACGCTTCAAAACGATACGGTTTCCACCGGGATCCATCACCAGGATACGGCGATCCGTGCAGCCGAAACCACGGACCTCATGGTATGGCAACTTCCGCTCCTCTAACAGCTCTACCACCTGTTCGAGCGAAGTAACCGCCAAAACAAAGCGTTCGTCCATGGGATCGGTATCCGGTATTGGCACGAGACGCACATGCAACACGATTCTCGACGACTTGAAGCGAAGCGTCGGTGCATCCGCCAACAACCCAGGACACTCTTCAAGCTCGCAAAGTTCACCGTAAAACCAGCGCACGTCCTCATCGCTGCCTAACGGTGCTTCGATGTGAATGTGGTCGACAGCCTGTATTCTGCTCGGCTTCAAATTATTAATACTGAAACGCGAGGCAGGCGTTACTAGAGCTCTCGCAGCCTCGCCGTGAAATGCCGCAAGTGCGGCGGTTCTTCTACGATCTCGTATCCCTTCAATTCTTTGCGTTTTTCAAACACCTCGATAATTGCCTCAATAACATAATCAATGTGGCTTTGCGTATACACCCTTCGCGGAATCGCCAAACGCACGAGTTCCATCGCCGGTTTATTGCCGCCATAACCAAACATCAGGCTGCCAATCTCCACCGCACGAATGCCCGCGTGTCGATAGAACGCGCACACCACCGCTTGCCCGGGAAACTGTTCCTGTGGAATATGCGGGCAGAATTCCTTCGCGTCGATGTAAATCGCGTGCCCGCCGGGAGGCTCAACAATGCCGATCCCAGCTGCCAGCAATTTCTCTCCTAGGTATTCGGTACTGCGTATGCGGTATTGTAGGTAGTCTTCGTGCGTTACCTCTTCGAATCCCTGGGCCATTGCCTCCAAATCGCGACCGGCCAGTCCACCGTACGTCGGAAAGCCTTCCGTCAAAATCAGCAAATTCCGCGCGTTTTGTGCAAGCACATCATCACGGAACATCAGCACCCCGCCGATGTTAACCAAGCCGTCTTTCTTGGCGGAGATTGTTGCACCATCCGCAAGGTCGAATATCTCCCGTACAATACCATTAATGCTGCGATCGCCCTGCCCGGCTTCACGCCGCTTAATAAAATAGGCGTTTTCCGAAAAACGACACGCATCCAAAAAAAACGGCTTTTTATATTCGTCGCACACTCGACGAATCGCTCGGATGTTCTCCAAGCTGACCGGTTGCCCACCGCCGCTATTGTTCGTAATCGTCACCATCACGAGCGGAATCTTCTCCGGACCAACTTCTTCGAAAAGAGCTTCGAGCTTTTCGATGTCCATATTGCCCTTGAACGGATGCCTCGATTTGGGCGAGCGGCCTTCTTCGATCACTAAATCCACCGCTTTCGCACCGGAATGCTCCACGTTAGCGCGCGTGGTGTCGAAATGATTATTGTTCGGCACGATCTTGCCCTCGCCACCCACGACTTCGAACAGAATGCGTTCGCTGGCACGTCCTTGGTGGGTTGGCAGAATGTGGTCAAAACCGGTCAAATCATGCAATCGATTGTAAAAACGATGGTAACTGTCCGCCCCTGCATAGGACTCATCTCCCCGCATGATCCCCGCCCATTGCTCGCTACTCATCGCACCCGTGCCGCTGTCGGTGAGTAAGTCGATGAGGACATCTTTAGCGTCCACGAGGAATAAGTTAAAACCCGCTTTCTTGAGTACCTCTTCGCGATATTCGCGGGTCGTCATGCGAATAGGCTCGACGGCTTTGACGCGAAAAGGTTCGATGATGGTCTTCATGAAATACTATATCCTGATCCTGGCATGGTATTGGGATTCACGGAGCGCAAGCGTCCAATGACGCCCGCGCGGGCAGGAGCAGCCACACATCTTTAAGCTCTTAGCACAACTCGTACCAGCGCCGGCAGGTAATGTCCAGCAAAGGACTATTCATAAGATATGACGGCAAAAGAAGCGAAACAGGACACACCAAACCCACCCGGTTCAGGCAATAAAAAAGGCCGTTATCTATCTCAAAAAACACGGCGAGACTCAAGCAGGATACAAATCGGCCCATCATTGACCGAATCAACCATCATGTATTCGCCGAACGCACCGGTCTCCACCCGTAATTCCATCTCCACAAGCCGATCGCGCAACGACTCGTAAAGTGACATCGCTTGGCCATGGTCGGCTGCGGCATCGAACGAAGGCCTACGCCCCTTGCGGGCGTCCGCTAGGAGCGTAAACGCACTAATCAACAGAACGGCCCCCTCCATCCCAACAACGTCGCGATTCATCTTGCCAACATTATCGGGGAAAACACGAAGATAACGGATTTTTTCGGCGAGGTACTCGACATCCTGACTCCCGTCCTCGCGGCCTACACCAACGTAAACGAGCAATCCCTGATCAATTGAGCTGATGGTGTTTCCATGCACCGAGACGACTGCCCGAGACACACGTTGCACGATGGCCCGCATCACCATCCCCTCCCGTCACACCAAGTTCGATAAGCGCTTACGCCAGCTTTTCGTTCTTACCGTAATACTCGACCATTCGGCGTGCCACTGCAAGGATGTCACGGCGGAGTTCGGCAGGCTCCAATACTTCGGCTTGATCGCCATAACCAAGAATCCACCACAGAATTTCGGACAAACCATCCACATCGACTTCGAAAATGAGCGATCCGTCTTCGTCCCAGGTCGTTCGTTGTGTGCGATGCCAACTGATCTCCTCGACGTTCCCCGCTACCATCGGTTTGAACCGAACTTTGACGTGCCAGGGTTTATCCCCCCGAATCATCAGCCAAGCATTACCGAAATATTCATCGAGGTTGAAAGTAGGGTCGATTTCGTAAGAGTCACCAGAAGTGCTGATATTGGTGAATCGCTCCAGCTTATAAGTGCGAACTGCGCCTTCTTTCTCCGAAAAGGCGATCGTATACCACGCCCATCGAATATGGCTTAGCCTGTAAGGAAGGAGAACATCCTCGATAATCGCACGCTCTTTGTAGGAATCGTAACAAACAACCAATTTTCGCCGCAGTTTCATGGCTAGCTGCACAACTGCAAATGTATCCGTAATAGCTTCCACGTCGGATTGAGGTTGATGCAGGATCTCAATCGTGTCGAGAATGGGGCCACAATAATCCTGCAAAGCTCTCGGCAAAAGGCTCTCGATTTTGATAGCGGCGGATTCAGCCTCTCGTCGGTATGCCATCATCGGGCTGGTCATCAGGTGACGTGTCGCGAGCATTAGTGCGAGCGATTCACCGTAGGTCAAGCTGACAGGAGGCAACGAATTTTCCTGGTCCACGCGATATCGCTGCGTCTTGCGATCAAAGTGGTAGCGAACACCAGCTTTTCGCAGTAAATCGAGGTCTCGAAAGACCGTCCGGCGATTTACACCCAAAAATTCTGAGAGATCTTCGGATTGAAATGATCTTCCGGAATGCAACAACTGAATTAGTTTCAGCAGTCGCTCGACGCGATCGAGTTTCACTTTTGACCTCCCCAGTCTTCGGCTAACTTGGAGTTTAGCCGATGCGATCGACGAAGGGAAGAACGCGAACCAGAACAAACATCAACAGGCAGATCATGGAAAAAACAGACAAAACGCCGATCGTCGCTTTCTCAAGATGGCGAGCAGCGCGAAGCATTGACAAGAGAAGCAAAAGCATGCCCGTCGTTCCAGCAAGCATGCGCGACAAAGAATCGTCGTTGACAGAAATGCCAGGCCAGCGAGGCCAAACTGACATGATCGCTGATATTAGAATTCCCAAAGCGGAAAGCAAAGCGATCATTCGTGCCGCGTGGTACACCACTATTTTGCAATCCGAACCCTCATTCAAGTCGGTCGCAACTTCGGTTTCCCGTCGAACCCGATATACAATTTGGGTTGTGAGAAGAATAACGATAGAAAATGCAACGATAGTGGCGTTAAAAATCAGCGGGTAACGAGCGGGAAGTGAAGCCGGAGCTTCCGGTAAAAGTGCGACACAAACGCTCACAACGCCAAACGCAGCCAGCGCCAGACAAGCGTCCACCAGGTCGCCCTGCCATTTTCGGCGAGCCAGAAGATACAGCGAAATGGCACAGCCCGCAGCGCAAGCAGCGCACATCAAGTTGTTCGAACGAAAGCCACCCGAAACCGATTTCATAGGCGCAACAAGGATGTAAACCACAACGATAAGTACACCCACCGCAATCAGTCCGCAGCTAAACCTAAAAAGCGGAAGGTGGAGTGTGGTGGTTCGTGCACGCTTTTGGAATGTCTCGTAGAGGAGAACCGCCATCGATAACACGATCGTTGCTGCACAGGCTAGAGTTACCGGAACCGCTGTTCGTTGTGGACCGCCGAACGGTTCCCAACGATACGCAGGCAGCATAAGGCAAAAGGAGCACAGCCCAACTAACGTAAGCCAAAGGAAGACAGTCAACAGCAATTTTTCGCAGGTCAGAAAGAACCGGACTGCGGTTGCCACCGCCAAGCACGACACCACCGCAAGCCCCACACTCCCGAACCCAAACGCCCCAGCCCCATCGCACGCGAGTCCGGTTCTTAGTTGAACAATGAAATCCAGAACACGCATGCCGAACGCAAACATGAACACCAACATGGCAGTCACGCCACTGATCCAGGCTAATGACGCGGCATGCCGAGCAACCATCACGCTGCCTTGTCGTGAGTAGACCGATGACCGATCAAGTCGCGAAGCAAGGAGTCCGATAACCGACCCGCCGAGGCTTAATGCCCCACAACTCGCCATGATCACTTCTGCGTTATTCCAATGGTGTGGATACACGCCGATTCCGGTGGTTACCCCGAGTACAAACATATCTCTCCGGGGAAGCGCGAGCGATAAGCACAGGTGGTATCAGGCTGCGCACATCCTTTCCAATCAGCGGTCAGGTGGCGGCTTTTCTTGAAGCGAATTTTGCGGGATTTTTGTCGCCCTTGTAAGCAGCAAGAACCGGCTCTTCTTGAGCAAGGAAGCCCTTTAAGTATTGCGACGCTTGCTTGAGATGCTCAGCGGCATCACCGGTTAATGGTTTATCCTGGCCGTATACAAGCCATCCATCATAAGCTAAGCCTTTGAGCAATTTTAACTGACGATCGACTTCGAAATCGCCTTGCCCCAGCGGTGTGTATTCTCGCACACTTGAGTCCTCGTCCAATAGGCCGTCGCACAGATGCACGACGCCAATCTTTCTGGCCAAACGGGGCATGGAATTGGTAGGTCTCTCACCACGCAACTTAGCGATGCGCTGATTCCAGCAACAACCAAACGCGGGCTTGCTTACTGCGTCAGCAATAAACCAGATATCCGGACTCGTTGCGAAGTCGTACGTGTTCTCTATAAGCAGGCCCACGCCGCATGTCGCCGCTTTCTTGGCGAGTTCAATCGCTTCTCGAGCCACACGGCTGCGTGTGCGGTCTTTGGTATCGAGAGCCTCGACGCCACCAGCAGGAAATCGAACGAATGACGCTCCCAACGCAGCGCCTAATTCGATGGTCTGCTCGATCAACTCCTTTTGGGCATGTCGGCGCGAAGCGTTGCCCGATGAAACGGTTGCATTGGTGCTAAGGACTACGGGCTTGATACCTTCTGCGCGGAGGAAATCGCGAGCCTTTTCAGGAGCTTCGATCAGCGCAGGGTTGTTACAAGGCTCGTCTCCACCAGCAATACCACCGAGCTCAATCCCTTCGAAACCACAGATCTTCGCTAGGCGAACGAGTTCCTTGACATCATACTGAGGTAATAACCGGGAGGATAAGCCTATTTTCATTGTGCAAAATCCAAATCGCTTGATCGGCAGAAAGCCCACAACACCCACATTATGAAGCTGCCCGCGCGCTGCCGCAAGCCGTTTGTGGGGCATCAGAAAAAACGTTTTCGCCAAAAGGCACTGAGGCTAAATCGCCGTCTAATAGGGAATCACAATTCAATTCGCGGTACGCCGACGGAATGAAACGGGTTGACTAAAGCCATCTGGTTAGCGCAAATGATCGTTGCGCAATTACGTACGACTTGTATTTCGGGCGATTTCGAACACGTGAACACTGGGGCAATATGTTCTTTGCTGAAGCGCACAGAGTACGTCTGCGCTCACACAATCAAAGGAAAATACAAAATGATGTTCGCATCTTGAAAGCAATGGGTAATTGGGCTCGATTTGTTTACCACCGTGGCCGGATCGGCCTTGTTGGTCCGGTCCAGCGGAATCGGAAATAAAACAAAGAACGACTCGACCGTGTAACATCTGACGGCGAACACGATTTCGGGTAACGCAGATTTCGACCTGACTCAATTACCGCAGATCAAAGCAACGGCTAAAGGTCTGATTAAGCGACGTTTCGACCATTCAATGACAAAAACCGTGGCTAAGACGAGTTACTATCAAGACAGAACCCCAGAACGAGGACGGAAAAAAGTGCAGCCAACGTCGTAGTGTACACACCCGTACAGCCCCAGTAACACAACCACAGGGATAAAACAAATTCGCCTGAAACTGTAATTCCCGAAAATTCCCTGCCATCAACGCAAGATAGGGTAATATTGCTGATGTGAGGGGAAATCGAAAAAATGCAAGAACTAGATCGATAGCAGAAACGTCAAAGAAGTTGATTGGTTCGATTGCATCGAACGAGCAAGATCTTCCGCCAGATAGACGCCCCTGTGGTAAGGTTTAGCACAATGGCGCATTGCCGGGCATCTGTCTGCCGACAAACAAAGATTGGGTGTAGGCTGTGCGTCGCTCAGCTTGACGACTCTGAAGTACTGCCGCATACTGGTGGGACTCTCAAGCTTATCCGCATACAATTGCACAACTGCTTCCAAGATTGGAGGTTTATTGAATGAATGAAAAACAGAAAAAGCTGATCATTGTGCTGGTGGTCATCGGTGTCGCCGTTGGTGGTTCCTGGTACTATTTCGGCACTGGTGGGGATGACGGCCCCAGCGCCTTCAAAAAGGGTGAGTTCGTTAAGAGGGAAGCGCCCTCATCCGACGTGCAAAAGCGGGGTCAATCGGTCAAAAAACGTGAGCGCCAGGTGACTCAGAAGCGCGAGGCAAATGTTGAAAAGCGTGCTGAGAGGGCGACTGTCCAAAAGAATGTGAAAAAACAAAAACAGCGCGGTCGAGGCCGTTCTACCAAGAAGAAGAAAATCGTCCCCGCCGTGTAATTGACGTCGTCCGTATTGGACTCATCGCCGGCCTGAAAAGATAGACAAAGGGCATCCACCTTCGCAGTGGATGCCCTTTTTGCACTTGCCTTTCGAGGTACGGTGGCCGGGTAATAAATAGCGCCTATCTTCCGCAATTCATAAAGCATAAAACGTCCCCGGCAGGGTTCGAACCTGCAACCTTCAGCTCCGGAGGCTGACGCGCTATCCAATTGTGCCACGGGGACTTCGGAACCAGCCAGTCTATGCCGACCGAAACCGCTGTCAACCGTCGCTTTGCCGCGAAGGCGATTTTAAAGTCGTTCCTTAAACCGCTACGTCAATGCAGGTCCTCCTGATTGCTCAAGTGCCTCGAATATTGAACCCCTAATTCACTGAGTCAATCGGGCAGCGTGGGCAGTTTAACATTCTAGGCAGCACTGATTGCACGATGGATGGTCCAAGCCGGTTGTCCAAACGCCGGGATACGTTCGAACATCCCACCGTCGTGTCCAGCTAGCGCAATACGAATCCGGTTTCCTTTCGAGATGAGCACTGCTGTCGGCTCTAAAGCAAACGTAACAGTCGCGGTTAAACCTGGAATGAGTTCGGCAGCATCAGCTTGGCGATAAGAGCGGTACGGTCCAAACTGAGCATACGGCGACCGCCGCCCGCAAGAGCGACCTATTGGTGTCTGCGTCGCCTGGTTTGGTCCCCACGAAATATTCCTTGATTTGTTCGCAGGTCAGTCCCGGCGCTTCACCAAACTTACCTATATCGTTGTTGTCCATGGCTTCATTCTGTGCACTCCATGAGGCGACGAAACCTTCGGCTAAAATGCCGCCAGGCCTGCCTGGAGTGCGATAAGGATCCAGATCGTAGAAGCGAGGTACGACAGCCTTTACGGCGGGATGCTCCATAGCGCCGAGCAGCAAGGCCGTGTTGCCGTCATAGCCGATTCCAATTGCTCCGACCCGGCCATTCGACCAATCCTGAGCTATGATCCAATCAACGACTTCACGATAGTTCGCCAACTCGTCAGGTGACCACGGAGCAGTACTCACGCCGAACGACGCCCCCGTCCCCCTGGCGTCCACCGTAACCAGGACATATCCCGCATTGTTATAGATTGCGGCCTCCTGTGCTTCACCATCGAACTGCGGGTTGTAATTCGTTTGCTCGAATCCTCGCCAATACCGCGTCATCTTCATCACGGTGGGCAATTTTCGTTCGGCCACGACGTCCAAAGGTCTCCAGATGTCGATTGCGATTCGCGTTCCATCTCGCATTGTGATGTACCTCGCCTCACTACGAGGTTTCGCCTGGACTGGCGCGCATCCCGACACCGCCAACACAAGCATGACACCAGCTACTCCGTTCGCCAGCACCGCCATCTTCACACTGCTTGTTATCGATTCTCTCCAAATAGATCCGGAGCTTAGGAACACGACCAAGCGAAACCGGGCCACTCGACTTTTGCCAACGCGAGAACGGACAGATAATCTTGACATCGGTTAGTCCGTCACACGCGCAAGTGCAGGTTTTGATATATGAAGACGGTCACCGGGCGGCAATTGGTGACCTGAATTTCAAAAAAAGGGCGACGAACTCGAAGGCCCGCCGCCCCTGTCATGGTGCAATTAAGATACGAGCGTTGCTCGCTCGCCGTCGTGCTTACAGTCCAAGATCGTCGAGAATCTCCTCAGCCTTTTCGAGAATCGCATCCGCATAGCGAGGGTGATGCGTTCCCAAGCTGCCATCACTTAGGATGTAGTGATAAAGGAAGCGAACCTGTTTGATCTCATCGGAGATCGAGTCCTGATCCTCGGGACCACCCGTGGGCTCATATTCCCAGGTAGCTGGATCACCCAAACGCTCGGCAATGCTGTCGAGGCGACCTTGAATCAACTCCTTGTAATCCTCGAGATACGTCTCGGCATTTGCCGCGCTGACGTGGCAGCGAGCGCAAGACTCGAAATCGATCGAGAACAGATGACCGCTAATGGCAGGTGCTACGTCGGACTGGAATTCGATGCGGTACATGTGGCACTCGGAGCACTGACCCGGGACGCCTGTTTGATGGAAATGCGGTGTGGGCGTTTCTACCAACAGGTCTGTTCCCTCGGGAACCGCCATCTCGCCGAAGTAGAAGTTGCTCTGGACGCTGTGGTGCGGGGCGCGGGTGGCGGTCTGCCACTCGCGTCCGCGGCTGTGGTGGCACTGGCCGCAGAGGTTGTAGCGAGTCACATCCGTAACCACGGCTGCATCGCTGGTGACCTCAGGTGTTTTGACCTGCGGGAAGCGAAGCTGGTAGTCGCGGTCCGTATCAGGCTCGTAGGCGTTGCCCGTACGAGCGTGGGAATCGTGGCAGACGACACACGTGATTGGTGTGAGGTCTTCCTCCGTAGAGCCGACGTAAAGGTCCTCTGCGACGTCCTCGCCTTTCACGGCCAGGCTGAAGTTGATTGCACCTTCATGACAGACGCCACAGGTGGCCGTGTAAAAGCCGCCCTCTTCGATTAGATCGAGCGCCACGATTTCGGTCACCGCCGCATGCCCAGATTCCTGCCACTGTTCGAATGTGGGATGGTGATCTCCGGTGTGGCATTTGCCGCATACGTCAGCGCCAAGATCCGTAGGCGGACGCAATGACGCATCGCCAATATTGTCGACATGATCTTTCGCAGGCCCGTGACAGTTTTCACACTGCACGCCTACGAGTTCAGGCGTCGCCTCGCGCGAAGTGAAGCCGCCCTCCTCGCCGTATCCGACCGTGTGGCAAGCCAAGCAGAAATCTTCCGCGTCGGCGGATGCTTCAAGCGTCTCAAGCGCTTCCGCATGGAGCGTCTGCGACCAATCATCATGCACACCGCTGTGACAGGGCAAGCACGCATCTGCACCCACAAACTTACCGACCAATCCAGGCTCGTTGTCGTTTGTGTTCCCAGGCTCGTTGTCGTTTGTATTCCCAGGCTCGTTGTCGTTTGTGTTCCCAGGTTCGTTGTCGTTTGTGTTCCCAGGTTCGTTGTCATTTGGGGTAGGCGACGGCGGCGTGCAACTAACGCCCAGCGTGATTAAGCCGCAGGTCAACACGGCAATCAGTGTGGCAGCCAATAGCTGCTTTCCTTGAAATCGTTTCAAATTCATGGCTAACTCCTTTTTGTGAAGTAAAGGAACCAGGGATGCGATTCCCTGTCGCTTCTTCAGATATCTATACCCATTTGACGTGTATCACCAAGCACACGACTCAAGTTGGCTGCTCTCTTGTGGAGAATCTTAACGCTGTTTCGCCCCCAGCACAAAGCCTTAGATTGAGAATTCGCGCGCCCGTTTGCGAACTAAAATTTGCAGCATCGATACGCCGACCGACCACGCTAGCGAAAACAGCACATACCATGCCGGACGTATTCGTCAAAGATTTGAAAAAGGACGACTTTGGCAGGAATGAAAGTGTCCCGCACCTCTCGGGGCCGAGGTACGGGACGGTCGAAAAAGGGGCACGACAGCTTCCAAGTTTGATATACGATTCCTTGTGATACGCCGCAAAAGGAATCACCGCACAGTCCGGTAACTTGCTGTTTCAGCGCTAGCAAGTACGATTTGGGGGGATTATGAAAACTGGGAAAAAGACCTGCTGATTATCCAGTCATGCACAGCCGGCGACCAGGATGTAATCCACGTCTCACCCGTTGGTTTGTAATGACCGACCAAGTTCGAATCAGTGCAATCGACCGCTGCGCAAAATGGCCCAGCTTAGCGCGAGTCCTAAAATCCCCGCGACCAAGAATCCGAAAATGCCAAACCATTGCACTTTGACATCGAAAAGGACCAAACTTGTGTCCGCAGTTACAACGATTGAACTCCCTACGATAATCGCCGCAATGATCACTGCAATCGATAATCGATTGCTTGAACGGTCCAATTCGCTGGCAAGTCGATCGATGTTCTCGTGCTGGACGTTGAGTTGCCAGGTTCCCGCAGCCAATCTTCGAAGCAGTTCGCGTAAATTGGTCGGTGCCTGGCGCAATAGCGTGACAACCTGCCACCCCGTCATGGCGAAAGAACGTAACGCCGCTCGTGGTTCGAAACGCCGAAAAAGAACTTTTTTGATCCGCGGCTCTAACAGCGAAACAACATCCAGTTCCGGATCGAGGCGCGTGGCAACGCTTGTCACCATACCAAGCGCCTTGATCAAACTGACTGCTTCACGCGGAATGACCACACCATGACGACGCACAACTTCCGAGAATTCATCCAGCACACGGGTAACGTCAAACCGCTTGATCGGCAATCCGTAATACTTGTCCATCAACACACGCAACGAACGCTGCAAATCACGCCGATCGGTTGTCAGGCTCAATGCATCCAACGCAGCCAGCGCATCCACGACCATTCCCACTTGTTTGTTCACAGCGCCGTACACCATGATGACAAGGTGCGTCATCACTTCATCGCTGATAGGCGTAACCTGCCCGAAGTCCAACAGGCCGACGGTCGTAGGCGATGAGATAAAAATGTTGCCGGGGTGTGGGTCGGTATTGAGCAAACCTATATCGAAAATTTGTTCCAGGTACGCCTCCATTAACGCGTGCGCAAGTTTCGGGCCGTCCAATTGATCTTTAGCGGATTCGTCATCCAGAACCATTTCGACGTTCCGCCCGGAGATTGCTTCCAACGTCAGAACCCGTTCGGAGCACAGCGCCCATTCAACCTTCGGTACCTTGATGTGAGGATTCTCGGCAAATGCCTCGTGGAACCGTTCGGTGGCGGAAGCTTCGTTGATGTAGTCCAGCTCACGGGACAACATCTGTTCGAATTCCTCCACGATCATTGCGGGTCTGTAGACACGGGACTCGGGGATGTACTTTTCCATCGCGTCCGCAAGCCAATGCAGGACACGCATGTCCTGCCGGATGATTTCCACCACTCCAGGCCTTTGCACTTTGACCACGACTTCGCGATCATCCACCTGCGCTCGATACACTTGCCCGATGGAACCGCTGGCCATGGGCGCCGGAGCGAGTTGGCTGTAGCACTCCTCGACGGGTTTTCCCATCTCTTCGGCAATGATCTTACGCGCTACATCGCTGTCGAAAGGCGGTACTTCATCTTGAAGGGTACGCAACCCGTCGAGCAGGTCCGCAGGAATTAAATCAGGACGAGTCGTCAGCATCTGAGACAGCTTGATGAACGTAGGTCCAAGATCGCTGCACACCCGTGCCAGTCGCTGCCCCAAAGAAAGGGGCGCCTGCGCACGCTCGTATTCGGTCTTACGCCGCATCATCCATACGGGGACGTAAGAGGCCAGATCGATTCGCGCGACGATGTGTCCGAATCCGTGCTGCGTCAGAACCTGCGCGATCTGACGAACTCGATTCAGCCCGCGCACACCCAAGGTTATCGATGGAGAAGTCATGACACCAACTGTTGTCCCACCCAAGCCGCCGCGCGTCAAACTTTCACCGTCCTTGCCTAATTGGCCGAAACTCCTCGCCGACCATCTCATACCCACTTTGTGCAAGAAATGCTCAGCGCACCACAGCGTGGCGTTCGATCCTTACAATAGAGTGGGGGTATTCCCTTCTGCGGCCAGCTTGAGTGTACGTCCGCGATTGTCCAAGCTCCGCGGCCCAATCCAGCCAAACTTGTTCGGCTGGCGATCAGAATTGTCATCGCAAGGATGATTCTGCGGGCTAATATTGGAACTTATGGGGCGTTGCGGCGCCTGGATTGGCGTTTTTTGGCTCAGATCTCGCCCTCGAAAGCTGTGGAAATCTCCGTGGAACTTGAGTTCGCAA
The DNA here is from genome assembly GCA_028282665.1 of Phycisphaerae bacterium. GTDB lineage: Bacteria > Planctomycetota > Phycisphaerae > UBA1845 > UBA1845 > JANQHN01. The sequence continues at coordinate 7,973 of JANQHN010000433.1, read as the reverse complement.
GTTCGTGGAGATACGCTAGTGTATACGGGTAAGGTAGGTAATCGTTGTGCCGAGCGATCTTGTGAGTGATGGATCGTCCGATATTGACCGAGCGATATCGGCTGGCGAGCCTCCCGCCGTTATCCAGGGGAAAACAGACGGATTTGGGGAGCATCGTAATGAGGCAGTTCTTTTTGATAGCGCTGACGACAGGCTTGGTGACAAGTAGTGCCAACGCTTCCGATTTGAACGTCGGCACTTACGTGGGTAATTCCTCCAGCGTAACCGTCCCCCCCGGTTTCGTCGTCTCCTATGAAGTCGTCGGCGAACTCAACGACGATCTCAATGAGGGGTTGGCTTCGATCGTCCTCGATTTGTCTTTTGACGGCGGGGATTTAGAAACTGCCCAAGCTCCCATGCATCCACCGATGACGCATTTCGCGATACCGCGCGGCCTGAATAACATCAACGGATTCGGAGGGGCGGTTGTTGCGGGGGATTTGGTGCAGGTTGGTGGAATCCAAAACACAATGAAAGCGACTTCGGCGATGGGACCGTATCCAAACGGTCCGACTATTGTTGGCGTCGCCTGGCCTGGCGAGCCCGTTGTGATCGCACATGGGCAGTTCGTTGCGCCGACTACGCCCGGAACTTACACGCTCTGGATGCAGAATGTTTTCGCCAATGTGATCGTAGAAGGCGAGACCGGTGATTTCTTCTTCGCGACCGAACCCGCAACAGTGGGCACAACTTCAAACCTGACGGTTGTCGTCGATGCAAACGCAGTGGCCATCGTTTCCGCTTCGCCTACGACAGGCACCATCGATGCCCGCCAACCCTGGTCACCAGACGGTAGTGAGATTTACGGGTGGGACACGATCGAACTCACCATCGTCGGCGATCCTGCCTCGTTAAACCCGGCTGATTTCGCAATTGTGCATACTGCGCCCTTCGATCCGCCGACCGTCGTCAATGTAGCACCTACCGGTGCGGATACGGTATCGATCGAACTTAGCGCTATCATCGAAGTTGGTGAGTGGACCAACCTGATCCACACCGCCAGCGGTACGCAAGTGCGCGTTGGTTTCCTGCCCGGCGACGTGGATGGTTCGGGATTGGTCAGCAGTGCGGATGTGCTCGCGTTGATCGATCACTTAAATGGCGAATCCACACTCGCGAGTTACCAGACTGACATCAATCGTGACAGTACCACCGATGCGGACGACCTTGCCCGCTTGATTGACCTGTTCAATGGCGATTTCACCTACCCGGTTTATATGGGGACCACCTTGCCGTAAGTGATGCAACGGCGGCCCCGCGGTCAGTTTTTCGCGAAATGTTCAGGCCGACATTGTCTTAGGATTGGTCATTGTGTGCCTGTTGCAGACTATCTCTTAGCAGCCGTCGAAGCAATTCAACGTTCGACATGATTTTCACTGAATAAACAAGCACAATCAGGTACATCACGGCACTTAGAACTGAACAAAAAGTTGTGAAAATACTGGGAGATACGATCGCAATCGGACCCCCGAAATATCCCGCCGCAAGGGCAATCAACAGGCTGATCGCCCATCGATGCCCCGTTGTGCGAATCTTGTTAGCGCGGGTGACATCAGGCACGCGTTTACACAGGTAAGCCTGATACCGACAGAAAAGAACGACGGTCCAAATAACGAGAGCGCCGCCGAGGTAAGTATTGACACGCGTGATAACTGCACTAACAGTGGCGTTCGTGCCAAAAACCGACAACGGAAAATCGAGAAAAATACCCACGCACAAAAGAGCTCCCGACGCTATCGCCGCAGTCAGTAATGAATGACGCAAACTCAGAGGCTGTTCGTTGAGAGAAGCACGCGGATCGCTCGCCGTAAGATTAAAAAAACCCACGATAATCGCCACCCAGGCGGCAACGAACAAAATCGGGATAACAACGCCAAAGATCGCGATAACCGCAACGGATATTAGGCTCATCCACACAAGCCCCATCGACAGAATTAAAAGAACAATCAATCCGACCATGCCTGTCCAAATCAGCGACTGCCCGCGATAGACTTTTGCAAGCCAACGAGGATCCGAAGCATCCAACGTGTCTCCGACAATTGACCGTGCAATGGATGTGTAACACTCTGGACATTGCGCGTTGATCGCGAGAGTGCGCAAATTGTATCCACATCCGGCGCAGGGAACGTCTTTTTTTACCCGGTCGACGGGGGTTGGTTCGGCCACGGAAACCAGGTTCAATGTATCCTGTTTGCCGCGCTTGCGGTCGGCGATTTCCGCCAGTCGATCGAAATAGGTGCTGACGGAGTCGTCCGCCGATTCACTGGCTTGTGAGCTAGATTCACTATCCTCAACATTTGCAAAGGCCGCGACGCACTTTTGAAGGTCGTACAAACCTTCATTCATGGGATCTATACCGCCAATGGCGTCATCGACCGCCTGAAGAAACTGCTTGGCTGTTTTGAAGCGGAAAAGATGGTTCTTGTGAGTCGCGCGTTCGATGATCTCGATAACGTCTTGAGGCACATTCGTTTGTTTAAGCAGTGCAACCGGTAACGCTTCAACCGCGTGCTGTCTCTTGAGTTCCTGCAAATTGCCTACAAAAGGCTTTTGACCGGTGAGCAATTCGAACAACATGATACCCAACGCATACACATCGCTTCGTGTGGAGATCACCTCATCGAACATCTCAGGCGACATGTACGCGGGCGTCCCGGCGAGACCGGAATCAACGCCGAACTCGTGCGCAGGCCTGTTGCAAGCGAGTCCGAAGTCCGTCACGACAATCCGCCCGTCACGCCGCAGCATGATATTGCCTGGCTTGATGTCTCGGTGAACGATTTGAGCTGAGTGCAACCGCTCCACGCCCTCAGCAGCTCCGCGTACGGTAGTTAGTGCGGTCGCCAGCGGTAACCCTCCCCGCCGTTTGAGCACTTCCGAGAGCGCCGGTCCATCCACATATTCGAGCACGACGTAGGGAAGCCCATCAACCGTATCGGCGTGATGAACAGTAGTCAGCGCTTCATGCTCCACCGCCGCCGCGGCTCGCGTCCCTTCCATCAGCGTGCGCAGTCCCGTGCTGTCTCCTTCTTTCACGCCGGCGTGCAGCAAAAACTTCACCGCGACATCCCGCCCAAGCAAATCATGCCTTGCAAGCCAAACGACACCCATTCCGCCGCGACCGACCTCACGAATGAGACGTACAGGCCCAAGCTCGCGCGGCACTTCGATCTCGATCGGCTTCTCGGCTTTGCCTTCCAACGGTCTGGTCGTCGCGATGGTAATGGTCGGATGCTCTTCCACGCCTTCTTGTTTCCTTCTCACATCTGTTGGAATATATGTAGTGACTCTGCTCCGCTGTCCGGTTAATCTCCGGCCTTAGGCGGCGTATTCGTCGGGATATCACTGCCATTCAGGATAGATGCCGTATCTCGACGGATCAACCGGCGATCGGGCATATAGCGTCTGAATATGTCCGCTTGCGAAAATCAACACCGGAATCGCAAGGTTAAACCGAGCGGCTGTCAACGAATGAAGGAGCCTGCAGCTACATGGCTAAAAAATGTTTCGATTGCGGCGAGAAGGGTGCGGACTTATACGGTCACATCGTCTGCGACGAGTGCAAGTCGAGCTTAGGGCTATTTAAAGACGAGACTATCAAGAAACACATCGCCAAATATGCGGGTTCCCCCAGTAAACCATCCTACGAAGAGGAAATCCAGGAACGGCTGGAGTTTCTTGGCAAAGACTACATTAAAAAACGAATCAAGCTCCTTCATGTGCTGGATCGATTAAAGCAACTGTAGATTAATATTCTGCAACGTAGTTTCTACAGAACTGTCTTCCCTCCCCGTATTCTCCATTCTCTAAAGCCAAAACCTGTCTGACGAACGATTTTAAGTGTAACAGATACGATAAGCGTAACTGCACCGAAGGTCGATTGTGCATAGCATTGGCAGCGACTGAACTCGGAGCAGCATCGAACCTCATCGTGCCAGAGCAAGCTCTAACCAAATGCAGCGCCCAACGCCCTGTTTTGCACTGCCGGACAATCGTCTTTGAACGTTGCGCTTGAATTGAAGCTGCTATAACTAACGGCTACTCGTTATGCATCGCATCGTAAAACACGCCCGCAACAATCTCATTGCCCGTATCGCTTAGGTGATTGCAATTTTCATAGTTGTCGTGGTCTTCGAGAAGCACGCCGCGAATCGAGTCAAGATCGACCAACGTCGCACCTTCGGTGAAGATGGCGATGCGAATTCGTTCGTTGAGCATGTCCTGGTAAACGTTCGCTCGATGCGCTTGATAGGGCAGGACGATGTCGAGCGGAAACGCGGGACAATCAAACGCCTCCCACAGCAGCGGGTAATACGTGGATGCGTAAACAAACAGACCGTGTTGTTTCGCCTTTCGGATCGCCGCTTCCACATCCGCCTGAATTCTATCCAGCTCTTTGGCGAGCGATGCTTTGAACGGGTAATCAGAATCATCCGGCGCAAACAACAAAAACGGATCCTTGGATCGAACAAAGTCCGTAATGTCGTTTCCTCCCTGCCAATACAACAGCACTTTCGCAGAGGGATAACGGCCACTTTCAAGAATGGTCGTTAACCGTTCCAAACCTTCGGATGCCGTCTCCCCACTTTTGCCTTCATTGGCGATGGCATCCGAAGGCAGGTTCATAAGTACGCTGAGGTGCTGGTGGTATTGCGTCCGAGCAAGGCCAGCTGTCGTGGAATCACCAAATGCGATGAAGCGGGCATTCGGATTGGGTACGCGTAGATCGACACAACTCCAGGTCAGCAACGCTGATATCACAACGAGGCCAACTGATTGCAAATAAGAACTGCTCAGTAACAGAATAAGGAAACGCAGAATCATGCCGCGTCATTTTCCGGCGGAACCAAGGTTCCGTTCAACGGAGGTGTCATCCACCCCGATGCGTTTTCTCGCTTTCGCCCCAACGCGTCTTGTCGCGACGCGCCTTTTCTTCGATGATGGCTAAAGTGGCGTCCATGCTGGGCTTGCGGCTTGCCTCGACAGCTTCCACCCAATCGAGGACGAACTTGCGATGGGGCTCGCGATGGGCCTCACGATAGGCGAAAGCGTCAATGATCGGGTGGACCTTTTGTTCGTTGAGGTATTTTTCCGACGTCATCTTCTCACTACAGCCGGGGACTAACGCGATGACAACGCCCACTGCGGCCAGCGCGGGATATGCCGCGACTTTCACTTGCGTTCTTCCATCCATGGGACAGACCTTTATCCGATTTCGAAGGGCCTTCACGTTCTAACATACACTGCGACTTGAGACATGGTTGCATACTGCTGGATTTTACACACCGTCAGTCAATTTAGCGATGGAATTCAGCAACTCTTCGTGTAACGGATCGTAACTCGCCAAAACGGGCATGGGCAAGAGCGGATCGCGGTCAACAGGGAATGGAAAGCATTTCGAACCGTCCGGCGCACAAATCCGTCCGCCCGCTTCCCAGATGAGCACTGCTCCGGCTGCGTTGTCCCACACTTTGCCTTTCACAGAGTAGGCGGCATCCAATGCCCCCGCCGCGACCAGCGCCAAATGCAACGCCGTCGAACCCAAATTCCGCATAACCAAACCAGGCCTCGCAACCCAGTCTTTGAGCACCTCTACCGCGAGTGGCATTTTGCTCGACGGAATGCCGATGAGTCGGTCACCACCGGTCCGTGTCGGTCCCGCTTGAATTCGCTCTTTACCAAGGAAAGCACCGCGGCCGACGATAGCTGTGTACATCTCGTCCATGTGATGTTCGTACACGATGCCTACGACCGGAATTCCACGATCCATAATCGCAACGGATGTGCCGAAAACGGGGATACCCGCCACGTAATTGCGCGTACCGTCAAGCGGATCGATAACCCAGCAATAGCGCGCGTCAGCATAAGCAGCGTGCTTTTCGGGGCTGGGAATGCTCTCTTCAGCAATGACCGCATGATCGGGGTAGCGATCAGCCAGCATATCAAGAAAAACCGCCTGAATGGCGTGGTCGACCTCCGTAACGACGCTTTTGTCCGCTTTTTGGGCAACCGTGAAGGTACCGAGCCGGGTGAGGGCAATACGGCCAGCCTCGCGGACGAGCGGCTTGGCATCGTCAAGAAAACCATGCAGGGCGTTCAGGTCAATTGGTTCGGTGGCTGCCATGGTGACGGATGATACTCGAATGAGAAATGATTCATAGCGGTAACGTGTTTGAGCTTTGTGATGATGGCCTGAAGATCGCGCAAAACATCGGGGGAAAACGCATAACGAATTGGCTTTGGGTAGGTATGGCGTGTATGATATCCAGTAAGGCATCTCCGCGCGTGATACCTTGTCGCGACACTTTCTCATCTTTCTCGTGTCGCGGGAAGGATCGAAATAAAGATTCTTTCGATTCCGGGCGCCTATTCAGCGCGACAAGTCAGTCACTCGATAAGGAAATGATCATGAACGTGCTCAAACGTCTCGAACGTGAGGGCGTGCCATTCGAGCGTACCAAACATCCCGCCACGTACACGGCCCGCCAACTCGCTGCCACCGAACACATCTCGCCCTGGAATGTCGCCAAACCGGTACTGGTCAAAGCGGATGATGCCTACGTGATGTGCGTCCTGCCGGCAACGAAGCACCTGGACCTGCGTGCCGTGGGGGACGCCGTCTACGCGGAGAAAGTGCGGCTCGCTTTTGAAGAGGAACTCGCCGAAGTCTTCCCCGATTGCGAAGTAGGTGCGGAGCCGCCGATCGGCGCATTTTTCGGCTTAAAAACACTCGCGGATTACACGCTCATGAAAGACGACTACATTGTCTTCCAAGCGGGCACCCACACCGACAGCGTCCGCATGAGAATGGAAGACTTCGACCGCGTGGCGGATCCGATGTATGGCAATATCGCGGTGGATTGATGGCGGAGAGACTCTCCATCCTCACCAGCGCACTACTCCGATAGGTCTTCCTATTTCCAGCCGTGGGAGGCTCTATTAGACCGTTGATCCACGGAACTGCACAGATCAATCGCGCGGAAAATCCTTCCGCTTGATCTTCGCGCGGCGACCGTCGGGGTGATGAAAGACGATGCCTTCTGCCAAGTGGCCAGGTGAGTAGCGGCTTTCCAACTGCTGCAGCAGGTCGCGCAGGCCTTTGTAACTGCGCGGCACGTTTGTGTAGATCGGAATTGTCATGTTGAACGGCACACAAAGGTGATGTTCGAGCCCGAGGGGATTGCCTTGAATCATCGGGCCGAGCGCCTCACACGAATGTTCGCCGTCAGGCCAGTCGCTAACGTCCGTACCGCGGACTGCCTCGAAGATCCACTTGTCGTCCGGACCGAATTCATCGGCGTCGACGTACCAACCGTCCTTGATGCCTTTTTGTTTCTGCACCTTGCTGGGGTTGCGTCGCTTCTCGACTCGAACGACGGCACCATTGCGAATCGTCAAACGAACATTCGTACCATCGAGCTTTTCGGTCGGAGTACCCTCGCCCTCGAACACCCACTCGCATCCCTCGCGCACTTTGTCCGTTACGCGGAAATTCCTGTCGCGATCGAACACGGTGGGTATTTTCTCCATGACGGCAACTCCCTTACGAACCTGAGCAAGTAACTCCTCGACGCTGATGACTTCTTTTGACAAACCGCTTGCCAAAGCACGGATGATCTCCGCGACGGAGGTGTCCGATTCGACCGCGACGCGTTTGAGGGCTTTGCGATCCTCGGCAGACATCCAGGCGACCACCCGCACCCAACCTGCGGGCGGCGTCCACACCGCCGGCTTCTCAGGATACTTACGCGGACGTCCCGGTTTCCTGGGCGAACCGACCATATTTGAACCTTACTTCGATAAGCCAATATTGTCAATTGGCAAAGTGGAAATTATCCGCGCATGTTATTACACTCAAGGGGGTGGTTTCCGGGCCATCAGGGTGATTTTCAGGCGTATCGACGGGCTTGCGCTCTGCTGTTTTGATGACCCCT
>JANQHN010000265.1 GCA_028282665.1 Phycisphaerae bacterium | reverse complement strand
ATACAGCTTCCTTTCTCCCCATCTGATCGAACTGGGGCAATCCATCGCGCGTCATTATGTGTGTCCTTTGGGCATCACGTTGAAAGCGATTACGCCGGAAGCGGTGCGGCGTGGGGCGGGGATGCGAACGGTGCGGTACGTGGCGGTGACTGGCGTGCTTGAGTCGTTGGAGGGAGTGAGCAGGATTACGCCACAAAGACGCCGTGTTCTGGAAATCCTCGAAGAAGTCGGTGGCGAAGTCGAATTGACTTCTCTTCGCGAACAAGCGAACGTCTCGCAGACGGTGATTAAAGGGATGATCGACGCGGGTATGCTGGAGGTTCATCAGCGCCGCGAATTCAGCGACACCGACGTGAGTGTTGCGGTTGACGAGAGTACGCCATCCGAGCCGGATTTCGAACTGACGGACGAGCAGGAGACGGCGTTAACGCTTATTCACCGGCAGATCGAATCGGAGGCATTTGGCGTTACGTTACTCTTTGGTGTGAGTGGTTCGGGCAAAACGGAAGTCTATGTGCGGGCCATTCGCAAAGTGCTTGCGGATGGCGGCCAGGCGATCCTGCTTGTGCCCGAAATAGTGTTGACCACTCAACTCGTTCGCAGGCTTGCAAGGCGTTTTCCGGATGTCTCCGTCAACCATAGTGGGCTCACCGATGCCCAGCGCAGTGTGATGTGGCGCCGGATTGCCGCCGGTGAGAAACGCGTAATCATCGGTACGCGCAGTGCGGTCTTCGCGCCTGCGCCGAATTTGAAATTGATTGTCGTCGATGAAGAGCAGGAAACCAGTTACAAAAACCTGCAAGCGCCTCGGTTTCACGTTCGTGATGTTGCACTGATGCGCGGCCGGTTATTGAGCATTCCCGTTATCCTCGGCTCCGCCACCCCCGCGCTGGAAACGTGGTACAACAGCGAACACCGCCCGGACTACCAACGCGCGACACTCAGCAAACGGGCCAAAGATGTGGTGATGCCCGAAGTCATCCTCGTGGACATGAACGCCGAAGCGCGCGAAGTGCGCGAGAAGATGTTGCTTTCGCGGTCGATGCGAATGTTGCTTGAAGAAACCCTGTCGCGCGAGGAACAAGCGATGTTATTGGTAAACCGGCGTGGGTATGCAAGCAGGCTCGCCTGCCCGAAGTGCAACACGCAGATCCGTTGTCATCAATGCAACACGACGCTTGTCGCTCACCTTGCGGCGGGTGACGCGATTTGTCATTACTGCCGTACGCGCATGCCCATTCCAACAACATGCCCTAATGTAGGCTGTGGTGGGCGGTTGATACGCCTCGGTGCCGGGACGCAACGGGTGGAAGATGTTCTGGCCAAGTGCTTTCCCGATGTGCGCATGATGCGTGTAGACAGTGACACTATGCGGCACCGCGATCATTATCAGGAGGTGATTGATCGTTTCGAGCGGCGTGAGATCGATATTCTTGTAGGAACGCAGATGATCGCAAAAGGTTTGGACTTTCCGTTTGTTTCGTTTGTGGGCGTACTTGGGGCGGACACGGCTGCGTTTGCAACGGATTTTCGGGCGCAGGAGTTTCTTTTTCAATTGATGACGCAGGTGGCCGGACGCGCCGGTCGCGCGGATGCGCCGGGAAAGGTCGTCATCCAAACGACCCAGCCAGACTCGCCTGGGTTGCATTGGGCGATGAAGCACGACTATGTTTCGTTTGTTGAGCAAGAGCTTCAATCGCGTCAGTACACCGGCTTCCCGCCGTTCCGCCGCGTTACCCGCTTTGTCCTTTCTCACAAAAGCGAGCGCACCACGCTCGCCGAAGGCGAACGACTTGCCGAGCAGATTCGCGAAACGATTTCATCGCTTTCGATTTCCTATGCCGACGTACTAGGCCCCACGCCCTGTCCCCTTAGTCGACTGCGCGGGCAATACCGTTATGACATCCTGCTACGTGCCAAATCCGTTGTGGACATGCGTACGCTGATGAGTCACTTGAAAGTGAATCAACTGCTCAAGACGAAAACCAATCTGATTGTGGATGTCGATACGGTCTCGCTGGTGTGAGTAAATTGCCAGTTGTCGATTTTGAGCCTTCGATGGTTGGTTGGTTCTCGTTGGGCATCGTGAGCATACATTATCGTACTTGCCGCCTTTGCCGCTTAGTTCCCGGACCTCGCATAAATAAATACCTCATCGGCCTGTAGATGCGGCATCGAGCTGTCCGTTTACCATTAAGCGATCTTATAGCAGTTTCAATCCAAACGTCGCGTTCCGTTTGGTGAGTTGGGGATGCGGTGCAATGTCTTTTGCATGAAAGGGGGAAGCAATGCCCTCACGTTGCAGACTACTGGAATGTTGGATGGCTTCGGCGGCACTGTTTCTGGCTGGGTGTGGTTCGACCCTCCAACTTGACGTGATCGGCACGGATGGTGAATCAATCGTCGACACCACGCCGTCCGATTCAATGGCTGGAGGCGACACGGCGACACCTGACCAGCCTGCAATTGACGGTGACGCGCCGCTCGACGATTCTCCCGTTGAAAATGGCGGTGACGATCCGAGTCACGCGCCACCGCCTCCACCCGATAGCGAACAGCCCGCTAATAGTGTGGCTTTTACCATTGAACAGACCCTTTCCGATCAAGCGCAGCGGAACACGATTGCGTTCGACGCACTGGCCTTTTTGACCGGTGACCTTTGCGCGGACTCTTTCATCCCGCCGGGCAAGGTGTCGGATTTCTGCGGGTTTCAGTACCTGCGCGACAACGATGCGGATGGCATGGGGCACAACACTGATTTCGTGCCCCGGATAGCCAACAACGTGCTCTACATCCTGACAGACGATCAGGTTGCGGAGTTGATTGCGCTGGCTGAGGAACAAGTGGATCGGATCAACGAGTACGCGTACATGCGTTTTCCGCTGATGGACGCATTCCGCCGCCTGCTCAATGAAGAATTGCCTGCAGGAGCGACGCAACTGGATATTGAGGGTGTCCAAGCTTATTCGGCGAAGCTTTACAGGCTCGATGGTGAGATCAGTTTGAGGCGTGCTGAGATTTTCGGCAGCATTTTGCGATCGTTGGATCAGACGCAGCTTGACTACTTTGACGAACTTGCTGCAAACGGCATGCTATCCTGGCCCGAGTTGCCAGACCAGGTGAACCCGAGAGATTTTTCGCCTGACGTCCACGTCGCCATCATGACCTACGCCGGGCAGCTATTCAGTTGGTACGCGGGCTCGGTCGAAGCGGATACCTATTTTTGCCCGGAACGGCAAGGCACCTACTTTGGATCGTTCTACCTTAAAGACATTCCCGCAATGGGGAACCCGAACTTTTCGATCGACGAGAATCTGACGGGGAGAAGTGGAGAAGATTTTTTGGTCGCGTTGACCGAGGCGCAGGCGTCGACGATTACGGATTTGGTTGAAATGCAGCGTGAGACGCTGGAAGAACTCGTGGACACCCGCCGTCAAA
>JANQHN010000203.1 GCA_028282665.1 Phycisphaerae bacterium | reverse complement strand
AAGTCACTGCGATGTTCGAAGAACTGGGTTGCGATCCGCTGTATCGCAAACTGACCGTTAAACAGGATTGCTTTCGCGCCAGGCTCACGCCCAAGCCCTGGCGTTGCAGATGCGACAATCCGCCCCATCGATATCCTTACCAAACGCCCGATCAAGAATCGTACATCCACAAATGGCGGAAAAAGTATGATAAAAAATGTCAGGGTTTTGGAGTTTGCCGACTGGTTGAGGTGCTGGGCAAAGTTCACGCAAGCCCCGATCCCACTATCCGTAGGATTGTCGAGTTACACGACAAGCATGCCTGCTGCGCGCCGGAATTGCCGTTAGCGTAAAATCAAATCGCTTGGATGCGTTATTGGGGAGAGAGTCTACGGAGCGCCAACCGGGACATTGTACGGATTTGTGTTGAGCGTTCCATTGATGTTGTTGTCCGCGTCGCCTACCCAAGCTAGTACTGCCTGATAGATGCCGCTGGCGTTCGCTTTTCCGCCCACTTCCATCTGACTCCGTACGCGACCGGTTTGACCGGTGATCTGGCCGAGAATGTCCTCGGCTGCGTCAAGTTGCAGTGCGAGGAAAAGTTCCTCGTAGTGATCAAGATTCGTCGAACGGTAATCGGAAGCGTCCATTCGAAGTAACGTCGCGACGCGTTTCACGAGTTCATTTTTTTGCTGGTTGGTAAGGGCGCCGATGACGGCAGGGGTTCGGAAGTACTCGAGCACGACCACCGCTGCTCCGTCCCCGGTCGTAGCGCCTTGACGACGTAACTCAGTGCGAGCATCCATGATCCCTAAGTAGGCATCCACGTTCTCCGCAATGGGTGGCTGGATTGCCAACGCTTGATAAATGCTCTTGAGAATAACGGGGTTGGTTTCCACTAGTCCTGCCTCTTTCAAGGCGGTCACGATTTGCTTGGGGTCTGTATAGTTGCCAACCTGCCGGGCCAACCCCGTAGCACAGAAATACCTGACTGCTTGGTCCTTCGCCTTCAACCCCTTCACCATGCCCGGAGCCGTTTGTATGCGGTTTAAATCGAGCAAAGCTCGTGCGAGGCAGCGTTGACGCGGGACAGTTGTATTTTCGTCCGCCAGTCGCTGACTCGCCAAGTTCGAGGTCTGCGTTGCGAGTTCGGTATAGAAGGCTGCCGAATTGGCCGGGTCCAGCCGCTGCCGATCAAAGGCCTGCTTGAACGACTTGAAGTCCTCTGGCGCATTCACTCGGATCAGTTCGGAATTCAACCAATCGGTGATGACTCGCTTATCAGCGGAACTAAGATTTGTGCTATCGCGAATACCGGCAAGCGCTTTGACTTGTTGGCTCTCCGCTTGCTGAGACCAAGCGGGGGTTGTGAGTATCAGGGCGAAAAGGGCGAGTAACGTGAGGCGGGTGGTCCAATGACTCGTAAACATTCGACATCTCCGATTCGAGCGCTAGCGGCAGGCTGCGTTTTTGCTCCGCGTCGTGAGGGCAAAACAATCAGGTTTCGGACAAAGTCTCCCGGTTACTTCGGGGGCATCCGGGAGCGGCACTCTCCGGGCGCACAATTCCCAAAGAGTTCAGGAAACTAACGAACATACCCGCATGGTGTCAAGCCGCTACCGATTCGAGGTCTAAAGTGAATGCGTACAATTTTGCACGCGGTTCACGGCTGACGTGTCATTGTTTAAGGTGTTTATGATTGGTACAGTATATCGAGCGTGAGTGCCCCAACCGCGCTGTGGCGAGCGGGCACGAGTGTGAAAACGCCGCCGAATGTGAAGGAAATGCTCATGTGCGCAGATCAGATCGAGAATACGCCGGTCAAAGACCGGGTTGCGGTGGTCATTGATAAGCTCAGGCCTTTGATTCAAGCGGATGGGGGCGATATCGAGCTGGTCGACGTTTCGGATGAGGGTGTGGTAAGTGTGAAGCTGCATGGTGCATGCGTCGGGTGCCCGTCTTCCGCCATGACCCTCAAAATGGGTGTGGAACGCAATCTCAAAGAACACGTTCCCGAAATTAAGGAAGTCGTGCTCGCACAGGGATAATCGCTTGAGTTCATGCGAATGGGGATCAGAAAAACAAGGCTGATCGTATCGGTGGTCATCGCATGAACCGTGGAGCTTTTTGATAGCCGTGGCGATCTACTGCTCGTAGCAATTGGGGTTTCTTTTTACTCGTACCATGCAGTTTATCAATTCCGGAGGTTGCATATGCGCGCACACACAATCAGGTTATCGGCCGTTCCTTTTGCTTTCTCGTTCCTATTGGGCGCAATGCCGCAGTCTGCCGAAGCGGGCTCCGTACCGGAAGTTGTAAGCGCCGATCCGGATCACGGTGACGTGGGGGTGGATCCCGCGTTGACCGAAATCCGCGTCACCTTCGATCGGGACATGCAGGTTGGCTCGCATTCGTGGGTAGGCGGTGGAGACACATATCCCGAATTGACAGGCCAGCCGAAATGGGAAGGCGCGCGCACGGCGGTTTTGCCGGTGAGGCTCAAGCCCAATCATACTTACCACCTTAGGCTCAACAGTTTCCACTTCCAGAATTTTCGCAGTAAGAACGGTACGCCCGCCAAGCCATATCCTATCTCTTTTTCCACGGGAAGCGCAAACTCACACAGCCGACCCAAGTCGCTTACCCGTACTGAAAATGAGGCTGCGATCAAGAAATTACAAAATGCAATCTTTAAGCGTTACTCGCATTTCGACTTGCGGAACGTGAACTGGGAAAATCAGTTTAAGCGCTACGAGTCGAAATTCCTCGCAGCCAAAAAACCTGCGGAGTTTGCTCGTGTTGCAGCGAAAATGCTTGCGAAGGCGCGCGACGTTCATGTCTACGTCAAATCCGGCCCTGCCACGTTCTCCGAGTTTCAGCGAAATGCTCCGCCGAACTTTAACTTTCAGACTGTCCAGGAAATCGTGAAAGAATGGGAGCAGCATTCACAGGCGGTCTACTCCGGCAAACTGAAAGGCAACGTCGGTTACATTCTCATCACAACTTGGTCGTCTAACAGCGGGAACCTCCTCGATGCTGCCCTCGCAGCCCTACGCGAGCACAAGGATGCAGAAGGTTTGATCGTTGACGTCAGACCTAATTCCGGTGGGGATGAGGTTATTGCCGGGAAGTTTGCCGGTTGTTTCTTCGATAAGACCACGGCGTATGCGAAGCACGTTTGGCGGGATCCGGATCAGCCGGGTGGTTGGTCGGCTCCTTATACGCGGCTATGTGAACCGAATCCGCAGGGACCTGCGTATCGCGGTCCGGTCGCCGTCCTGATGGGGCCTCACAATGTAAGCAGTTGTGAAGCATTTCTATTGATGATGAAACAGGCGGATAACTGTAAGTTGGTCGGAGCGAAATCATATGGCAGTAGTGGCAACCCGCGGGCTCACGACCTGGGAAATGGCGTAACGGTGTACTTGCCATCATGGAGTGCGATGACCCTGGAAGATGAACGGTTTGAAGGCAAGGGTATCAGGCCCGACAAACTCGTCCCCGCAGGAGCGAGCGTTTTTAAGAAACGCGACCCGGTGCTAGAGGCGGCGTTGCACTGGCTGGATGGGGAATAGGCTCGTTAGTTAAGGTACTTGTGATACCCGGCGAGCGAGCATCCTTTGGAGTGTAGAGGTTGTTTTGTAACTGTCGCACCGGGCGCAACCACATAACAGGTTAATTGCATCGCGCGAAAAAGCCATTGCAATCTTTGGCGATCAAAAAGACGCCGCCCTTGCGCATTTCTAACTCAGTTGAAAATCACCCACTGACGTTTGTATTGCTGCGCTCGCACGATCTGGATAGAGTATAAATAATTAAAGAACGTACTTGCAAATGCGTTCTTCTCGCACAACCCCGCAGCCACTACCGGAGGGGTAGACAGGATGCAACAATCGCTCGGTCGCTATTTAAGGAGATTGTAAATGTTGCGAAATACAACATCTGCAAGTCTTGCGCTAATTTGTTTCTGCTCCAGCGCAATTGCCCAATCGCTCGTTGATTTGCGTATTGAGGGAGCAGCACAGGTTATCGAACAGACCACAACACTTTATACAGTCGTTGCAGAATTTGACAACGGCTGGGAATTCGATGTGACGCTGTCTTCGTATCTCTACCTGGAGCCCGGCGTGCATGGCGAAATTGGTGTATTCGGAGACTTGGAAAGCTATGATGTTGATGGCAATCAGTTCGAGAAAATCGTGGCTGTTTTTGTATTCGGCGAACAAATTGAAACGGCGGAGCTACCGGTAACAATCCTTGACATGCCTCCTGCGGGACTTGCGTTGAACTTCGATGGTTCTAATGATTTCTTGCTCGTTCCGCATTCGCCTGCCTTTGAGCCAGCCGACGAGTTGACTCTTGAGGTATGGGTCAAGGCTGATTCGGCGGGTGCAACGTTTAGCAAGATCATCCGAACAATGGGAATGAACTCTCTTGGATACTATTTGGCTTGGCAGGAAAACTACGATAATCGCGTTCGTTTCCGGCTACAGAACAGTACTGGGCAATTAGTGCTTTGGGATCCCAGTAGCACACAATCGTATTTGGGCGAATGGCATCATTTGTCGACCGTGTATTCTGCCACAGAGCAGTTCGCCCGTCTATACGTTGACGGGGTGATTGTAGCAGAGGCGTTAGATACAACGTTAGGGCCACTGGAATACTCCAGCCAGTCCCTTCACATCGGCAACTTCGAGCCTTATCAGAACGAAGATTTCGACGGATTACTGGACGAGGTGCGCATCTGGAATGTAGCGAGGACAACAGAACAGATACGGGTGAATATGCACCGTCGTTTGAATGGCAATGAATTCGGTTTGGTCGGTTACTGGCGGTTTGATGAGTTAGATGGACAGGTTGCTTATGACTCATCGATTTATGGAAACGATGGCATCTTGGGCAGTAATGAAAGTCCGGATGGCGACGGCAATGATCCGTTGCGCGAAGAATCGAATGTTCCCATGATCGGAGGTGGCCTCTTGTCGCTGGCGGTGGAGGGTCCACTCGGCGTGGAGAGTCAGGCATTTGCGGACTACCGTGCGCTTGCGACCTATGAAGACGGTCCGACGATTTCGGTGACTTTGGATTGTTCCTGGTCGATCGAACCGTTCGAGGCTGGGCAATTTGCTGCCCCCGGATACTTTATAGCTGGTGAGGTCGGGCTGGAAGACCTCCCTGCTGTGGTGACGGCTGATTTCTTACATGGGGATCAAACGATCAGCGCATCATTGGATGTCGCCATTCTAACACTCATAGGTCCCAGGAATGCCCTTGATTTTGATGGTATTGACGATATTGCCTACATTCCTGCCTCAAGCGAATTGGCATATCCCGCGGCTGGTGGGTGGACTATAGAGGCGTGGCTGTATCCTCGCGATTTGAGCACAACGACGCCGATTCCGGTTGTTGGGCAAATTTCCCAGGGTCTTGTTGGGCGCGATCCTTATCAACTGGCTATCGTGAACGGGCAGATACAATTTGCGATAGAAAATTCGTTTGGCACGACTCAGTCTTTGGAGTATCCGTTGGCGGAGAATCAATGGAGCCATGTGGCGGGTGTTTACGACACCGACCGTGGTGTGATTGCACTCTGGGTGGATGGTATCGAAGTAGCGTGGACGCCGATCGGTCTGCAGATGGAGTCCAACGCATCTTATCCGATCTTGTTAGGCGGTGCAGGCGGCGGATCGCCGGAATTCAACGGCTTAATAGATGAAGTTCGTATTTGGAGCATGGCGCGCGATTACTGTGATTTGCGCGGATATCAGCACAGGCGCGTATCGCGTGAAGAACCTACTCTTGTAGGCTATTGGCGACTGGACAACGGTACGGGCCAAATTTTAACGGACACTTCCGGCGGGGGACACGATGGCGTGCTGGGTAGCAGCGCGGCATCTGAACCGAACGATCCTACCTGGGTGGATTCCGATGCTGAATTGTACCAAATAGCGTTTCCTCCGATCGCGTGGGAAGAACCTCAATACGTACCGGAAGTGAGTTCGACCAAAGATTGGAGTGCGACGGTAACAGCCAGCGGCCTGGAGATGTATATTTCGAGTGAGCGTGATGGATTTGCTCAGATCGATTTGTACAAGGCTGAACGGCTGTCTGTTGGCGAGCCGTTCGGGACGCCCGTCCTCGTGCCAGAATTATCCGTTCCGGGGTACGAAAACCACGACGCAGGGGTGGAAATTTCGGCTGATGGTCTGCGAATTTACTTTTCAAGACAGGTAGGGCATGGGCCGGGTGACATCTACGTATCACAGCGCGCCGCACCAGGTTCGGCGTGGGAGGCGCCGGTACCCGTGAACGAATTGAACACGGTCTGGGATGAAGAGGGGATTTGTTTTAGTGCCGATGAGTGCGCGGTTGTCTTTGCCACGAACCGTTCAGGAGCTTTTCAGTATTGGAGTGCTTCGCGCGAATCTATGGAAGAACCATGGGGAAACATTGAAGCCATTGCTTCTTTGACTGGCTTTGAGGCGAATCCAGGTGGTTGCGCGCTCTCCGCCGATGGAAGGATACTCTATTTTTCCGCCGAAGGTCCAACGGGCTTTGGAGGAAAGGACATTTGGAAAACTACCCGGACATCGTTGTTTGCTCCATTTAGTGAACCGATTCATGTTCCAGAACTCAGTACAGCAAACCAGGATTTTGATATATCGATTCCGGCAAACAGCTACACTGCGTACCTCGTCAGGCAGTACACGGATATTCGCGGCGATGTGTTCGTGGCGAAGCTCGCCGTTCAGGGTGGACCGGTGCCCGGCGAAATCGGCTGTGACGGCCATGTGGATCTGGACGACTT